>CAYQMC010000019.1:0-26820 GCA_964418285.1 uncultured Chryseobacterium sp.
CCTGGGCGATGGCGTCCAACAACGGATGTCCCACGAAGTCCACCTCCATGCCATACCGGGCGTACCAGTCCTTCTCAAAGGGAAGGATCACGTACATATGATCGACCACCTGTTTGATGGTGTGTACCCTCCCCTTCTTCCAGGCCCACACCTGGGGACTTATGTAGTAGTGCACGGGAATGCCCCTGTCATGTGCCCACTTGGCGATGCGTAGATTGAAACCCGGATAGTCGATGAGGATGAGCGCATCGGGTGCGAAGGCCTCGATGTCACGTTTGCACACTTCGATGTTGCGCAGGATGGTGCGCAGGTTCATGATCACCTCGGCAAAGCCCATGAAGGCCAGTTCGCGGTAATGCTTGACCACCTCGGCACCAGCCTCCGCCATGCGTTCTCCACCCCAGGCTCTGATCTCCAATGGCATCGAACCAGTTTCCAAGTCGGCCTGGGCGTCTTCGGAGCTCTCTTGCAACAGATCCACTTGCCCCTCACCACTTCTTCCCGCCACTGCGAGCAGCTCCCGAACCAGGTTTCCGCCGTGCAGATCCCCGCTGGCTTCGCCTGCAATGATGTAAAGGCGCTTGCCCATGGGACCTAGAACCAAAGCACCACGATGACGATGCCGTAGATGAAGGTGGAGATCAAGATGCCCCGCATGGCATCGGCCATCTTCCAGCGGTTGAAGAGGAAGAAGACCGCCAGGTTGGCGATGAGCGAGAGGCTCAGGATGGGGGCTTGGAACTGGCGCGTTCCCAGGAAGAGGTCGTTGATGTAATACGGCAGGTCCAAGTGCGGGCGGACCAGGGTCGTGTGTATGTATCCGTAAAGGAAGAAGCCCAACACGGGCACAACCAGCCCCAGCACGATACCAATAGGAACACTATCCCAACGCATTGCCCCAGGTGTTCAGGTGTGCTATGCTATGGTGAGCCGTCATGTCGTACTGGGTGGGCACCATGCTCACGAAGCCGTTGTTCACGGCCCATACGTCGGTGTCTTCACCTTGGTCCTCGCTCTTGAATTCGCCCCGCAACCAGTAGTACTCCTTGTTGCCGGGATCCAGGCGTGTTTCGAACTCATCCTCCCAGTTGGCCTTGGCCTGGCGACACACACGGATGCCTTTCAGCGGCACTCCAGTGTTGCGGGGTACGTTGACGTTCAAGCAGGTGCCGGATGTCATGCCGTGCTTGAGGGTGTTGGCCACGACGGAACGAATGACAGGCAGCACCTGGCTGAAGTCCGCTTCGATGGCATGGTCCATCAGGCTGAAGCCGATGCTCGGGATGCCTTCCATGGCCCCTTCCACCGCGGCGCTCATGGTGCCGCTGTACAATACGTTGATGCTGATGTTGGCCCCGTGGTTCACACCGCTTACCAGCAGGTCCGGCTTGCTGCCGCCGAGCAGCTTGTAGATGGCCAGCTTTACGCAATCCACCGGAGTGCCGCTACAGCTCCATGCTTCCACGCCATCCATCAGGTCCACGCTTTGCAGGCGCAGAAAGCTGTGGATGGTGATCGCATGCCCCATGGCGCTCTGCGGCTTATCCGGCGCCACGACCATGACTCGACCGTACGCTTTCATCTCTTCCGCCAGGGCGCGGATGCCGGGCGCGAAAACGCCATCGTCGTTGGTGACCAGGATCAGGGGCAGTTGTTCCATTTCGGGGACAAAAGTACCCGGTCGATCAGATGATCGGATGTGCGCCCCCTCTCGGCTACGAACGGTAGCCAAGTCGACCCACTGGGTCGGCGCTAAACGTGCGCATCTGAATGATCAATGCGTTACCGCTTCATTACCGGCCTTCATTTCATCACATCCTTCTGATCTTTGCCCTATGAAAACCCCCATCTTCCCACCCAACTCCGCCAAGCCCATAGCACCGTACACCCCTGCCATCGAAGCAGGTGGCCTGGTTTTTCTCAGCGGACAGATCGCCATCGACGAAGCAGGGAACTTGCACACCGGGGATATTGCCACGGAGACCAAGCAGGTGATGGAGAACTTGGGCAAGCTCTTGAACGCAGCCGGACTGGATTACGCGGATCTGGTGAAGGTGACCATCTTCCTGAGCGACCTGACGCATTACGCCACCGTGAACGAAGCGTATGCAACCTACTTCAGCGAAGTGCCTCCGGCACGCGAAGCGGTGGCCGTGAAGGGACTGCCGCGTGGCGTGAACGTGGAGATCAGTGGAGTGGCGATCAAAGGCTGACCCTACCCCAACACCACCATCAACAGCGCCACCAGCCCGAATTGGATCGCGAAGACGATCAACCCGAACCCAAGGCCCTTACGGCCCGAAACATAGAGTTCCCGAAAGCTGACCTTGAGACCGATCGCGGCCAACGCGATGGTGAGCGCCAACTTGCCGGCCGTGGCCATCACATCCAGCAAGGCCGGCGGCATGGGCACAAGTGACGTAAGTATGGTGATACCGATGAAGCCCCAGAGGTACCACGGCAGGCGAATGTGAGCGCGCCAGCCACGCGCCTCATCGCGATTCACCAGGTAGTTGAACACTATGAGTGCCGGGGAAAGCAGCGCTACGCGGGCCAGCTTGATGGTAGTGGCCGCTTCCCCGACACCATCGCTGATCGTGTAACCAGCACCCACCACGTTGCCAACCGAATGCAAAGTACCACCGATAAGCACCCCCAACTGCGTGGTATCCAGACCGAAGCGAACCAGGAGTAGCGGAAGTACGACCATGCCCACGCTCCCGAAGAGGTTCACCACGGCCATGGCTATGCCAACATCCTCCTTGTTCTTCGCTACACGCGGTGCCAGCGCAGCGATCGCCGAAGAACCGCAGATGGCCGTGCCGAAGCCCACCAGCCAACCGGTGCTTCCCGGACAATTTACCCGGCGGGCCAGGAAGAAGGTGACCAATACCATGACGAACACCAGCACCGCCACGATACCGAACGAACCTGCGCCCAATTCGGCGATGTGCGAATAGTTGATGCTGAAGGCCAGGAAGAGCACGGCCAGTTCCAGCAGTTTGCTGCTGGTGGAACCTATGCCAGCTTGGAATGAGGCTGGCACACGGAGCAGGTTGCCCACCAGCATACCCAGCAGCAATGCCAAGAGTATACTGTTCAGCGAGGAAGGCGTATGGGCCGCCACGAAGTGGGCCACCAGCCCAAGGCCGGTAGCGAGTACAACTCCGTTCAGGTTCTTTCGCACCAGGTCCATGGGCAACGGCACAAAGCTACCCGGTGGACCAACGCCGGGCAGGGACCAAAGTCACGTTGGAAAACGGGCACATCGTGTAACTGTACTTCCCGAGGGAGGAACAGCCACTGGTCCTATAACGCACAGCGCTGGAAAGAACGCGCAAGGGCCGACACTTTACCACGTCCAAGATGCGATCAGGTTGCCATCATCAGTTCGGGGCGTAATCGTAAGTGGCCTGTAGGCCCAAGGGGAAGCCCAGGGCCCAATACGAAAGCAGGAAGATGGTCCATAATACCAGGAAGACCACGGAATACGGGATCATCATGGAGGTGAGCGTGCCGATACCCGTGCCCTTCACATAGCGCTGGCAGTACACCACCACCAGCGGAAAATAAGGCATCAGCGGGGTAACGATGTTGCTTACGGAATCGCCCACACGATAGCTGGCCTGGGTCAGGTCCGGCGAGATACCGAGCTGCATCAGCATGGGCACGAAGATGGGCGCGATCAAGGCCCACTTCGCGCTGGCCGAACCGATGAAGAGGTTCACGAAGGCCGTAAGTAAAATGATGCCCACGATGGTGACGCCGCCCGGCAGCATCATGCTCTGTAGCGTGGCGGCACCCTTCAGGGCCAGCAGCGCACCCAGGTTGCTCTTATTGAAAGCGTCGATGAAGAGCGCGCAGAAGAAGGCCATTACGATGTAGTAGCTCATGCCGCTCATGCTCTTGCTCATGTGCGCCACCACTTCCTTCGTGTTGGAATAGGTGCCCGCCATGTACCCGTAGATGATGCCCGGCACCAAGAACACCAGCAGGATGATGGGCACGATGGAGCGCATCAATGGGGCCGCGAAAGCGGCGAGTTCCCCTTTCTCCGAACGCAGGGCGGAGTCGCTGGGCGAGGCCCATAGGAACAGACCCACCAACATCAGCAGCATCGCCAAGGTCGCCACGCGGAAGGCGGACTTCTCGCTGGGCTTCAGTTCGTCCATTGTGGTCCCCGTGTCCGTGGGGTCCAATTGCACGGCCACTTTCTTCAGGCGCGGCTCCACGATGCGGTCGGTCATGTACCAGCCCACCAGCACGATAAGCAGGCAGCTGGCGCTGGTGAAATACCAGTTGTTCAAGGGATTCAGCTCCATGCCAGGCTGAATGATGCGTGCTGCCTCCTGTGTAAAGCCCTGCAACAACGGATCCAAGCTGCTGGGAACGAAATTGGCGCTGAAGCCTCCACTGACGCCCGCGAAAGCCGCTGCGATACCGGCCAGTGGGTGCCGCCCCGCCGCGTGGAAGATCACCCCACCCAAGGGAATAACAAGTACGTAGCCAGCATCCGTGGCCGTGTGCGATACGATGGCCACCAGGATCAGCATGGGTGTAAGCAAGGCTTGCGGGGTCACCTTCAGCATGCTCTTCAGCCCGGCGTTTATGAAACCCGAGTGCTCAGCAACACCAACACCCAGCATGGCTGCCAGCCCAATGCCCAGTGGTGCGAAGCTGGTGAAGGTGGTTACCATGTTCGCTAGAAAGTTGGCGATGGCCGTGCCTGTAAGCAGGTCGTTCACCACGATGGCGGAGCCCGTTCGCGGGTCCACCTCGCTGAAGCTGAAACCCGAGAAGATGGCCGAGAGCACCCAGATCAGCAGCATGAGGCCCAGGAAGAGGGCTGCTGGATCAGGCAGTTTGTTGCCGCCTTTCTCGATCAGGTCCAGTATGCGGCTTCCGCCGCTCGCTTCAGCGTTCTTGCCCATGGCCTATTCGTGTTTGGCCACAAGAAACGCATTGTGGTGCGTTCACCAGCGTGGGGAAGGTGACTACGTGCACATGGGACCCTTAACGCAGTCGCTTCACCTGCGTCCCATACAAGGCCGTCATCCCCACCGCCAGCAAGGGACCACCCATACCCAGCAGGCTCAAGGGTAGCACGATGTGGGGGGCGAAGATGCCCAGCAACTGCGCTGCAGCATAGATGTGGAAGCCCACCCTATGCCCGCGCCACATGGTCAATATGCCTACAAAACGGACCACTGTGCGGACCAGCAGGATCAGCATGAGCACGGTACCATGGGCATGCAGCAATTCGGCGAACCAGGCGATCTCCTCCGGCTCCACCGCCATGGGCGTGGTGGCCATTTGAGCCGAGAAGAGCTCCATGTACTCCTCCAGTGGCATTTGGGCCAAGAGCATCATGGTAGGCACACCAATGGCGTAAAGGATGCCGAAGAAACCGGTGTTGATGAAGCCTAGCACGGCCAAAAAGGCCAACAGGTCGGGTCGGCGGGTGCTGCCGCTTTCATCGGGCAGGAATCGGGTGCTGGCCATGATGGGCGCTAAGGTACTTGGGCACAAACACAAAGCCCCCGGCCAAGACAGGCACGGGGGCTTTGAAAAAATGGACCGATCCTCTCTTAACGCATGTGCTTGAGGTTCACGGCATATAGGACAATGAAGAGCACCGTGATGAACGCCCCGAATCCGAGACCGATGAATGTAACAAGGTTGAAGCCAAGGAATGCGAAGGGGACGAGCAGGCCCAGCAGGCTGGCAACCACATATATCCCAAAGCCCATGCGACGCAGATTCCACATCAGCCATACGCCTAACAGGCTGAGGAGCGAAGTGGCGATCTCCACATACCCCAGGCTCTTGGCGTTCTCGGCGGCCGTCTCGGCCATCACCAGGGCCGATTCCATCATATCTGCCACCATCGCCGGGGCGTCCCCCATCTCATCCATGGCCTCCTCCATTTCGATGCGGGCATTCTCCAGTTCCTCCTGGGCCTTATCCGTGAAGCTGTTCTGGATGCCGCTATACACACCCCAGATGCCTGCAATGAAGCTGAGGATGCAGAGCACGGTGAGAAAGGTTGGACGTTGTGGGCTAACTGCGGGGGTGATCGTATCGCTCATGGTTGTTGGGTTTGGGTTGCCAATATAGCAGCGGTCCGATACCGTGGCTCGATCCGGCATGGCCGCCGGGCAGCATTGCCACTCCAAGGAATTGACCATCCAGTAGATCCAGTTCGTGCCCCACAGGTCTTCCACGCATTCGGTTCAGCGCGTCCGAAGTGCTCCTTCTCTCAGATGCCACCGGTGATCACCGACCCCAAGACGATGGTTACCTTCGCGCCCGCTGCACTGCTCCGGAAATGGAGAGGGCAGCCCGCCTTAGATCCAAAAGAACCCCGCACTCGCAAACCGAAATGAGCTACGACCTGATCGTTCTCGGCAGTGGCCCTGGCGGCTACGTGGCCGCCATCCGCGCCAGCCAACTTGGCCTGAAGACCGCAATCGTTGAAAAGGAATCGCTGGGCGGCATCTGCCTGAACTGGGGGTGCATCCCCACCAAGGCCCTGTTGAAGAGCGCCAATGTGTTCGAGTACATCAACCACGCCAAGGACTACGGCATTACCGTAGGAGCGCCCAAGGCCGACTTCGGCGGCATGGTGAAGCGAAGCCGCGATGTGGCCAAAGGGATGAGCAACGGTGTGCAGTTCCTGATGAAGAAGAACAAGATCGATGTGATCATGGGCAGCGGCAAGCTGATGCCCGGAAAGAAGGTCGAGGTGACCGGCGGGGACGGCAAGAAGCAGGTGGTGGAAGGAAAGTCCATCATCATCGCGACCGGCGCACGCAGCCGCGAACTGCCTGCTTTGAAGCAGGATGGCAAGAAGATCATAGGCTACCGCGATGCCATGGTGCTGCCCGAACAGCCCAAGAGCATGGTGGTGGTGGGCAGCGGTGCCATCGGCAGCGAGTTCGCCTACTTCTACAACGCCATCGGCACGAAGGTCACGCTGATCGAGTTCATGCCGAACGTGGTACCCGTTGAGGACGAGGACGTGAGCAAGCAGTTGGAGAAGAGCTTCAAGAAGCAGGGCATCGAGGTGATGACCTCCTCCGAAGTGACCGCCGTGGACACCAAAGGCAAAGGCTGCAAGGTGACGGTGAAGACACCAAAGGGCGAACAGACCCTTGAGTGTGACATCGTGCTCAGCGCCGCCGGCATCGTGGCCAACCTGGAAGGCATCGGGCTCGAAGAGGTGGGTATCGTGACCGACAAGGGCAAGATCACCGTGGACGGCTACTACGCCACCAACATCCCCGGTTACTACGCCATCGGCGACTGCACCCCCGGCCAGGCCCTGGCCCATGTGGCCAGCGCAGAAGGCATAACCTGCGTGGAGAAGATCGCTGGACACAACCCGGAGAAGATCGACTACAACAACATTCCTGGATGCACCTACTGCAGCCCCGAGGTGGCCAGCGTGGGCTACACCGAAAAACAGGCCAAGGAGAAGGGCCTGGATATCAAGGTGGGCAAGTTCCCTTTCACGGCCAGCGGAAAAGCCAGCGCTGCGGGCGCTAAGGACGGTTTTGTGAAGCTGATCTTCGATGCCAAGTACGGCGAGCTGCTGGGTGCGCACATGATCGGGGCCAACGTAACGGAGATGATCGCCGAGTGTGTGAGTATTCGCAAGCTGGAGACCACGGGCCACGAGATCATCAAGACCGTACACCCCCACCCCACCATGAGCGAAGCCATCATGGAGGCGGCGGCAGCGGCCTACGGAGAGGTGATCCACCTGTAACGCCGACGGGTGGGTGGCACCCGAACGAAGGGGCAACGCCAAGAAGCCGGCATGCAGTCCACGGTTTTGAGCACACACACATCTCCTACCCAGCACCATCAGGCTGCGCAGTTCTTCGACCGCGTAAGCGGCTCCTATCGCGCCAAGTACGGCACGCAGAGCGCATTCCACCACTATTTCTTCAATGAAAGGTTGGAGAAAGCCACGCGGGGGCTGGACTTGAAGGACAAGGATGTGCTGGACATCGGAGCGGGCACCGGCAATCTCTACGACCACTTGCTCGAACGCTTCCCAACGATCCGCTTCCATGCAACGGACGTAAGTGCTGGCATGCTGGCACAAAGCAATATTCCTGAAGGGCAACGTTTTGTGGGTTCGGCCTACGAACACGACCTGCCACTGCGGCGGTTCGACGCGATCTTCATGCTGGGGGTGACCACATACATGGCCCCGGATGAGCTTTCCCGCAACCTGGCCTTCATCGCCGATAGCCTGGTGCCTGGCGGTACCGCAGTGATCACATTCACCAACGCTCATGGTCTGGATACCGTGCTCCGGATCTTGCTGCGCACACCACTTCGGCTTTTCGGGAGCAGGAACAAGGTGCTTTCCAGTGGTCTGCGTACCCATACCTATAGCACGGCACAGGCCCGCAAGGCCCTGGAGGAACACCTTCAAGTGCAACACTGGGACCTCCTGAACCACACGGTGTTCCCTTTTAATCTGCTGCTATCCGGTCTGTCACTGCGCTTGGCCAAGCGTCTTTCGCAGTGCGCCGGCACGCCGGCCTGGCTCCGCTTCCTGAGCTCGGACCTGATGGTTCGTTCCGTGAGGAAGTCCTGAACGTGGTTGCTACGAAGGTGTGCAATAGACGGAAATGTCTCGGGTATTCGCTGCTTTTCGATCCGTACAACGTTCTATTCCCGAAATAGCACCCGACCGCGGCTGCCTTCGGTATGGCCCGAAGTCGCTCGCGACAAAGGCCTCCTGCGTTCTTGCGGTACAACCAATCTCCACAAGGGCCCAAAGGTTCCGGGTAAGCAACCCCACGTCCCCGGTGCGTCTTATCCTTGTAGCCCCGTGCAGCCCCTATGGCCGTTGGCCACTCGTCCACGCTGCCACCCCGAATAGTCCCTTCCAATGCCCCGCGTCCTCCGCATAATCAACCGTTTCAATCTTGGCGGCCCCACGCACAACGCGGCCTACCTGACGCGCTACCTACCCGATGAGTTCGAGACGCTGCTGGTGGGCGGCAGCCAGGAGGCCACGGAGGAAGGCAGCCAGCACATCCTGGACGCCATGGGCGTGAAGTCCATGATATTGCCCGAGTTGCAACGCGAAGTGGCACCTTGGCGCGACCGTGACGCATACCGTAGGATCAAGCAACTGATCAAGGAGTTCAAGCCGGACATCGTCCATACCCATGCCGCAAAGGCCGGTGCCGTGGGGCGCATGGCCGCCGCGGATCTGGGCGTAAAGGCCATAGTACACACCTTCCATGGGCATGTGTTCCACAGCTATTTCGGTCCGGTACGCACAGCCCTTTACAAGAATATAGAACGCTTCCTGGCCATGCGTTCCTCTCGCATCATTGCCATCAGCGAGGGCCAGAAGAAGGAACTGGTGGAAGAACACCGCATCTGCCGCGCAGACAAGGTCAGTGTGATCCCTCTGGGCTTCGACCTGACCCGTTTCAGGGAGGACCAAGAAAGCAAACGTGCCTTGTTCCGCAAGGTGTATGGCGTCGCGGACGACGAGATCGCCATAGGCATCGTTGGCCGCTTGGTACCCATCAAAAACCACGACCTCTTCCTGGATGTATTCGCGGCAGTAGCCGAGCGTACCGGCAAGCGTGTAAGGGCCTTCGTGGTGGGCGATGGCGAGGAGCGCGAGCGACTACAGCAGCGGGTACGCGACATCGGTCTAAGCCAGACCATAGGGCCATTCTTCGATGGACATGGGTTCGGACATGGAGTGAATGGGAAGCCCATGGTGGATGCAGCAGCAGTCACCTTCACCAGTTGGATCAAGGAGGTGGACCTGGTGAACGCCGGGGTGGACATCATAATGCTCACCAGCCTGAACGAGGGTACACCGGTGAGCCTGATCGAAGCGCAGGCGGCCAACAGGCCCATTGTTAGCACCCGAGTGGGTGGTATAGAGAACGTCGTGCGGCCCGGCGCCACTGCGCTGCTGAGCGAAAGTGGCGACCGCGCAGGGCTCGAGGAACACTTGCTGCGGCTGGTGGAGAACGACGACCTGCGCAAAAGCATGGGCAGTGGTGGCTGGGAACATGTTCGGCAGCGCTACCATTATACCCGATTGGTGGCGGATACGGCCGCCCTTTACCGCACTTTGCTCGCCTGAACACAGCACCCATAAACGTTACATTTGCCAGCCATGTTCAGTCCTATCAGGTACAGCCGTTGGACGGCCATTATCGGGTTCGTAGCCCTGTTGACCGGATGCACGGTCAACTCGGACGTGATGTTCAAGACCCCGAACGACTACGAGTTCGACACGTATGTGGACAGCACCTCCAAGCTTTTCCGTCTACAACCCAACGATGCCATCGATATGCGGCTGTTCGCCAATGATGGCTACAAACTGATCGACATGGTCTCCGACCGTGCTGCACGGGACGTGATGATGATCACCCGCATGTCCTTCACCTACCAAGTGGAGTTCGACGGCATGGTGAAACTTCCGCTGATCGGCAGGGTACCGCTGGCCGGCTTGAACATGCGTGAGGCCGAGATGTACCTGGAGGAACGCTACGCCGAGTTCTACAACCGACCCTTCGTGCAGATCCAAGTAATGAATCGAAGGGTCGTGGTGTTCCCGGGCCTTACCGGCACTTCGCGCAGCATCTTGTTGGAGAACAACAACACGACCCTGATGGAGGTCTTGGCCAATGCTGGTGGTCTTGCGCCACGGGGCAAGGCGAAGCGGGTGAAGCTCTTCCGGGTGGACCCGGCAGGAGGGCCCAGAAAGGTCTATGAATTCGACCTATCCACCATCGAGGGGCTGAAGTACGCCGATATCGTGATGGAAGGGGATGATATCGTGTATGTGCAACCCAATGCGGAGATCGCACGTGAGATCCTCAGCGACCTGAACCCCCTGATCGCCCTGTTGACAACGACCCTCCTTCTGATCGGTATTGTGAACGGCTTCAACAGGTAGGCCATCCCTGGCACATGCTCAACGACGACATCAGCCAGCGCAGCCTCAATTTCGAGAGCTACAAAGAGCGCATAACGAACTTCAGCAATGAGTTCGAGCTAGGGCTTTTCCTGCATATCGTTCGTGGCAGCCTGATATGGATCGTGCTATGCATGCTCACCGCCCTGGCCGCAGCCGTCATCTACTTGCGGTACACAGCGCCCATCTATGAGTCGCGCGCGGTGCTGCAATTGCGCGAGCGGAATACGGCCCAGCAAGTACTGAGCATGAGCACCTTCGGAGAAGACCAGAACCTGCAGGCGGATGTGGAACT
Source organism: uncultured Chryseobacterium sp. (assembly GCA_964418285.1). Lineage (GTDB taxonomy): Bacteria > Bacteroidota > Bacteroidia > Flavobacteriales_F > PHOS-HE28 > PHOS-HE28. Next base: position 11,271 of record CAYQMC010000019.1, read on the forward strand.
GATGCGCTCGAAGTTCTTCCTCGACAAGGTGCTTGATAGGATGCCCTTGGATGTGAGCTACTTCAACAAGGGGCAGATCCTGACCGAGGAATACTACACCCGTTCCTTTTTCCGGCTGCGGGAATTGGACGTACTGGACAAGAGCATATTGGACCAGCCGGTTCTGGTGGACCTATCCAAACCGGACGATGTGGGCATAGCCTATACCTTGGGTACACGGCAATACCAACAGACCTTCAGGCGGGGTGCGCCCATCCACATGCCACATTTCTCGGGCATCCTCGATATATCACCTACGGCGCTGGCCACGGATGTGGAGAACCGCATGGAACTGTACCTGAAGATCAACTCGTCCCAGTCTTTGATCCAGCGGTATTCCAAGTTGCTCCAGGTGCGCATCGCCGATGCCAATGCAAAGACCGTGGAGATAACCTGCCAGGACGAGAATAGTCTACTGGCCAAGGATCTCGCCCAGGTGGCTGCCGAGACCTTCATCGACTACGACATCGAGCGGCAGATCCAAAGTGCGGAAAGCATCATCAAGTTCATCAGGAGCCAGAAGGATACCGTTTTCGAGCAACTGCGTGAGATGGAATACAGCCTCCAAGCTGTGAAGATGGAGAACAAGATCGCCGACCTCGACCAGTTGACCCCGATATACCTGGAACGGCGAACGACCTATGAGGATGAAATGGTCAGCCTCTCCATGAACATCGAATTGCTCAACGAGATCGGCCGTGCGACCGATAGACCCGCGAGCGAAGTGCATGCGGACGACCTGATGCCACTGCTTGTAGGCACGCCCTTCGAGAACAACCTGACCCGCATGATGGCGGACCTACAGGAACTCATCCTACTTCGCTCGGCCTTGCTTTTTGATGCCACGAACGCCAACCAAGCGATGCAGTCGCTGGATATCCAGATCGAGACCCAGAAGCGCATGTTGCTGAACACCGTGGACGTGTTGAAACAACGCGCTGTGGACCGAAGATCGGAGCTGGAAAGCTACCTCAGCGCGTTCGAACGTGAATTCCTTCAATTGCCTGAAAAGGAATTGCAGTATGCGCGCATTGCCCGTGTTTTCAATATCAACGAGAAGTACTACACGCTGCTGCTGGAGAAGGACATCGAGTACCGGATCAGCAAGGCCGGGTCGGTTTCCGAGAATCGAATATTGGAAAACGCGTCGATCTCCGGAGTACCCTTGAGCCCACAGCGTAACATGGTGTTCTCATCCTACCTGGCTTCCGGTTTCCTGTTGAGCCTTCTGTTCGTCTTGGTGCGATACATCCTGCACGACAACATCACCTCGCTCCACGACATTGCCAAGCTTTCCAACGCGAGCATCGGAATTCTTGGCATGGTACCCAAGTACAAGAAGGATATCCCGATCTCCCAACTGCTCATCGATAAGAATCCAAAATCCTTGATCGCCGAGGCTTTTCGTAGCATCCGGACCAACCTGCAATTCGTTGATAACTCCCCGGGAGCCAAGCTTATCGCCATAACCAGCACCATATCCGGAGAGGGAAAGACCTTTGTAGCCATAAACCTGGCGGGTATCATCTCCTACAGCGGAAAGCGGGTCATCATACTGGACCTGGATATGCGCAAGCCCAAGATCCACCTTGGGTTCGGGGTCGAGAACCTACAGGGGATGAGCACATTGCTCATCGGAAAGCATGATCTGGATACTTGCATCCGAAAGAGCGAGTTGGAAGGACTGCACTTCATCACGGCAGGACCTATCCCCCCGAATCCGTCGGAACTCATCATCAGCAAGCGTATGGACGAATTGCTCGACGTGCTGCGTGGCATGTACGATGTGGTCCTGATCGACAACCCACCGGTGGGCCTGGTCACGGACGGCATCCCCATGATCCAACGAGCCGACTATCCGATCTACATCTTCCGAAGCGACTACAGCAAGAAGCAGTTCGTCCAGAACGTGGACCGCCTGATCAATGAGAACAGTATCACGCGCTTGAGCACCATCCTCAACGGCGTCGATACCGACCGGAACAAATACGGCTACAACTATGGCTATGGCTATGGTTACGGTTACGGCTACGGCCAGAGCTATGGAGGAGGGTACTACGAGGAACATGCCAAGGGCGGTGGCGGTTGGCTCGCTTGGCTGAGAGGCAAATGACCATGGAAGTGGAACCATTGGAACTGGAGGGCTTGCTTCTTCTGCGGCCCAGGATATTCAGCGATGAGCGGGGCTACTTCTTCGAGGCCTTCAATGAGGGCGATTTCAGGCGAAGTACCGGTTTGGAAGTGGAGTTCGTCCAGGACAACGAAAGCTCCTCCAAGCTGGGCGTGTTGCGCGGCCTACACTTCCAACTCCCTCCTCATGCTCAGGGCAAGTTGGTGCGCGTTGTGAAGGGTGCCGCCCTTGATGTGGTGGTCGATATACGCCCGGACAGCCCTACCTATGGTCGCCACGCCAAGGTGAGACTGGATGCTGAGCGGAAGCAACTCCTATGGGTGCCGCCCGGATTCGCCCACGGCTTCCTGACCTTGGAGGATGACACGGTCTTCCTGTACAAATGCACCGCCTACTATGACCAAGCTTCGGAACGTACCATACGATGGGATGACCCGGACCTGGCCATCCAGTGGGGTGTGCAGGACCCGATCATGAGCCAAAAGGACAGAGATGGATACCCCTTTCAAGGCAAATGGGCACTTTCCACCCCGTGACAGCAAGCACCATGTACACGGGTACTCAACTATTCTTGATCTATTCCGGACTGTTCTTCGCGGCACTGGTGTTCAGCCTGCTCATCAATTCTGTGTTCATGCGCTTTGCACGAACCCTGGGCATACGCGAGCAGGAACCCAACATGGTGCGTTGGAGCAGTTCATCGAAGCCCGCGTTCGGTGGCATAGGTTTCTTCATTGTCTTCCTGGTTTGCTTCGCACTGCATGGCGTGCTGTTCCCCGGTTTGGCCATGGATGCATTGCGACCGGAATTGCTGGGACTGCTGGCGGCGACCTCGCTCGGTTTCCTGATGGGCCTGGCCGACGACGCCTACAACACGCGCCCGATGCTGAAATTCGTGGTCCAGCTCTTGAGCGGTGGCGTGCTCATTGCCACGGGCACCAGCATTGCGATCTTCGATGCACAGTGGGCCAACATCCTGATCACCTTGGTGTGGGTGGTGGGCATGATGAACTCCATCAATATGCTGGATAACATGGACGGTATCACCACAGTGGTGTCCATTGCCATCCTGGCCACAGCAACCATGGTGATGCTAATTCTGGGGCCCATGGAACCCGTTTTCCTGGTGCTCATGATCGGTACCTTGTCCGCCCTGTGCGGCTTCTTGTTCTTCAATTGGAACCCCTCTCGCATGTTCATGGGCGACACGGGAAGCCAGTTCTTAGGTGTATTCCTGGCCTTTGTAGGCATCCGGTTCTTCTGGAACATACAGTCGCCCGGGGGCGGGATCGAGCCTTGGCGACAGATCACTGCCACCGCGATCGTCTTCCTGCTTCCGCTGGTGGATACGACCGTGGTGTCCATCAATCGTATCGCCAAAGGCCGTTCCCCTTTTGTGGGTGGCCGCGACCATACCACACACCACTTGAGCTATGCCGGACTTAGCGATGGGCAGGTGGCCTTGACCTTCATCGGAGTCTCGCTGCTCAATGCATTCCTGGCGTGTAGTATCTGCCTTTTCATCCCGGTGTGGGGGAACATCCACACGGTGATCTTCGTTCTCTATGCCAGCGCCGTTTTCGGCACGCTATTCGCGCTCACCAAGCGCATCCATCCACCTCGAACATGACCCCACCCGACTCCTTGGTGCGTACCCTATTGAGGACGACCGCCCTGGCTGCCATGCTGGTCTGCGGGGCCGTGGGTATCCACATCCTTACGTTCTCCACCACAAATGCGGAGAATGACCTTGACCACCAGCGCCTGTTCAACGACAACTACCAGGTGTTCTCCCTTACCCTTCCAAATGAGTTGAGCTTCTGCGGCGAACCGGTCCCTTTGGAAAGGATCGATGTGCGGGAACGTCTCGACCGCGAACTGTTGGTGAACACATATTGGCAGAGCAATACGCTGCTGGCACACAAGAGGGCAGCGCGTTGGTTCCCCTTGATCGAGGAGATCCTGGAACGCGAGGGGGTGCCTGATGACATGAAATACCTGGCCCTGATAGAAAGCGGGCTGACGAACGTGGTCTCACCCGCCGGAGCCACCGGATATTGGCAGTTCATGAAGGAGACCGCCACCTCCTACGGCCTTGAAGTGAACAGTGAAGTGGACGAGCGCTACCACGTTGAAAAAAGCACGGTGGCCGCTACACGTTACTTGAAGGCAGCCTATGCCAAGTTCGGTGACTGGGCCATGGCGGCAGCTGCATACAACCTGGGCCAGGGTGGCGTGAACAAACAAGTGGGCCGCCAGCAACAAGACAGCTATTACGACCTGCTGTTGCCCGAAGAGACCTCACGCTATGTATTCCGCATATTGGCGATGAAGGAGATCATCAGCGATCCAGAGCGGTACGGATTCCATATCCGTAAGAAGGACTTGTACCCGCCCTACCCTACCACGGCTGTGGATATAACCGGCCCGATCGAGGACCTCGCAGCGTTCGCCGTGCGCAAGAACACCGACTACAAGACCCTGAAATTGCTGAACCCTTGGTTGCGCGACATCAAGCTGAGCAACAGGGAGGGACGAACCTATACCGTCCTGCTGCCCGCAGCAGGCTTCGACCAAGCCACCTTGGCGAGGGACTGAGCAGATCACCGCATTCTTCGCCTTGGAAACCCCAGCAGCCCCGGACGTTCGCCTTCCCGACCACAGTGATGCCGACCACATCGAGGTGCTCGGAGCACGCGTCCATAACCTGAAGGACATCGATGTGCGCATACCGCGGGACCGGCTCGTTGTGATCACCGGCCTGAGCGGGAGCGGAAAAAGCAGCCTGGCCTTCGATACGATCCACGCAGAGGGGCAGCGGCGCTACATCGAGACCTTCAATGCCTACGCACGTCAATTCCTGGGCGGCATAGAGCGGCCGGATGTGGACCTGATCAGTGGGCTTAGCCCGGTGATCGCCATCGAGCAGAAGACCATAAGCCGCAATCCAAGGAGCACCGTTGGCACCATCACAGAGATATACGACCTGCTGCGACTGCTCTTCGCCCGAGTGGCCGATGCATACTCCTATGTAACGGGCGAACCCATGGTGCGCTACACGGAGCAACGTATCGTGGAGCTTATCCAAGAGACCTATGACAAGCGCGAGATCCTTATCCTGGCACCTCTGGTGCGGGGTCGCAAAGGACACTACCGCGAGTTGTTCGAACAGCTACTGCGCCAAGGCTATCTCCGGGCTCGTGTCGATGGCGAGGTCATCGATATCACGGGCAGGCCGCGCTTGGACCGATACAAGGTGCATGACATAGAATTGGTGGTGGACCGTTTGAAGGTGACCGAGGCTGGAAAGAAGCGTTTGGCCGACACCTGTGCTGCCGCCCTGAAACAAGGCAAAGGCAACCTCATGGTACTGGACAGTCAGGGCGATGAACCGCGCTACCTGAGCCGACACCTCATGTGCCCCACGAGCGGCATCGCCTACGAGGAGCCCGAACCGAACCTCTTCAGCTTCAACAGCCCATATGGTGCATGCCCGCGTTGCAATGGCCTTGGGCAGGTGACCGATGTGGCCTTGGAGAAGATCGTACCCGATCGCAGCAAGAGCATCAAGAAAGGCGGTATCGTTCCACTTGGAGCCTACAAGAGCACGTGGGTCTTCAAGCAAATAGAAGCGGTACTTGAGCTATATGGCCATGACCTGGAAACCGCCATCGATGAGATGGAGGATGCAGTACTGGGTGCCTTGCTGAATGGTTTGGACGACCCCATCCGTGTGAGGAGCGGCGTTGGCTTGAGCGACCGTACTGTCCAATTCGAAGGGATCATCCCTTTTGTGCTCGAACAGGCCCAGGAAGGCCCCAAGACTGCCCGGAAATGGGCTGCTGAATTCACCCATATGGTGACCTGCCCAGAATGCAAGGGTAGCCGCTTGAAAAAGACCGCACTTCACTTCCGCTTGGGTGGCAAGAGTGTATTCGAACTGGCCAACCTGTCCATCGCCGACCTGAATGGATTCATGAGCGGCTTGATCGAGCGGCTCGAGGATAAGAAGGCCACGATCGCTCGGGAGGCGGTCAAGGAGATCAGCGCACGCACACGTTTCCTGATCGATGTGGGCCTTGAATACCTGACCTTGGACCGCAGTGCACGCACGCTGAGCGGCGGAGAAGCCCAGCGAATCAGGCTGGCCACACAGATCGGCAGCCAACTCACGGGTGTGTTGTACATCCTGGACGAACCCAGCATAGGGCTGCACCAACGCGATGACCAGCGGCTGATCGGCAGTCTGCGCAGCCTGCGTGATGGGGGCAACAGCGTGCTGGTGGTGGAGCACGACAAGGAAATGATGCTGAGCGCGGACCACCTCATAGACATCGGCCCAGGTGCCGGTGAACATGGCGGCCGTATCGTTGCCCAAGGCGACCCGCACCAACTAGCATTGGGCGATAGCACCACCGCCAGATACTTGCGAGGGGAAATGCGCATACCCATTCCCGAACAGCGGCGCAGCGGAAATGGCAAGTCCTTGCGTCTGCTGGGGGCGCGCGGAAACAACCTGAAGGATGTGGATACCGAACTCCCTTTGGGCACCTTCATCTGCGTGACCGGTGTGAGCGGAAGTGGCAAGAGCACATTGGTCGGCGATACGCTCTACCCCATCATGAGCCGCCATTTCTACAGGAGCGAGACCCAGCCGCTACAGTATGATCGGATCCTAGGCCTGGAAAACATCGACAAGGTGATCGAAGTGGACCAAAGCCCCATCGGCAGAACGCCGCGCAGCAATCCGGCCACCTATACCGGCCTGTTCGATCATATACGGGAGTTGTATGCCCAGCTGCCAAGTGCGAAGATCCGCGGATACAAGGCCGGGCGCTTCAGCTTCAACACCCCGGGAGGGCGCTGTGAAACGTGCAAGGGTGCCGGTGTGCGTACCATCGAAATGAACTTCCTCCCGGATGTGGCAGTGCCTTGCGAAACATGCCGGGGCAAACGCTTCGACCGCGAGACCTTGGAGGTGCGGTTCAAAGGCAAGAACATTGCCGATGTGCTGGCCATGCCAGTGGAAGAGGCAGCAACGCTTTTTGCCGACCTACCACGCATCAACGACAAATTGCGCACCCTGCTCGATGTGGGTCTGGGATACGTAACGCTGGGCCAAAGCAGCACTACGTTGAGCGGAGGAGAAGCGCAGCGCATCAAGCTAGCGACCGAATTGAGCAAGCGGGACACCGGTAACACATTCTACATCCTGGACGAACCGACCACCGGGCTGCATTTCGATGATGTGAAACAACTCATCGCTGTGCTCGACCGCTTGGTGGATGCCGGGAATACGGTATTGGTCATCGAACACAACCTGGACATCATCAAGGTGGCGGACCATGTGATCGACATGGGGCCGGAAGGAGGCGCCGGTGGCGGAACAGTGGTGGCACGCGGAACACCGGAACAGGTGGTCCTCATGGGCCGTGGACACACCTACCCCTTCCTCAAGGCGGAACTGGAGTTCGGTAGCTGAGGGCACGATCGGTGCGGATGGACATTCGTTCACCACCACCGGGACAACTGCGCCAGGCAAGCAGTACAACCTGCCTCGTTGAAAAGAGACCCTTGCGCGCGGTGCGGCAGGGATCGTAGCGACATTCCTTTGCCACGCTCAACAACACCCACCATGGCGAAGACCCCGAAAGCCCAGGAAGAAAGTGAACGTCGGATCGCAAAAGCGTTCAAACGGAAAGGATGGAGCGAGGTCAAGGCCAACGACAGCTGGGCCATATTCAAGATCATGAGCGAATTCGTTGCCGGCTTCGAAGCCATGCAACGCATACGTCCTTGCGTAAGCATCTTCGGCAGTGCACGCACCAAACCGGACTCCATGGAATACCGTCTTGCCGAAGAGATCGCCTTCCAACTCACCGGTAATGGTTATGGGGTCATCACCGGCGGTGGACCTGGGATCATGGAAGCGGCCAACAAGGGCGCACAGCGCGGCGGGGGCACCAGCGTAGGACTCAACATCGAACTTCCCTTCGAGCAGCATTCCAACCCATACATCGACAAAGAGAAAAGCATCAACTTCGACTACTTCTTCGTGCGCAAGGTGATGTTCATCAAATACTCCCAGGGCTTCATCGTGTTGCCCGGAGGCTTTGGTACGCTGGATGAATTGTTCGAGGCGCTGACCCTCATACAAACCCAGAAGATCGGACGCTTCCCCATCATCCTGGTCGGTACAGCGTATTGGCAGGGTTTGTTGGATTGGATCAAAGGGACCATGGGCGGCAAGCACTACAACATCCATCCGGAAGATCTCGACCTGATCAGTGTTGTGGATAGGCCCGAGGATGCCGTGGCAGCGATCAATGCCTTCTACAGCAAGTACATGCTGAAGCCCAACTTCTGAGCTACAGCGGATCATTCTCGAACCCGTTGCGGACATCTGTGCTTGTGCATCGACCGGCACAAGCGGCCGGCCATGGTCGCTGCCCCCCTCGTCACCAACGCACGGCATCATCCTGAGCGGTCGCATAGGTGCACCAACCCTGTGCGCAGGAATGGTTCCACCGGGGCATTTGCCCGATGTACTCAACACCGGCCTGTTGGTATCCCTCCTACAACCCACGCCGATCGTGGCTTGCCACGCGAATACATTTGACCGCATCCATGCACTTGACGTGCATTCATTCTTGCGCACCCATGGTGAACAATCTCGTTCTTCTGATCAACTTGGTAGGGCTTCTACTCATGGACTCCTTCCTGGTGTCCGACCCGACCGTCACTCAGAACATACCTACGACGATGACGCCGGGGAGTGAAGTCCGGGTAACGGTGGAAATACAAAAAGGCGACCTAGGGGGCTTCGCCAAGCTCCAATTGGACCTTCCTCCGGGCCTGAGTGTTACTGCCATAGAGACCAAGGGTGCTTCGTTCACCTTTGCCGACCAGAAAGCCAAGTTCATATGGATGGCATTGCCATCCTCGCCGACTTTCAAGATTACGTATACCCTGCAGGCCGATGCTAATGCAAGTGGCGTAGCACGGATCGATGGCCGCCTTTCGTACATCCACAACAACGAGCGCAAGACCTATGAACTATCCACGTCCTCAGTGGACCTGGGCACAGGATCCACCGCATCTGTGGCGCAAGCGCCTGTGATGACAGAGGAAGTCGAGGACTACAACGGAGGAGACCTGGTCTCCGCGGCGGGTGGTGCAACCGTAGGTGACGTATCGGAAGCTGTTGTGGAACAAACCCAAGGCTTCGCTCCCATCCAAGGCGCTGGTGGGGTGTCGGCCACGCGTACTATTTCGCCGATCACCGAAACCGAGATGCTCGTTGAAGTGGTCGTGACCAAAGGGAGTATCCGTGGCTTTGGCAAACTCCAGGAAACAGTACCTCAGGGTTTCACCGCAGTGGAAAAGGATAGCGACGAAGCGATCTTCACTGCGCAGGACCGGGTCGTGAAATTCGTTTGGCTGAACCTGCCCTCGCGAAACACAGTGAAGGTGGTGTATAAGTTGAGGGCCGATCAACGACCACATGGCCTGTACAGTATCGACGGTGAATTCGGATACCTCCTGAACGATGAAACCCAAAAGGCGGTATTGGGAACGACGAACTTCTATGTTGGCCCGAAAGCGTTCGAATTGATGGCACAGGATTCAACGACCTTGGACCCTTTGGATAATCCAGAAACTAGGCTGGCTTTGGAGGAGAAGGCACGCCTGGAAGCAGAGCGCAAGGCACAAGAGGAAGCTGAGCGCACAGCAGCTGAGAAGGCCCGATCGGAAAGCGAACGCAGCCAGGAGGTCGCTGGAACGACAACTTCACCGACACCCCGGCCCACACCACGTATCCCAGCGCCGGAGAAAGGGATCACCTATAAAGTACAGATAACTGCTGCACACCGCGAGGTCGGCCGCTCCTATTTCCAGGCACGCCACAGTTTCTCGGGGGATTTCAGCATTGAGCGACACCAGGGCTGGATCAAGTACGTGACAGGCGGAGCCACGACCTATAAGGACGCACGCGACCTGCGCATAAGTCTGGTCCAAGCCGGCCATCAATTCCCAGGTCCGTTCGTTACCGCGTACAACAATGGTGAAAGGATCACCGTGCAGGAAGCCCTGATGCTGTCGAACCAGCAATGGGTCCAATAATGAACTGACCTCGCAGCATGCGACAGGACCGGGCTTACACAGCTACCCATGGCAGCCAGCGCAAGCTGCGGTTCTTTGCTTGGACCACATTCCTTTTGCTCACAGCGTTCTCCCTTTTCGGACAGGAGGATACCACGATCGTTCGACCGGCCACCCTCAAACCGACCATCGGTCTTGGTGCGGGCATGCTCGCATTCTATGGCGATGTAGGGTCGAACAACGATACCTACAGTCCCTTGGTGTCAAGGATCGGTTACGAACTCAGGGCTACCGCACCCATCACACCCTGGCTTGAGGGTGGCTTCTACGCCATGCATGGACGCTTGGGGGTGAACGAACGAAGCGCAGGGCGCAACTTGAATTTCGAGTCGCGCATCACGGTCGGTGGATTTCAATTCCGTTACAATTTCCATCAATTCCTGAACCCAAGAAGGATCGTGGAACCCTATGTCACCGTAGGATTCGAATCGGTCGAATTCCTGACCAAGACGGACCTCTACGACGATCAGGGGCGTACATACAACTACTGGAGCGATGGCAGTATTCGTGATATTCCCGAGAATGCTGTGAATGCTTCGGAGGCCGTTACAATTGCACGCGACTACCGATATGAGACCGACGTACGCGAGTTGAACGCCGACGGCTTCGGTAAATACCTGGAAAGGACCTGGGCAATTCCAGTTGGTGTGGGTGCGCGCATGGACCTGGGCGGTGGGTTCGACCTGCGTATCGCAGCGACACTGCATCACAGCCTGACAGACTACCTGGATGGCGTTACCGACCGGAGCATTGAGGATCGCGCAGGCGATGGACGCAATGATCGGTTCCTATACACAGCCGCCTCTGTCGGGTTCGCCATTCCGATGGAACGCAGGATCAAGATGCCGAAGACTCCGCTCTCCAGCGAGGAACTCGACCTGATCGTTCTGAACGACGATTCGGACGGGGATGGTGTGCCGGACATGAGGGATAATTGCCCCGATACGCCAATTGGCGTCGCAGTGGACCCGGATGGTTGCCCCTTGGATGGTGACGGGGATGGCGTACCGGACCACATGGACGACGAACCGAACAGCGCCATCGGTGCGTTCGTGGATGTGCGCGGTGTAACGATAGGCGATGAAGACCATTTGCGAGGCATGTTGAACTACCTGGATTCCGGAAACGTGAACATCGTTGCCAGCCGCCGGGAATCCTTCGGCCCCATGCCGCCAAGACCGGTACCGACCAAACGGGTCTACGTGGTGAAGGTTGGAACCCAGGTGGAAGGGATCAGCGAGGAATTGATCCAGAATATACTGAGCCTGCCCGACGTACGTACACTCGAAAGTGGCGATACGACATACTATGTCGTAGGCAATTATGAGGCTATACCCGAGGCGCTACGCCGTGAACTGGAACTGCGCGGAATGGGTGTGGAAAGCAGGGTGATGGCCGAAGAGGATGGGCGATTGATCGATGTGAGCACGGAATTGACCGCAGAACGGGAAAAGATGCGGGGCATGGGTGCCGGGGACGACAGCCGGGATGTGATCATCCGTGTTCAACTCGGAGCGTTCAGGTACAAGCTTTCCCAGGATATCTTCAAGGACATACCCGACCTGGTGGTGATCAAGGGCGACGATGGTCTTACCCGTTACTACACGGGATCGTTCAGCGATGTGAATCCGGCTGCTGCGCACAAAGTGCAGATGTTGCTTGGAGGCTTCGAAGGTGCCTTCCTCGTTGCCTTCCGGGAAGGAAAGCGGATCAGTATGACAGAAGCAGGTGCCGTACTGACCGGTCCGGAGGATCTGCGGACCATACCGAGTGGCAGCATCAACAAGGAGATGCTGCGCTACAAGGTCCAAGTGGGGACCTTCGTAGGCAATGTGCCCATGGACACCATGAGCAAGTTGATCGAGATGGGCGATGTTTCACCTGTGACCAGTGCTGATGCAGTGCGATACTACTACGGTAATTTCAAAGACAGACGCGCTGCGGATGAAGCTCGTAAAGCCATTCAACTGAAGGGCTTCGAAGATGCCTTCGTCGTTGGGGAGATGAACGGCCGGATCATTTCGGCCGAGGATGCGGACCGCCTGATCGGGGAACCTTGATCCTCGGAGTCACGGTGCATCCCTGCTCCGGAAACAATAGCGGTGTCAAGCACATCGTTCGCTATTGGAATAGCTACTTTCCTTCCATCAATTTCCTGGAACCATGTCCTGTCCGTCGCGTTCGTACCTGACCGGTATTGTTTTGCTCTGTGCCCTCGCCGTAGGTTCCTGCCGAAGCAACCAGGGCACCATCAGCCCGGATGCCGCCTTCACACCGTACATCCCGGCCTTCACCGCAGGTCATATTCCCGCACGCGCGCCCATCCTGGTAAGCGTTGCGGAAGGCCAACGTTGGAAGGACACCACTGAACTCTCGATCCAGGAGGTCTTCAGCCTTGAGCCCAAGGTCGATGGAACCGTTTCATGGATCGATGAGCGCACCCTGGCCTTCCAGCCTAATGGACGTCTCGAACAGGAACGCACTTACACGGTCACCTTCAGGTTAGGCAAGCTCATCGAAGTGCCCAAGCACTTGGACGAGTTCCGTTTCCAGGTCACCACCTTCCGACAGGGGTTGGATGTACAGATCAGTGAAATGCGCTCCCTGTCACCCACGGACCTTGAGTGGCAAAGGCTCGTAGTCGCTGTTCATACAAGCGACGATGCAACAGGACAGGACCTTGATGCCTGCGTCTCCGCATCGCAGCAGGGTCGTGCCTTGCAAGTGAGCTGGGAACACGAGCCGAACGGCAGGTACCACCGCTTCGTAGTGGATAGTGTACACCGTGGCGATACGCCATCTTCGGTGGAGTTGGTCTGGGATGGCAGCCGCATCGGCAGCTCGGACAAAGGGAGTTTGACCTTCGATGTACCTGCTGTCGGCGACCTTGTTTTCATCTCGGCCAGCACTGTTACGGACGGTGAGCAGATCGCCACACTGGAGTTCTCGGACCCACTCGACCCTTCGCAAGAGCTCGTCGGACTTGCGGGGATAGCTGGCGCCGAGGATGTGCGCGTGGACATAGAAGGCAACAAACTCCTTCTGTATACACGGAAACGGATCAGTGGGGAGGCGCAAGCCTATGTCTCTGCATCGCTGCGCAATGTGATCGGCAAGACCATGGGGAAGGACCTTACCGTGGACCTCACGTTCGAGGAACTCAAACCTGCGGTGCGCCTGGTCGGCACCGGGGTCATACTCCCCTCTTCGGACGGCTTGGTCATGCCCTTCGAAGCCGTGAACCTGAATTCCGTGGAGGTCCGTGTGATCAAGATCCACGAAAGCAACATCGGACAATTCCTTCAAGTGAACGCACTTGCCGGGCAACGTGAACTTGCTCGCGTTGGCAGGTTGGTGACGCGTAAGACCGTGGACCTGCGCACACCCGATAGCCCGGATCTTGGACGTTGGAACAGATACCACCTCGACCTTGAGGAACATTTCAAAAGCGAACCAGGAGCGATCTACCGAGTGGAACTCTCCTTCGGCCGGCAACACTCCGCCTATCCGTGCGACGGGGCCTTGGACGAGCGGCCGACCCGAGAGCGCAGCTGGGAAAGTGAACAGGCCTCCTATGACGTGTATCAGGACTATTGGTACTATGACGACTACGAAGACTACTGGTACGATGAGGATGATCGTTCCGATCGCAATGATCCGTGCTCCGAGCGCTATTTCGCCAGTGTTCGCAAGGTTTCCCGCAACCTTCTCGCATCGGACCTCGGCTTGATCGCGAAGCGGGGTAATGATGGGTCGCTTTTCCTTGCTGTGAGCGATCTGCGGACCACTGCACCGCTCTCCGGCGTGGAATTGGAGGTGCTCGACCATCAACGCAGATCCATGGGTAGCGCCGTTACGGATGCCGAAGGATTGGTCACGCTCCCACCAACGCGCAACAAGCCTTTCCTTCTGGTCGCCAGCAAAGGGACCCAGCGTGGATATCTGAAAATGGAGGATGGAGCGTCCCTATCGATCAGCGAATTCGATGTCAGTGGCGAGACCGTCGATCGCGGATTGAAAGGGTTCCTCTACGGCGAACGTGGTGTGTGGCGCCCGGGCGATTCGCTGTTCCTGACCTTCATCCTGCAGGATGCCCTGCGAAAGCTGCCAAAGGACCACCCGGTGGTCCTGGAGCTCACCGATCCACGTGGACGGTTGGACCAGAAGCATGTGCGCACGAGTTCTGTGGACGGCATGTATTCCTTCCGCTTGGCCACCCATGCCGACGCCCCTACCGGCATCTGGGGAGCCAAAGTGCTCGTGGGAGGCACTTCGTTCCACAAGAACCTGCGCATCGAAACAGTGAAGCCGAACAGGCTCAAGGTCGTGCTCGACCTGGAAGAAGGCGAACCGATAACCGATGCGGACAAGCCTGTAGAACTAAGCTCCACATGGCTTCATGGAGCTCCGGCAAGGGACCTCAAGGCGCGTGTTACCGTTACGGCAACCCGCGGCGTGGCCGCATTCAAAGGTTTTGATGGATTCATCTTCGACGACCTGCGTACAAGTGTGCCACAGGAGGAACAGGTGGTATTCGATGGCCGATTGAACGCACAAGGCAAGACCAGCTTCCTGCTCGGCCTGGAGCCCGGCCGGAATGCTCCGGCAGTGATCAATGCCAACATAGTTACACGCGTTTTCGAGGCTGGTGGCGATGCCAGTATGGATCGCGTGACCGTGCCGTACCATCCCTACTTGGCCTGCACCGGAGTGAAGGTGCCCAAGGTGCGCAGTGCTTGGGGCAACCTGGTCACCGACACCACCTATCGATTCGACGTGGTATCGGTGGATGCACAAGGAAGGGCGATTTCGGGCCGTGCGCTTAAAGCGCAGGTGTACCGTATGGACTGGAATTGGTGGTGGGATGGAAGCATGAGCGGACCTGCCAACTACATCAGTTCACCCAGCGTGCAACTTCGTCAGGAAATGGCGCTGCGAACGGATGCCAAGGGCCGTGCCGTGCTGGAGTTCCGGGTGGACCGACCCGATTGGGGGCGCTTCGCTGTTCGTATCACCGACCCGGAAAGCGGGCACGCCACCGCCGCACAGGTCTACGTGGACTGGCCCGGGTGGGAAGGACGGTCCCGCAGGGAAGCCCCGGAACAAGCTGCCATGCTCCGTTTCAATAGCGACAAGGAAAGCTATTCCGTGGGCGAACAAGCCACCCTGACCATTCCATCCGGCGGCAACGGGCGGGCCTTGGTGAGCTTGGAGACC
>CAYQMC010000020.1:0-26709 GCA_964418285.1 uncultured Chryseobacterium sp.
CCCAAGGATATCTTCATGGGCGGCACACGGCTCTCGCGCAGACCCAGCTCACCGATACCCGCTGCGACATGGCTCTGCTGTTCCTGCTTCTCCAGATCGGCACGTACGGTTATGTACTCCGAGCGCAGTTCCTTGAGCTCGGAATCGGTGTGACTCAGATCGCGCACGATACGCTCGGTGGTATAGCCGTAGGAGATGTACAGGATCATGAGGCCAGCACAGAAGAGGATGAAGGGCATGTTGCCCAGCACGTTCTCGCGGGTCAGGAATGTGCCGTTGAGGAGGCTGACGAAGACACCGGGCAGGCGCTTGACCTGGCCCGCCACCTTGGCTGCCTTCACCGGTTCCTCTTTGATCTTTCCGCGCAGTTTGTTCACGTGCGTATTCCTATTCTCAAGCGGGCGCTGCGTGCCCGCGGATTCTCTGTCAATTCCCGATCCGTTGCTTGGATCGCTTTGCTGCTCGAAGGGTCGAATGGTCGTGTGCGGTTACCGTAGAGGTCTTTGGTCTCCACGCCACCGAGATCACCGCTACGCATCCAGTTCTTGACCAGGCGATCCTCCAGGCTGTGGTAGCTCATTATCACCAGTCGGCCACCGGGCTTGATCAGCGTGCTGCTCTTCAGCAGCAAGGCTTCCAATGAAGAGAGCTCATCGTTGACGGCGATGCGTAGCGCCTGGAACACCTGGGCCAGGAAGGTGCTTTCCTTCTTGCGCGGGGTGACCGGCTTCAGTGCTTCCACCAGCTGGAAGGTGGTTCCTATGCGGGTTTCGGCATTGGCCTTCACCAACTGACGGGCCACGCGGTGGGCGCCATCAACCTCCCCATAATTGCGCAGCAGCTGGGTCAGTGAAGCCTCGTCCAGCTCGTTCAGCAACTGCGCTGCGGTGCGCACTGCCCGGTGGTCCATGCGCATGTCCAGCGGTCCATCGAAGCGGAAGCTGAAGCCACGCGCGCCGGTGTCGAACTGGTGACTGCTCACACCCAGGTCGGCCAGTATGCCATCCGCCGGGAGGGCATGTTGATAGCGCAGGTGGTTGTGGATCCAGCGGAAATCGGCCTTCACGAGCGTGAAGCGCGGATCATCGGGGGCGTTGGCCCAAGCATCCCGGTCGCGGTCGAACGCGATGAGGCGGCCGAAGGGACCGAGTTCTTCAAGGATGGCCTTGCTGTGGCCCCCGCCCCCGAACGTGGCGTCGACATAGACACCGTCGGGGCGGATGTTCAATCCTTCGATACAGGCTTGTAAAAGAACGGGAGCGTGGTAGTCACTATGCATCCGCGTTACCTAGGCTGCCCATGACATCCTCGGCAAGGGCGGTGAGATCCACTTTCTCACGCATCATCTTGGCATGCTCCTCCTTGCTCCAGATCTCCACACGGTCCATCAAGCCCACCACCCTGACATCCTTGCCGATACCGGCATGGTCCATCAGGACTTTGGGCAGGAGCAGACGATCGCTGGCGTCGAGTTCCACCTGGGTCGCTCCATTCATGAAGCGGCGGATGAATTCGGCGTTGCGTTCCACGAAGCGGTTCAAGCGCTGCAACATGGATTGCGTTTGCTCCCATTGCACCATGGGATAGAGCACGAGGCAAGGCTTGAACACATCCCGGTTCAGTACGAAGCCACGCTGGAGCTCGCCGTCGAGCTGCTTGCGCAGCCCAGCGGGAAGCGACAGGCGCCCTTTGGCGTCCAGCCTGAGATCGTATTCACCGAGGAGGTTCAGCATGCCAGCGTAGTGCGTGGAATGGATGCGAAAGTAGGCCAATCGCCCCACTTTCACCCACTTACTCCCACTTTACTCCCGTTTGTTGATAAAATTTCAACGGCCAAGCTAACGATATGTTGCAATACACCCCCTCCAACCTGAATAATTCAGCTTTTTGCACTGTGGGGGAAAGTGGGAGATATGAACAGCATTGAACTCGGACGGGCCTCCGAAGTGGGAAGACCCAGCTCCCGCACTCCGAACGGTGCAAGCTTCTTTCAGCAGTCGTCAGCGCCTGCATGATCGCTGCCCGAACGATCCACAGCCCGCTGTGCAAAGCCCCTATGGACGGGATATTCCCATCACCCACAAGCGCCTACCTTTGGTCGGACCACTACTACCATGGGCATCGACCGATCACTTAAGGAGGAGGGGGAGTTCACGTACTTGGAGGCTGGTGAAGGCGAGCCATTGATCCTGCTCCACGGACTCTTCGGCGCGCTTAGCAACTTCGGACCCTTGTTCGAGCACTTCACCAGCAAGTACAAGGTGATCGTGCCCATGCTGCCGCTATACACGCTGCCCATGCTCAGCACCAACGTGGACAATCTGGCGCGCTTCCTGGAGCGATTCGTGAAGCACAAAGGCTATCCACAGGTGAACATCATCGGCAACAGTCTTGGAGGACATGTGGCCCTTGTGTACTGTAGCAGACACCCTGAAAAGGTGCGCAGCCTGGTGCTTACCGGAAGCAGTGGACTATACGAGAACGCTTTCGGTGGTGGCTTCCCCCGGCGCGAGGACAAGGAATTCATCCGCAAGAAGGTGGCGGTCACCTTCTACGACCCCAGGCATGCCGATGACGCTTTGGTGGACGAATGCTACGAGACCATCAACGACAAGTCGAAGCTTATCAGGATCCTTTCCCTGGCCAAGAGCGCCATACGGCACAACATGGCCACCGAGATCCCAAAACTGAAAATGCCCGTGCTACTGATCTGGGGCAAGCAGGACACCATCACCCCACCGCACGTGGCCGAGGAATTCCACACCTTGATACCCCATAGCGAACTGCATTGGATCGACGAATGCGGGCATGCCGCGATGATGGAGCAACCGGAACAGTTCAACGCCATGCTGGAAGCCTGGTTGGCGAAGACCTTGGTATGATCGGTGGTGGCACGTGTTGAGTGGCGTTCAAGTGCCTGTTCCGTGGCACTTGCCACGCTTCACCCACCACTCCCCAAGAATGAAGTCCCTGAAAGCCATACACCTCGGCAGCGGCCGCACAAAAGCCCACTGGCCCGCACCGGGCTTGCCTGAGTACGCCTTCATCGGGCGCAGCAACGTGGGTAAGAGTTCGCTCATCAACATGCTGTGCAACATCAACAAGCTGGCGCGGGTGAGCAATACACCGGGGCGGACCCGGAACGTGGAGCACTTTCGGGTGGAAGGCACCCTAACCAGCGGACGCCCCTGGATGCTGGCCGACCTGCCTGGTTACGGCTTCGCGAAGACGAGCAAGGTGGAGCGAGCGGCCTGGGAGATCATGATCCGCACCTACCTCAGCGAGCGGGAGAACCTCCAGAACGTATTCCTGCTCGTGGACAGTCGTTTGGATCCCCAGCAGAACGACCTGGACATGATCCAGTGGCTCGGCGAAAAAGGCATTCCCTTCGCCATCGTATTCACCAAGTGCGACAAGATCGCGCAACCCAAGGTGCAGGCCAATGTGGCCCGGTTCAAGCGCAAGCTGATGGAAAGTTGGGAGGAGCTACCCACGATGTTCCTGAGTTCCGCCGAAAAGTCCAGCGGGCGTGATGAGCTCCTTGCCTTCATAGAAGAGGTGAACTCCTGGTGGGGAGACATCCATGCCGGAAATGACGGAGCATCGGCGAGCGGCGCTTGATGCGGCCGACCGGCCAAGCTCATTCACCTTTCTTCGGCAGCATATGCTCTGCAAAATAGCCTCCGAAGTCGCGCATTTGTGCGGCCATCTTCCCTTCTCCGGTAGCGCGCTCGAAGGTGTCCGCCAAGGTCATGATGTTCTGGTGGAAAAAGGCTTTCATCTCCTCCACGCTCATCTCCTTGGTCCACAAGTCGATGCGCAGCGTGTTCGCCTCCTGCTCATCCCAAACGGATAGCAATACGGCCTTGCTGGAACTCTTCACCCCGCCATCCTCTGCTTCCCAATCGATGCGCTCGGGAACACGGTTCTCATCCAGGTGAACGGTAAGTCGGATTTCGCTGGTCATGTTGTCAAGGCGATTGTCGCAGTTGGGAAGTTGAGGATTCTGCACTACATCGCTACAGGTGCCCTGTAGCGTCGACCCATCGGGTCGACAATAGAATTGCAGGTGTCCTTTACCGTGGCTTGTAATGTTTCAAAATGGCGCGTGCATCATCCATCGCAAAGAGCTGTTGGAACGACACCTTGGGGTTGGCGTTCATGTAGGCGCGCACCATGCGGAAGCCGATCCATTCGCCGATGTGTCCCGGACTTTCGCGCGGCAGGCCGTTCGTGAAGGGACCATCGTTCAACAATCGGCCCACATCCGCAGCGCTCTTGCTGAAAAGATCATCCACGATCGACTTCCAGATGGCCTGTTCGTTGGCCTCGCACCAGGCCAATTGCTCCGGGCCGAACGCGAACTTGTGTGCCTGCTCGGTATCGGGCAACACCGCATCCAACAAGGCCATCACCTTGCCCACTTCCACCAGGTTTGTGAGCACATCGGAATCGTCCACATTCCGGGTATAGTGCACCAGCAGCCAGCCCTTCACTGCGCTTGGCACAAGCATCTCCGGCGTCATACGATCCTTCACATACCGGGGAAAGGCCTCGGGGGCCAAATACCCCACTACCGGGTGGTCCTTGCCGATGAACCATTCGGCCCCGATACCCAGCACGCTATCGGTGGGGACAATGCCATAATTGAAACCCGAGTTGAAAACGATGATGCGGGGTGTGAGGCTATCCGGGAAAAGGACCTTCAGGCGCTTGAAGGCACCGTCGAACCCGGCCTGTTGCGGCGCCATGTCGGTGAGCACACTATCGATGGCCTCCTGGACACTGCTCCAATCAGGATCCAGTACGAAGCGGTTGAGCACCATGGGTAGGCGCGGATCCTCCAACGGCGCCCCTTGCAGGATGTCCTCGATGTAGGTGCGGTAGAATTCCCCGTAGGTGGCATAAGCGCGTAAGCTGGCCGCGGCCATGCTATCCGGCCGGGTGTGGAAGAGGTCCTGGTCGAGGCGCTCGATGCGTAGATCAAGTTCCACGGAACGGATGTCCACGTCGGGCGGTGCATCGCCGTTACACCCCGCCATCAGGACCACTGCAAGGATCAGCACGGCTTTTGCCCAGGCCATTCGCAACACGTTACCTTTGATCGCTTCCATTCAAGAGCCACAAACCTATGAAGAAGGCCTTCGCCCTGCTGACCGTAGTGCTTCTTGCCCTGCCCAGCCTAAATGCACAGGACGAACAGTCCGTACGCTTCGGCATCAAACTGGCACCCAATATGGGCTGGTTACGGCCAGATATCAAGGGTCTTAAGAGCAACGGCACGAAACTGGGATACACCTTCGGCCTAATGGCCGATTTCCCTGTGGGGCCCACCGGAAACTACGCCTTCGCATCGGGCCTGTTCCTCACCACCGTGGGCGGCGGGTTCACCGAGGACTACGCTTTTGTGGAGAACGTCGGGGCGGACCCGTTGGTAAAGGCCCTCGAGACCGATGTGAGCCTGCGGTACATCGATCTTCCACTGACGATCAAGATGAAGACGAACGAGATCGGATACGCACGGTACTTCGGGCAGATCGGTGTGATGACCAGCTTCAACATCCGCGCCAAGGCAGATTTCGAAGTACCTGTGATCGCTGCTACTTTGACCGATGGAACCCCCATCGTAAGCGGCTTCACATTGCTTGAGGATGAGGACTTCCAGAGCGACATCAACCTCTTTCGAGCGGCACTGGTGATCGGCGGAGGTATGGAATACAACTTCAGCGGGAACACCGCGCTGCTTGTGGGTATCACCTACAACAACGGATTCACCAACATTCTGAACGGCGTGGAATACGAAGGCAAGAAAGCCAAGGTCTTCAACGATTTCCTGGAGCTTTCCTTGGGTATTTTCTTTTGACCCTACAAAGTGTTGCGAAGCCCGGCCCACGTTCTCGTGTGCCGGGCTTCGCATTTTTTACCGCACCTTTCCGGACGCTCCGGTGTTCCCATCAGCATGGATAACAAGGGTATCATCGACCATATCACAGCCTGGCTGTCGGACTATTGCAAGGCTGCTCGGCAGCAGGGCTTCGTAGTGGGCGTGAGCGGAGGCATCGATAGCGCCTTGGTTAGCACCTTGTGTGCCCGCACCGGACTGCCCACGGTCTGTGTGGAAATGCCCATACACCAAGCTGCATCGCAAGTACAGCGGGCGCAGGACCACATCGCATGGTTGATGGAGCGCCACCCGAACGTCCGGATGGAGATGGTACAACTCACCCCCACGTTCGACATGTTGGTGAACGCCCTTCCGCAGGTGGACGACGAGTACCTGACCAACCTCTCACTGGCCAACACACGTGCCCGCTTACGCATGACCACGCTATATTACTTCGCAGGCCTGCTGCGCCATCTGGTGGCAGGTACGGGCAACAAAGTGGAGGACTTCGGGGTGGGCTTCTTCACCAAGTACGGTGATGGCGGCGTGGACCTATCCCCTATTGCTGACCTGACCAAGACCGAGGTGTATGCCTTGGCCAAGGAGCTGGGCATCATCGAAAGCATACAACTCGCCAAGCCCACCGATGGCCTGTGGGGCGATGACCGAAGCGACGAGGACCAGATCGGCGCGAGCTACCCCGAGTTGGAATGGGCCATGGCCTTGCGCGAAAACGGTGGCAGCGTTGACCCGTCCTCGCTCAGTGATCGGCAGCGCAAGGTCCTTGCGATCTTCGATCGCATGCATGCGGCCAACAAGCACAAGATGATCCCTATTCCGGTATGTACTGTTCCGGCTTCGCTCCGGTGAAAGAGGCGCAGCCCTTAGTGGTCATAGCTCTTGCCTCGCCACCAGACCCGCCATGTGCGGTTGTTGAGGCGGGCACGCAGGATGCCACGGTCCAGGGAGAAATCGTGTGAACCTGCTGCACCAACGACCACCTCGGCACGGCCATCCCGCCAGTACTTCAGGGCACGGTCCACATCCACATAGGCCAAAGCGCCCCAGGATGCTTGCCACTTCTGGGGCACCACACGTTCCACCGTGTGCAATCGGCCTTTGCTGAATACGTTGAAGAAGGCCTGGTCCTCGATGACCACCAAGCTGTCCACCACCTGCCAATTCTGCGGTTCGAAGGTCATCGCCGTATGCACCTGCCCACCCTCGAACACCTTGAGCGAACCGGTAAGGTCAAGCCAAGCCATTACCCCCTTTCCCACTTCGTAACGCTGGGGCATCCGCTCCTCCAGGTCGTAGATGGTCCCTTGGTGGAATACCTTGAAGGTGTGATCGTACGAATCCTGGAAAGCCACCATGTCCAATCCACACTGGAAGTCCATTTCCGTTACCAGGTCGCTCAACTCGTAGGTACTCCCATGGTAATAGACCTTGAAAAGCCTGTCGTAGGATGAGACCCAAGCCAGCACATTGTCCCCGGCCTTCCACTCCTGTATGGCGTTGCCGGCCAGTTGATCCTCGATCTTGATGGTCTCACCCTTGTAGTACACGTTGATGGTGCGGTTGACCTCGTCCATATAGGCTGCGATGCTATCCTCAATGACATGCTTTCCGACGTTGCCGCAGAGCACCCGCGTCGCACCGTCGTTCACCTTGAGGATACCCGCTACGGTGAAGCCCACGTAATGATCGGTGATGATCGGCTCTATTTCGGATGCCCGATCGATCACTTCGGTCCTGCCGTTGCGGTAGATCTTCAGATCATCCTGCACGTTGGCATACACCACGGAGTTCCCTCCGATGTGGAAGGACTTCGGTTTTTGCGGTTCGATCTGGGTGATCCGCCCCTTGTCGAAGACCATGAGGCGGTCCATGAAATCGAGGAAGGCCGTAACGTCCTGGGCATGGGCAACGGCGCTCGCAAGCAGTAAGCATAGCGAGGGAAGTAGACGAGTCATGTGTTCCAAGGTAGCAAGCACCGTGCGAAAGTCTAAAGCATCGCTTGGATGGGTCTGTTACCCGGGTGGACAACAACCGCTTGGAGGATGGCGGTCACACCTTCGAGCATCGTGGCGTTCTGGCTATACGACTTTACCCGATCGTCCAAGTCCTTCCTCCGCTCAACAGCGCATCCAGATCTCCGGCGCCCTTTTTCTCCTTTGCCAAGGCCACCTGCGCGTTCATCTTGGTCTCCATGCATGCGCGGGATGCGATGTAGAACACACCGAAAGGACGCGGCATGGCACCCTCATGCCCCTGGTCATCGAAGAGGCGCACGAGGATGCTGGCCTTGAAGCTGTCATGCTGATCGTGGACCCAAAGGTCGTCGGGTAGTGGTTCGCCAGGTGTAAGGTCCACGGTCACGGGGGTCATGCCATCGAGCTTGATCCCCCTGGTACCGTTCGCGTAAACGAGCGGCTTGCCATGTTCCACGAAGAGCGTATGGAAGGGCTTGGTGGCCTTTTCGGTGAAGACCTCGAAGGCGCCGTCGTTGAAGACGTTGCAGTTCTGGTAGATCTCGATGAGGCTGGTGCCGCGGTGGGCATCGGCCTTGGTGAGCACCTCGCGCAGTTGCTTGGGATCACGATCCATGGCGCGGGCGATGAAAGTGGCATCGGCACCCTTGCACAGCGCGAGCGGGTTGAAGGGGTGGTCCACGCTGCCCATGGGCGTGCTTTTGGTGACGGCCCCTTCTGGCGAGGTGGGTGAGTACTGTCCTTTCGTAAGACCGTAGATCTCGTTGTTGAAAAGCAGCACGTTCACATCCACATTCCGGCGCAGCAGGTGGATCAGGTGGTTACCGCCGATGCTGAGCGAGTCGCCATCACCGGTGATCATCCACACGCTGAGTTCAGGACGTACAGCGCGCAGACCACTTACAATGGCCGGCGCGCGGCCGTGGATGCTGTGCATACCATACGTATCCAGGTAGTATGGGAAACGCGAACTGCAGCCGATGCCGCTGATGAAGACGATCTCCTCCTTCGGCTTGCCCTGTTCCTTCAGGATGGTCTCCACCTGTTTCAGGATGGAATAGTCCCCGCACCCAGGGCACCAGCGCACCTCCTGGTCACTGGCATAGTTGAGCTTCACAGGTGCGCCGGTTCCGTTCACGACTTCGTTGGCAGTGGTCATTGCTTCAGGAATTCAGTGGCAGCAGCCCTGATCTCCGCTGCTGTGAAAGGCATGCCCTGGATCTTGTTGAGGCCTTTGGCGTCCACGAGGTATTCGGCACGGATCAATTGGCGGAGTTGTCCGCTGTTCATTTCCGGGATCAATACACGTTCGAAGCGGGACAGGATCTCGCGGAGTTCTTCGCGGAAGGGGAAGAGGTAGCGCAGATGCAGGTGACCCACGCAATGGCCCTCTGCACACATCTCGTTCACAGCCGTGCGTATGGCGCCATAGGTACTGCCCCAACCAAGGATCAGCAGGTCGCCACTGTCCACACCATTGCTGATGTCCAGCGGCGGTACACCCTCCACCACCTTGCGCACCTTTTCGGCACGAAGCCGCACCATCTTCTCGTGGTTCAGCGGATCATAACTGATGTTGCCGGTACCGTCTTCCTTCTCTATCCCACCGATCCGGTGCTGCAGGCCTTTGGTACCTGGGATCGCCCAGGGACGTACACCCTTCTCATCGCGCAGGTAGGGCAGGAATTTCTCCATGTCACCGGCCACCTTGGGTTGGGCAAAGGGCGGTGTGATCGGCTTAAGGTCCTTCGCTTGGGGGAACTGCCACGGTTCGGCTCCATTGGCGATGTACCCATCGGTAAGCAGGATCACGGGTGTCATGTGCTCCACGGCGATACGGACGGCCTCATACGCCATCTCGAAACAATCCGTGGGTGTGCTGGCTGCAAGGACAGGTATGGGTGCTTCACCGTTGCGACCATGCACTGCTTGGAAGAGGTCGGCCTGTTCGGTCTTGGTCGGCAGGCCGGTACTTGGACCTCCACGCTGGACGTTCACGATCACAAGCGGGATCTCCAACATGAAGGCCAGGCCCATGGCCTCTCCCTTGAGGGCAATACCCGGTCCACTGCTGGCTGTGATGCCCAAGGCACCGCCATAGCTTGCCCCAATGGCCGAACAGATCGCGGCGATCTCGTCCTCCGCTTGGAAGGTCTTCACACCGAAATTCTTATGCCTGGCCAACTCGTGCAGGATGTCGCTGGCCGGCGTGATCGGATAGCTGCCGTAGAACAGATCGAGGCCTGCCTTTTGTGCACCAGCGATGAGACCGAGTGCCGTGCCTTGGTTTCCTGTGATGCTGCGGTAGGTGCCCTTGGGCATCGGCGCAGGCTTCACCTCGAAGCGGGTGGTGAAGGTCTCGCTGGTGTCGCCATAGTTGTAGCCCGCAAGCAAGGCCTTCTTGTTGGCCTCCAGAACATCGGGCTTCTTCCCGAATTTCCCCTCCAGGAATTTCTCGCTGTTCTCCAAGCTGCGGCTATACATCCAATTCACAAAGCCAAGCACGAACATGTTCTTGCAGCGGTCCTTCTCCTTCATGCCCAACGTCATGCCTTCCAAGGCATTCCGGGTCATTTTTGTCACATCCACGGCATGCACCGTGTAGTTGGCGAGGGATCCGTCAGTGAGCGGGTCTTGTTTGTCGATATAGCCGGCAAGTCGGAGGTTCTTGGCATCGAAGCCATCGCTATTGGCGATGATGGTGCCACTGTGCTTGAGCTTGCCCAGGTTGGCCTTGAGCGCGGCGGCATTCATCACCACGAGCACATCGCACTGGTCACCGGCGGTGAACAGCTCCACGCTGCCGAAATGGAGCTGGTAGCCGCTGACCCCCGCTATCGTGCCTTGCGGCGCGCGTATCTCGGCCGGAAAGTTGGGGAAGGTGCTGACATCGTTACCGAACAGGGCGTTGGTGTCGGTGAACTGGGCGCCGGTCAACTGTATGCCGTCGCCACTGTCACCAGCAAAGAGGATGACCACGTCTCGCCGTTCCTCGACGGTCTTGGTCCTGATAGGTGTTTCCATGCGGGAAGTGCGCCAAAGGTACGGGCACGGGAAAGGTGGGCGATATGTTGATCACGCTGTGCGTGTGAACAACACTGCCCCACAATGGTTCAGCAGGGCTTAGATCACAGCAGCCAGATTCACCGCCTCCACCAACCTGATCTGCGGGGCCACACGTTTGATGGCCTCCTCAACACCGGCCTTCATGGTCATGGGGCTCATGGCGCAGTTCGTGCAGGCGCCATGGAGGCGCACCCTGGCAATTCCATCCGGGGTCACTTCCTCCAGCGAAATATCGCCGCCATCGGCCTCCAGGAACGGACGCAGATCGGCCAGCGCTTCGAGGATGCGCACGGTGACCTGCTCCAGTTCGAGACGTTCCATGGTCATGCGGTGATGTTCTTGGGCTGCTGCTCCAGCTCCGCGAGGCGGTCTTGGAAGGCGGTACAAAGGTCGGCAAATGCGGCTGCCGCAGGCGTGTTCCCTTGCAGCACTGCGGGCCGGCCAACATCGCCCGCCTCCCGGATGCTTTGCACCAGCGGCACTTCGGCCAGGAAAGGCACCTGAAGCTCTTCGGCCAAGGCACGAGCGCCACCCTTGCCAAAGATGTAGTACTTGTTCTCCGGCAGCTCGGCCGGCGTGAACCAGGCCATGTTCTCCACGATGCCCAGTACGGGAACGTTCACGCTGGGCAGGCGGAAGAGTCCAACGCCTTTGCGGGCATCGATCAACGCCACGTTCTGTGGGGTGCTTACGATGATGGTCCCGGTAAGCGGCACTGCCTGCACCAAGGAGAGGTGGATGTCGCCGGTGCCGGGCGGCAGGTCCACCAGCAGCACATCGAGCTCACCCCAATCGGCATCCTTGATCAACTGTTCCAGGGCCTTGGTGGCCATGGGTCCGCGCCAGGCGATGGCCTGATCGGTCTGGGCGAAGAAGCCGATGCTGAGCAGCTTCACGCCATAGCTCTCCACCGGAACGATCCAGTGCTTGCCGTCCTTCTCTTGAGTGGCGGGCTTCTCGTGCAACACATCGAACATCAGGGGCATGCTTGGGCCGTAGATGTCGGCATCCACCAGACCCACCTTGAGGCCGCGCGCTGCCAGGCCAGCCGCGAGATTCGCGGTGATGGTGCTCTTGCCCACCCCTCCCTTGCCGCTGGCGATAGCCACGATATGTTTCACATGCGGCAGCACTTTACGCAGGGTGCCACGCTCACCGCTCAGGGGGGTTACACTTGCCATCACGGCCACGTCTTGCCCGAGCACCTGCTTAAGGTTGAAGGTGACCGCCTCCTCCATGCGCTTGCGGCTGTGCATGGCGGGATTGCTCACCTCCACGTGCACGCTGATGGTATTCCCGGAGATCTTGATGTCGCGCACCAGATCGAGGGCCACGATATCCTTCTTGAGGTCGGGTTCGATGATGCGGGAAAGGGCGGTGAGGACGGCGTCCTTGGTGAAGCTCATGGCGGTGCCTGCATGGCGCGGGGCGTGTGCAAAAGTAACGCGTGCCAAAAGGCAGTGTTCGATGATCAGCCTTCAGCCAACCCCGGATCTCGTGGCGCTTCCATTCGCGGCTTGGCCTTCGACGGGTCCATCAACCACAGTTGGGCGATGGCCGGATCCTCGAAGAACGCGATGTCGTACGGGGCCTCTGGCGGCGTGGCGTTCACCATCCTGTCCACGGCAAGCAGGTTCAGGCCGTCCTTGCTATTCACGATGGCGATGCGCTCCAATCCCGCTTCCCGCAACATGGGTGCATATTCGTTCATGGTCCACACCTGATCGGCATACAGAACGGGGCCAGCCTTGCGTCCATCGCTCAACCAAAGCTTCAGCTGTTCATCCCTGATCACATCCAGGAGGCGCATCAACATGGCGCGGTACCCTGGCCCCGAGATCGGACGCTTCGAGGTTAGTCGCACCAAACGCTGCTCCGGGTGTACTTCGATGGTGGCATCCGGGTCGTCATGAAGGATATTGATGGTCATGGATCTCGCGTTGGTGGCATGAAGATAAGGGTGGCGCAGACCGGTGTTGGCTGCCACGTGTTCCTGAGGCTCAGATCTCCAGTTCCGCCGCAGGATCCCAAAAGCGTTCCTGGAAATCCACCACTTGATCGTCCTTCACTTCCACTCCTTCCTTCATCAGGAGTTCTTCCATGGCTGTGGGCGATGCGAAGTGGTGTTTTCCGGTAAGCAGGCCGATGCGGTTCACCACGCGGTGCGCGGGCACCTTGGGCTTCACGCGGTGCGCATTGTTCATGCAATAGCCCACCATACGACTGCTCCGAGCGGCACCCAGGTATTTGGCGATGGCACCATAGCTGGTCACGCGCCCCTTGGGGACCTGACGCACCACGGCCATGACATCGGCGAAGAAATCACGTTCCTGGATGGCGCCATCGATGACAGTTCGTTCGGCCATGGTCCGAAAGTACACGGTGTGCGGAACCTACTACAGGTGCACCGGTGATGACCTATGGATCTTCATGGTCCGCTACATCCCGAACCGCACGTAATGGATCGTTCGGCCCTCCTCCAGCCACATGCTTTCGTAGAACGTGCGGATGTTCAGCACCGCCTGCTCTTCCGGTGACACACGCTTCACCAGGTCGGTGTAGACATTGGCACTTTGCTCGAACACCGGCAGCTTGTGCTCGGCGATCATCTCCAGGGTGTATTCGTAGAGGTCGGGGCTGTCGGTCTTCAGATGCACCACACCGCCGGGCTTCAGCACCTCCTTGTAGCGCGCCAGGAACAAGGGGCTGGTCAAGCGCTTACGCGGTTTCCCCAGTTGTGGATCGCTGAAAGTGAGCCAGATCTCGTCCACCTCCTTCGGACCGAAACACTTCAAGAGGTGGTCGACATGGGTGCGGAGGAAGCCGACGTTGGTCAATCCTTCCTCTTTGGCGGCGCGTGCGCCGCGCCATAAACGGGCCCCTTTGATGTCGACACCGAGGTAGTTGCGATCTGGATTCAAGCGAGCCAGGCCCACCGTGTATTCGCCGCCACCGCAGCCCAGCTCCAACACCAGTGGGGCCTCACGCTTGAAGAGCAATTCGTTCCACCGCCCACAATGGGTAAGGCCTTCCTTCACCAGCTGCTCGAATGAGGGCTGGACGACATGCTCGAAGGTGAGGTTCTCGGCGAATCGGGAGATCTTGTTCTTGCCCATGGCGGGTCGTACTACGTCGATCGTTGTTCGGGCTTCGATCGGAAGGGCCGCGAAATTAGGGTGAAGCCCGGATGAAGAACAGCACCCGATCTTGTGTTCGCTTAACGGTGGCTTGAAGTGAAGTACTGCACCTTTGGGCCCGAAGATGTTCCACGGCGCACGCATTCTGATAGCACCCCTCGATTGGGGCCTTGGGCACAGCACACGCTGCATCCCCATCGTTCAACGCTTGTTGGACCTGGGTGCCGTGCCGGTGATCGGTGGGGACAATGGCCCTCTGGCCCTGCTGAACCGCGAGTTCCCGAAGCTGGAGCACGTGCGTCTTCCAGGCGTCAGCATACGTTACGGCAAGGGCCGCAACCAGCTCTGGAGCATGGCCCGGCAGTTTCCGGCCATGGTGCGCAGTGTCCAGGCCGAACGTGCATTGTTCGACCGCATTCGCCAGGACCTGCGGCTCGATGGTGTAATCAGCGACCAGCGTTTCGGTATCCGCAGCTCGGAACTACCCTCGGTCATCATCACCCACCAGGTATTTCCGTTCACCCCTCTTGCACAGGCAGCCCTGCGAAAAGTGAACCTCCACCACATCGCACGTTTCGACCGGTGCTGGATCATGGACGAACCAACCGCACCGGGACTTGCCGGCGAACTGTCGCATGGTAGGAATATGCCATCCAATGCCCGTTACATCGGCACGGTAAGCCGCATGCGCCCGGATGGCCCACTACCGGAACATCCCTATCGTGTGGTGGCGGTGATCAGTGGTCCCGAGCCACAGCGCACCATGCTGGACCAACTGCTCAGGGACCAGTTGCGGAACGTGCCCGGCGAGCACCTTCTGGTGCAAGGCCTTCCAGCAAGGAGCGGGTCGAAGCGTATCGGCAACGTGACCCTGGAACCACACTTGGGCGCAACGGAACTTGCTGCGCACCTGGCCGCTGCGGAGCACATCGTTTCGCGCAGCGGCTACACCACACTGATGGACTTGGTCGCACTGGGGCGATCGGCCTTGGTGATACCCACACCTGGACAGGCAGAGCAGGAATACCTGGGCGAGCTCCATTCGCGTACGGGTCGTTTCGTGGTGCAACAGCAGCATCGCTTGGACCTAAGGACAGCGCTGAAAAAGCTGGAAAAGGGACCTGTCGCCGTGCCGAGCCACGCCCACCCCTTGCTGGAAGAGGCCTTGATGGATCTGGCAAACCTCTTGCGTTGAGCATGGTCCGTTACCTTCGAACACTGATGAAGACCATGCGTCACACCCTTGCGCTTGCCCTCTGCCTGATCGGTTGCGGTGGATGGGCCCAGACCACCAGCGATGGCACCGTTCTTGGCGATCATTTGGGATCGCTGGAAAAGCAGCTGAGCGAATTGGACCAACGTCGTGTACGACACATCCAGCGCATGGACTCGGTCAAGCTGGCGATCATTCGGCGCGACCTGCGGACGCGTGGCATGCCCATGCTGGAACCCGGTGACGAGCCGATCACGCACCCCGGGCACATGCTCGTATACGATCAGAAGCACAAACAGCCCAAGTGGGTGGCGCACATCGCCACGCCCGACCTCATCACCGGCAATCTGGCTCGCATCGATTCCTTTCTACCGGACCCCTTGGTGAAGGGCGGCACGGCAGTGACCACGGACTATTGGTACAGCGGCTACGACCGAGGCCACCTTGTCCCCAGTGCCGACATGCGCTGGAATCAGGAAGCGCTTGCCGCCACCTACCTGTACAGCAACATCAGCCCCCAGTTACCCGAGTTGAACCGGGAATCGTGGGCCGAACTGGAGGACTGGTTACGCCGCTATGTGAACTTCAGCAAGCGAAGGGTCTTCGTTGTCACCGGACCCGTGCTCCGCGAAGGATTGCCGATCATGGAGAAGCCCAACCGCGAGAACGATGTGAGCATCCCCGAGCTTTTTTACAAGGTGATCGCCGATCTGGATGGCGACAACCCGAAAGGCCTCGCCTTCCTTCAGGCCAACGGCAGGAACGAGAACCCCACGATCAGCTACGCCGTACCCATCGACAGCGTTGAGAAGATCACCGGCATCGACTTCTTTGCCAACCTGGACGACTCCTTGGAGGATACCATCGAAGCCATGCGCGAACCGATGGACTGGTATGCCGAAGGCGACCCGTTCTATGGTGAAAGGGAACCCCTGAAAGCCCCCTTGCCCAATGGTATGTTCAATACCGTGCAGGCCAAATACCACGTCGGGAACACGGCCACTATATGCGGAACCGTGGTAAGCACACGCAAGACCGCAAAGGCCCAGGCCATCTACCTGAACTTCGACCGCATGCATCCCCACCAGGACTTCTATGCCACCATCTGGTCCTACAACGGGCCGAACTTCAGCTACGACCCCGAAGTATTCCTGATGAACAAACGGGTTTGCGTGACGGGCAAGCTCACGATGTACGATGACATTCCGCGCATCAGCATCAACAACGAGCACGAGATCACCTTCTTCGAGGAGGTGGAGGGCAAACGTTGATCAGGCCTGTTTTTGCAACGTGAAGCTGAAGGTGGTCCCCTTCCCTTCCTTGCTCTTCACGGTTATGGTCTGGCCGTGGGCATCGATGATGTGCTTGACAATGGCAAGTCCGAGGCCCGAACCGCCCTCGTTGCGCGCCCGGCTCTTGCCGACACGGTAGAAGCGTTCGAACAGGCGTCGCACATGCTCCGCACTGATACCGATGCCATCGTCGTTCACTTCCACCAGGATCTGCTCCCCCAAGGGATAGCTCTTCACGCGGCATATCCCACCCTCCTTGCCATAGTTGATGGCATTGGTGAACAGGTTGGTGAACACCTGGGTCAATCGATCCCGATCGGCGTAGACCATGGTCGGTGACATCAGTTCGTTGTGCAGTTGCACCCCACGCTCCTTGGCCACCAGATCAAGGTCGTCCATGACCTCCTGCACAAGTTCGCACAGGTCCATGCGCTTCATTCGCAGGTCCATCACGCCGCTTTCCAGCTTGGTGATCAGATCAAGGTCCTCCACGATCTTCATCAACCTATCCACACCATTGGATGCCCGGTTCAGGAAATCACGATTCACTTTTTCGTCCTCCAACCCACCTTCCAGCAGTGTCAGGATATAGCCTTGAATGTTGAAGATCGGCGTTTTCAGCTCATGGGCCAGATTGCCGATGAACTCGCGCCTGAACTTCTCCCGTTCCTGGAGTTCGCTGATCTCTGCCCTGCGCTCCGTGGCCCATTGCTGCACTTCCAGGTTCACTCTGCTGAGCGCATCCCCTTCGATCTCGTTACGAAGTGCTTCAGGCTTGCTTCGCTTCAGCTCGTGCACCGTCCGGTACAACACCTTGATCCGGCGATGGATGAAACGCTCGATCCCGAAGGAAAAAGCACTGTAGGCGATGACCAGCACCGCAACGGCGAAAGGAAGGGCCCAAATGGCTGCCAATGGCTGGGTCCGCCCCGCGAGCAGGAAGGCCGTGAGCACACCGACCAGGACCGCCACCACAAGAGCTGCGATCCATGCTACCTGTCTGGGGGAAAGCTGACCCAAGGCTTGGAGCTGTTGAACCACCGCATAGAACGCGGCGTTCAAAGATAGACCCGTGCCCAGGCGCTGCCTGCCAGGCGGTCCTTGCTTGAAGGGGAATTAATATTGAATTAACACGGGCGGGACGAAGCACTTGCTGAACCGCTCCGACCTCGGCCATAAACAGCGACCTTCGCACCATGCGCTTCGGCATCCTGGAATTCCTCACCCTTGCGGGCTCCTTGGGTCTCTTCATCTACGGGATGAAGGTGATGAGCGAAGGCCTGCAGAAGGTTGCCGGTGGGCGAATGCGCAGTGTGCTCAAGGCCATGACCGCGAACCGTGCAATGGGGGTGGTCACGGGCATGTTGAGCACCGCTGTGATCCAGAGCAGCAGTGCCGCATCGGTGATGGTGGTAAGCTTTGTCAACGCTGGTTTGTTGCAGGTACGGCAGGCCATCAGCGTGCTCATGGGGGCGAACATCGGCACCACGATCAAGGCCTTGCTCTTCAGTTGGGCGGTCTTCACGGACCTGAGCATCACCAAGCTTGCCCTCCCCATCATAGGTCTGGCCTTCCCTTTACTGTTCATGCGCACCGCCCGTGCCAAGGCCGGCGCTGAATTCCTGATCGGTGCGGCCTTGTTGTTCCTGGGCCTGGAATTCCTGAAGCAGAGCATACCGGTGCCCTCGGCCGACATGCTTCAATTCCTGCACGAACTCAGCGACATGGGACTTTGGTCCGTACTGCTTTTCGTCCTGATCGGGACTGTGCTGGCCGTAGTGCTACAATCCTCGAGTGCATCGATCGCACTCACCCTCGTCCTTTGTGAGAACGGCACGATCGGTTATGAGATGGCGGCTGCTCTGGTGTTGGGCGAGAACATCGGTACAACGGCAACGGCCAATATCGCAGCGCTGGTCACCAACGCCTGGGCCAAACGCACGGCACGCGCCCACCTGCTGTTCAACGTCATCGGTGTCACTTGGGCGGTGGTCCTGTTCACACCGTACCTCAACATCATCGACGGTCAAGTGACCCGGATCTTCGGAGCATCCCCCTACCAGGAACCCACCACCATCAAATGGGCGCTCACATTCCTGCACATCTCCTTCAACGTGCTCAACACCCTGCTCTTGATCGGTTTCATCGGTGGGTTGGAACGCATCGTGACCCGCTTGGTACCCTCCCGCACGGAACTCGACGAGGAGTACCGCTTGGAGTACCTCGATGCCGATATTCCATTGACACCCGAGGTATCACTGATCGAAGCGCGCAAGGAGATCGCACGCTTTGGCCAGGTGGCGCATGAAATGCTGCGGATGACCCGTGAGCTCTTGACGGCCAAGGATCCCAAGCAGCGCGAACGACTGCTGCAACGACTGGCCAAATACGAACAGATCACCGACCGCATCGAGGTGGAGATCGGCAAGTACCTGACCAAGACAAGCACTGAAGTGCGCAACGAGGAGATCTCACAACGCATACAAGGCTTGTTGGCCATTGCGGGTGATCTGGAACGGGTGGGCGACATCTTCTTTCAAATGAGCAAGTCCATGGAGCGCAAGCTGGAAGAGCGTTTGTGGTTCTCACCCGAGCAACGCCAACATCTGCAGGAAATGCTGGACCTTTTGGAAAAGGCCTTTGAAGTGATGCACGGGAACATCGATGCGGAGAAGGACCAGGTTTCGCTCGATGAGGCCGTGGAGGCCGAACAACGGATCAACCGCAAACGGGACAAGCTCCGCAAACTCCACCTGAAGAGCATCGAGGCTGGCGATTACAACGTGAAGAGCGGCTTGATCTACAACGACCTGTTCTCCTCCTGTGAAAAGGTGGGCGACCACCTGATCAACGTTTCCGAGGCATTGGCCGGCGAAATGTGATCAGTGTACGATGATCACTTCCGGGCTGAATTCGATGTTGCTGAGGTTGATCGCACGATCCACGAGCTGCACGCTGAAACGGATGGTATCGTTCGAACTGCCAGGGGGAGCAGGGAACACGGGCCATGGCTTCAGTGCCACCGCGATATCGCCCTCGAGCACCTTGTTCTGACCGGTGGGAGTGATGTTGGGAATACGGTAGTAGAACGGGATCGAAAGGGTGGGTCTCACCCATTCCCCGTTCTGCAATTCCTCGTACTCCAGGAACATGTTGTGGAAATAGGTGGAACCGGTATCGAAGGGAGGCTGCAGGTCGGTAGCTGTCAACCCGATATCGCCATCGCCATCGGTAAAGGAGATCGTAAGCGAGGCGGAATCGCCGAACTGCTCGAAAGACTTCATGGTGATGCGCGGCTCCACCGGGAACTGCTCCTTGGGGAAGCACCCCGCGACCGAAATGGCCACGGCGCCAAGCACGGCTACTTTTGCGAGGCTTACGGATGGGCTTTTCATCGTTCCAAAGGTAGGCAGTGCAACAGCCATGTCCCATCCGCAGCGAACACATGTCCAAGGCCTCCTGGAACGGCCCTTCGGAGTGGATGGTCCTGAAGCCTTCAACGCACTGGCCCTCGAACTATTTCATCTGCATGCTGCAGGCAATCCGGTCTACCGTCGCTTTCTGCAGGGGTTGGGTCGCTCGGCCGGTTCGGTGAGCTCCGTTGCGGAGATCCCCTTCCTGCCCATCGGCCTGTTCCGCAACCACCGGGTCTTGTTGGAAGGACTGGAAGCCCCCCTGGATTTCACCAGCAGCGGCACTACCGGGGCGGTGACCAGCACGCACCATGTAGCCTTCCCGGAATTGTATGAACTGTCGTTCATGCGCTCCTTCCGCACCGTGTACGGCGATCCAGTGGAATGGCGGATCCTGGGCTTGCTGCCCGCCTACTTGGAAAGGACCGGCAGTTCGCTGGTGTACATGGCCGAAAAGCTCATCGCCGATACGGGCGACCCACTCAGCGGCACCTACCTGTACCGTTACGATAAGCTCGCCGAAGTGCTTCGACACTCGGAAATGGAGGGCAAAAAGACCCTGCTGCTGGGTGTCACCTTCGCCTTGCTGGACCTGGCCGAACAGCACCCCATGGCCTTGCAGCATACCACCATCATGGAAACCGGCGGTATGAAGGGACGCCGGCCTGAACTGGTGCGTGAGGAGCTGCACCGGGTCCTGAAGGACGCGTTCCAAGTTCCGGCCATACACAGTGAATACGGCATGACGGAACTGCTCTCCCAAGCCTGGAGCACAGGTGATGGCCGCTACCAGTGTCCACCTTGGATGCAGGTCCGGATCCGCGACGTGAACGACCCTTTCGCCATACTACCCAAGGGCCGCAGCGGCGGGATCGATGTGATCGACCTGGCCAACATCGCCAGCTGCCCCTTCATCAGCACCCAGGACCTAGGGCGTCTGCATCCGGATGGCTCTTTCGAGGTGCTGGGGAGGTTCGACCACAGCCAGGTTCGGGGATGCAATTTGATGGTGGAAGGTTGAGGGCAATTGTCTCAATGCCCATGTGGACAGGCCCCCATGGGCACATGGTCATGCCACCTTCACCAGGAAATAGTTCTTCTTTCCACGTTGCAGCAGGATGAACCTGCCACCCATCAGGTCATCGGCATCCACCACACGCTCCTCTCCGACTTTCGCCTTGTTCACGGCGATGCTGTTCTCCTTCAGAGCACGGCGCGCTTCGCCTTTGCTCGGCAGAAAACCGCCCACCTCGCTAAGTAGATCGGCAATGGGGATTCCAGCAGCCAGTGCGCCGCGGTCCACCTCGGACTGTGGCACGCCTTCGAAAACATCGAGCCACTGCTGCTCGGTGAGCGAAGTCAAGGCATCGGCGGTAGCGTTCCCGAAGAGGATCTCCGAAGCTTGCAATGCAGCCTGCAGTTCCTCCTCTCCGTGTACGCGTTGCGTTATCTCTGAAGCCAGTTCCTTTTGCAAGGTGCGTTTGTGCGGTGCCGCTTCATGCTCAGCGATAAGTGCATCCAGCTCTTCCTTGCCGCGTGTGCTGAAGATGCGGATGAAGCGGGGCGCATCGGCATCACTGCTGTTGAGCCAGAACTGGTAGAACTTGTAGGGCGAGGTACGCTTGGCATCGAGCCAGATGTTGCCACCCTCGCTCTTGCCGAACTTGGTCCCATCGGCCTTGGTGAGCAGCGGGGTGGTCACTGCGTGGGCCTCTCCCCCACCCATGCGGCGGATCAGCTCGGTGCCGGTGGTGATGTTGCCCCATTGGTCGCTGCCGCCCATTTGCACGGTGCAGCCGTAGGCCTTGTTCAGGTGCACATAGTCGTAGCCTTGCACCAACTGGTAGCTGAACTCCGTGAAGCTGATGCCGGTCTCCAAGCGATTCTTCACGCTGTCCTTGGCCATCATGTAATTCACCGTGATGTGCTTGCCCACTTCGCGGATGAAGTGCAGGAAGCCCATGTCCTTGAACCAATCGTAGTTGTTGACCAGTTCTGCGGGGTTGGCCGGGCTGTTGAAATCGAGGAATCGTTCCAACTGCGCCTTGATGCAGGCCTGGTTGTGCCGGAGCGCCTCCTCATCGAGCAGATTGCGTTCGCTCTTTTTGCCACTGGGGTCGCCCACCATGCCGGTAGCACCACCGACCAGCGCGATGGGGTGGTTGCCAGCGCGTTGGAAGTGCATGAGGAACATGATCTGCACCAGGTTGCCCACGTGGAGCGAATCGGCCGTGGGGTCGAAGCCGATGTACCCGCGCTGTGGACCTTTGGCCAAATGCTCCTCAACGCCGGGCGTGCTGTCCTGCAGCATGCCGCGCCAGCGCAACTCATCGATGAATCCGTTCGCCATGGTGATCTCCGCCAATTGAAGCGGCCAAAGATAACCGGGCGTTCCGGCGGGGTAACTTGCCGACCCATACGCAGCGGATCCTGTGCTGCCTATGCATCGCTATCATGGAACTGATCACGGGAGGAACCGGCATACTGGGCAGCCACCTGCTGCTGGAGCTTACTGCAGCCGGCAAACGGGTGCGTGCCTTGGCGCGTCCGGGTAGCGACCGCAGCATCGTTGAGCGAGTATTCCAACACTACCGCGATGATGCCACCTCCTTGCTGGAGCGGATCGAGTGGGTGGACGGTGATCTTCAGGACATGCCGTCCTTGCAGGGTGCCATGCAGGGTGTAACCCACGTGTACCACGCGGCCGCACTGGTCTCCTTCGACCCGCGTGACGACAAGGCCTTGCTCCGGACCAATGCGGGCGGCACTGCGAACGTAGTGGATGCCGCGTTGATCTCTGGCGTGCAACGGCTTTGCCATGTAAGTTCCACGGCAGCCATTGGCACCGAACCAACGGGAGTGGAACGCAACGAGGATTCACCGTGGAGCGAAACACCGGACACCTCGCCCTATGCCGCCAGCAAATACGCTGCGGAATTGGAAGTGTACCGGGGCATTGCCGAAGGGTTGGATGCGGTGATCGTGAACCCTTGTATCATTCTGGGTCCTGGAGTGTCCGGCCGTAGTTCAATGACCTTGGTGGAACGCATCCGCAAAGGCACAAGCTTCCATACGGTGGGCAGCAATGCCGTTGTGGATGCCCGGGATGTGGCCACCTGCTCGATGCGCTTGATGCGCGAAGGCGGCAGCGGCGAGCGCTACCTTTTGGTGGGTGAGAACCTGAGCTACCAGGAGTTGTTCGCCACCCTTGCCAATGCTTTGGGCAGACCGGGTACCAAGTATGCGATACCACCATGGGCATTGTCCATTGCCTGGCGCTTGGAGCGCTTGCGCACGTTGTTCGGTGGAAGGCCCTTCATCACCCGGCATACGGCGCACAGTGCCACTATCGGCCGATCTTGGAGCAACGCCAAGGTGCGCAAGGTGCTGGACCATACGTTCAGGCCAGCGGGTGAAGCTGCTGCGAACGTGGCAGCCTTCCTTCAAGGCAAAGGCTCCTGACCCACGGGCTGGTCCTTTCGGAACGTAAGCTCGGTGATGATCTCTTCATAGATCACCTTGAGCTCCTCCGGGCGTGCCGTGTAGTACTTGAACGTAGCGGTGAACTGCTCCTCGGAAACTCCCTCTCGATCGAACAATTCGTTGTAATACTGCTGTGTAGGCACTTGGGAGATGTGCTCCACGATGAGCTCATGGTTCACCCGGGCTTCGATCAGCTGTGCCTGCAAGAGCAGCTCTTTGAACTGTTCACGGTCCAGGATGTCGTCGGGATCATCATCCTGGGGAGTACACGCCACCGCCAAAACGAACACCAAGGCATAGACCGCCCTCATTACCGGAATGTCAGGTATTGGCCAAGCAACCGATCGTCCACCACAGGGCTCATTGTTTGTGCACGGTGAAGCGCATCCTGAGGACACCGAGGAAGGCTTCGTGGAAGATGTTCATGCTCATCTTGCTCTTCCCCTTCAAGCGGTCCACGAAGGTGATGGGCACTTCCACGATACGATGTCCTTGCAGCTTTACGCGGTATTTCATTTCGATCTGGAACGCATAGCCGATGAAACGGATCTCATCCAAAGGCAGATCTGCTAGTACTTCCTTGCGGTAGCATACAAAGCCAGCGGTCGTATCGTTCACACCCAACCAAAGCACCATGCGCACATAAATGGAAGCACCGAAGCTCATGAGGATGCGGTGCCAGGCCCAATCCTTCACCTGGCCGCCACGCACGTAGCGCGAGCCAACGCTCATCCCCACACCTGGCGCAGCACAGGCGGAGTACAAACGAACAAGGTCATCCGGGTTGTGGGAGAAGTCGGCGTCCATCTCGAAGATGAACGCGTAGTCCCGGTCCAATGCCCATTTGAACCCGGTGATGTAAGCGGTACCCAAGCCCAGTTTCCCGGATCTGCGCAGCAAGTGCAGGCGAGCGGGCCAGCGTTCCTGCAGCCCGGCCACGATGTCGCCGGTGCCATCCGGGGAATTGTCGTCCACAACAAGGACATCGAACTGCGGCTCCAACGCGAACACGCGGGAAAGCACATCAGCGATGTTCTCCTTCTCGTCGTAGGTGGGTATGATGACCAGTCGCTCGGGCACAGGCAAAAAGCTCGGGGCCCCAAAGATAGCCGGGCGGTCGAGCCGTGATCAACGCAGGAGCGTCACGTGGCCGATGCGTTCCACACGTTGTCCCGTGTTCGCCTCCTTCGCCACCACACGCCATGCATAGACCCCGATGGGCACTTCCGTTCCATCGGCAAAACTCCCGTCCCAAGTGCCGGTCAGGTCACTGGTGACAAAGAGCTCCTGCCCCCATCTGTCGAAGATGATGAAGAGGTACTCCTCCGGGTCGGCACCGTTCAGGATAGGCCGGAAGGTGTCATTGATACCATCGTCATCCGGTGTGAATGCGTTGGGAACGAAAATGCCAAAGCCATCGGGCACTGTGATGAGCTCGCAAATGGTGTCCGTGCATGCTTCCGATGCAATGGCCACCAGACAGACGGTGTAGTCATCGCCGATCTCCGTCGGGAACTGGAACAGGGCATCCTCCTGATCGGAACCGCCAAGACCACCGAAGTCCCAGACGTAGCTGGTGGCACCTGTGCTGGTGTTATCGAAATAGGTTCCCCCGGGACCGGGTGCACCTTCTGGGATCCGGAATGACGCGACCGGTTGTTGGAAGACGTTGACCAGACCCGGCAACGTGACAGTATCCGCACCGCAACCGTTGACTGCATCGATGATAAGCGTAACATCATAGCTGCCGGGCTCGGGGTATATTGCTGTGAAGGGGCCACAATCCTGCACCACCTGTCCGTTCCCAAGCAACCATGTACAGCTCCCGGGACCGTTGTACGCACTGGAAAGAACCA
The DNA here is from genome assembly GCA_964418285.1 of uncultured Chryseobacterium sp. Classification (GTDB taxonomy): domain Bacteria; phylum Bacteroidota; class Bacteroidia; order Flavobacteriales_F; family PHOS-HE28; genus PHOS-HE28. The sequence goes on from CAYQMC010000020.1 coordinate 25,339, forward strand.
CCTCCGCGGGTGCACATGTACCATTGCTGAGCACCTCCACTTCCGCCGTGGCCGGCGGAACCACTTCGACCGTTACACTGGCTGTGGCCGCTTCGCATGGTGCCGGGGCATCCACGGTGTACGTGTAAATGCCGGAGGCATCGTTCGCCGGGTCCAAGGTTCCGTTGAACGGCCCACCGGCAGGACCCGTCCAAGAGCCATCCGCCTGGGGTGTCCCGCCAAGTTGATCGAATAGCTCGATAGCGGGGTCCGCCGCGCAGAGGGTGATGGAGCCGTTGGACCCTGCATCGGCTGCAAGGCTCACCGAGATGACCAGAGTGGCTTCTGCGGTGCCGCATTGGGGATCACCGGCCACGGTGTAGGTGTATTGTCCCGGTGCACTGGTCCCCGATTGGAACGCGCCGGTCGGCACCGCCCCGGAAGGGCCGGTCCAGGTGCCATCGGTCTGGGGTGTGCCTTGCAAGAGTGAGATCAATGGCACAGTGCCGTCGGATGAACAAAGTGCTACACTACCTCCGATTCCCGCGTTCGGTGTAGCATTGACCAACACCTGTACCGATGCAGAGGCCGATGGACACGGTGCAGTACCTGCAACGGTGTAGGTATATGTGCCAGAACCATCGGTGGCTGGATCCAAGGTCGGCCCATGCGGAAGACCATCGGGACCGATCCATATGCCACCAGCATCAGGAGTTCCGCCGAGACCGGACGACAATGCAACCGGATCAGCCGAAGAACACACGGTTATTGCGCCGCTGGTACCGGCCTCGGCAGCAACATTCACAGTGACCGTAAGCTCGGATTGACCCACGGGGCAGAGCGGATCGGCAGTGACCGTGTAGATGAACACACCGGACGCATCAGTGGAGGGATCGAAGTTGTCCGCTACCACTGCGCCGGAAGCATCGGTCCAAACGCCACCGGCATCAGGAGATCCAGCCAGGAGGGATGTAAGTAAAACCGCAGCATCATTGCTGCAGAACACCGCAGAAGCGTCCTCGCCCGCGTTGGCACCCGAAGCAATGAGGACTTCTACCGTTGCTATACTGGCCGGGCAGGCAACACCGGCGACAGAATACGTGTAGATACCCGAAGCCGTATTGGTCGGCGTAATGAAGCCTGTGGAAAGATCCCCGTTGGGGGCTGTCCACACACCACCGGATTGCGGTGTGCCACCCAAGAGATCGAAAAGGTCCAACTCCGCGCCCCCTGAGCATGCTTCAGCACTTGCCGAGATACCTGCATCCGCAGCCACTTCTTCGGTGACCGAGACCGTGGAACTCGAAGACACACAAGGAGGTGCTCCATCCACGGTGTAGGTGTACACACCAGGATCCATCGTGGCGGGATCGTAATCACCACCCACCACAG
>CAYQMC010000021.1:0-8392 GCA_964418285.1 uncultured Chryseobacterium sp.
AGTTCACTTACTGTAAGCGGAAGTCGAACACGATGAAGCCCGCCTGGTCGTTGCTGGAGCCGGGGTTCGCGCTGAAGGTGAACTGCTTCGCATAGGCCACGGCAAGCGCATGCAGTTGACTGGAGGTTGTGGTGGTGGGTGTTCCGATCCGCCCCTTGGCGTACACCACTTTGCCAGTGGGATCCACGCGGATATCCACGGCCACCTTGCCCGATTCGGTGTTGTCGTTCCGGAAGCTCGGCGTCTTGGCAAGTCCTCGTCCATCCAGGCGGCCTTCAAAGCCTGAACCGTGGAAGCTTCCGATGCCTCCAGCCCCGGGATTTGTAGAAGGATTACTTCCGCCCGGTGGCCCGTCCTGTGTGCTGGGCTGGGTGGTGGAAGGCGTGAAGAGGGCGTTCGGATTGGGCTTCGGGGGCTTCGGCTCGGCCGGTTTGGGCTTGGGTTTCGGCTTCGGGTCCACAGGCTTGGGCACTGCAACGGGGCTTTCGTCCTCGGTGGCCACTTCATCGGGTTCCGAAGGAGCTGGTGCTGTCGCGGGTGTAGGCTGCGGATTCCCCGGCGTTTCGGCGGCCACGCTTCCGCCACCACCGCCCATGTCCTCCATCACCAACTCGATCGTCTCGTCCTTGGGCAAGGGATTGGGTTGCTGCAGGCCCACGAACAGGAAAAGCAGGATGAGCAGCACATGGAACACGATCGTGAAGATCGCTCCGGTGCGTTTGTCGCTTTTCCGTTGGTCGATGGTGATCGCGCTCATGGCTGGTGAACGTTAGGGTACTGCGTGTTACTTGGGCTTGGTAGCCAGGATGATGCGCCACTTGTTCCGCTTGGCCACGTCCAGCACTTCCACGGTAAGGCCTGTGGGAACGCTTTGGTCCACGTGCAACACAACGGCCTGGTCGGGTGGCAGCTTGCTCATTTCCCCCTGCAGTACACGCTCGAGCTGTTCGGGTTCGATCAGCTGGTTGTTCACACTGAAGTTCTTCTCGGCATCGATGCGTACCGCGATCTTGGGTTTCTCCTTGGTCTGGTTGGCGCTCTTGGGCAGGTCCACCGGCAGGGCGTAGGGACTTACCAGCGTACTCACGATCACGAAGAAGATGAGCAGCAGGAAGACCAGGTCGGTCATGGAGCTCATGGCGAACCCCGCATCGACCTTGTGTGTGCTTCGCAATCCCATGGCTGCCCTATTTGGCGGGTGAATCCAACACGTCCATGAAGGCGATCGTTGTGGCCTCCATGTTCTGAACCACCTTGTTCACGCGGGCCACCAGGGTGTTGTAGGCAATGTAGGCCACGATACCGATCACAAGACCGGCCACGGTGGTCACCATGGCCTGCATGATGCCGCCGCTGAGCTGGGCGATCTCCACGCCCGCACCGCTGATCTTCATGGTGTGGAAGGTGACGATCATCCCGATCACCGTACCGAGGAAGCCGATCATGGGGGCCGCACCCGAGATGGTGGCGAGCACCGTCAGACCTTTCTCCAGTTGGTATACTTCCAGCTTGCCCGCGTTCTCGATGCTCACTTCGATGTCCTTCAAGGGTTTTCCGATTCGGCTGATGCCCTTGTCCAGCATGCGCGAGACGGGCGAGGTGCTCTGCGCGCAGAGGTTGCGTGCGCTGTCGATCTTGCCCTCGTGGATGTAGTCCCGGATCTTGTTCATGAAGTCCTTCTCTTCCTTCAGGGCGCGGCGGATGGCCATGCTGCGCTCGATGATGATGTAGACCGCGAGGATGGACATGGCGGCAAGCGGCCCCATGATGTACCAACCGCCGTTCTGGATCAGTTCCCAGATGGAGATGGTCTCGATCACGGGTTCCACCGGCGCGGCCGTAGCAGCCTGCTCAAGCAGTTGGCGGGCGGCATCGGCGTTGTCCTGGATCTGGGCGAAAAGGGGGAATTGCATCGGGCTTGGTCTGGTTGTGGTTGAACGGCGCTGTGGCGCGTTGAAGTATATCAGGTCAGTTTGGCGAGTGCTATCTCGAAGGCGGTGCGTGTCAAGTGGATGCGTTCCGAATGGCGGGCATGGGTCTGTTCCAGCGCAGTGCCTATGGTGTTGCTCACATCCTCGAAGATGGCCTTGTCCGTGAGTGGGTTCCCCGGCTGCATGCAGTAGGCGAACACCCGGGCCATGCCGCAGTTGGCGATGAAGTCGGGGATCACGCTCACCTTGCCATCGGCCTGTTCTGCAATGGGGCCGTAGAAGATCTGCGGGTCGTTGAAGGGTACGTTGGCCCCGCTGCTGATGACCTCCAAGCCAGCGGCCACCATGCGGTCCACCTGGTCCATGGCCACGATACGGCTTGCCGCGCAGGGCAGGAAGACCTCCGCACCGATGTCCCAGATCTTCGCATCCACCTCTTCGAAGGACAGCATGTCATGAACGCGCAGCTTGTTGCCGTCCTTGTCCATGAACAGCTGGCGGACCTCGTCGGCGGAGAAACCCTCGGGAACGATGGCCCCACCGTGACGGTCGATGATGCCCACGATGATCGCTCCCTGTTGGGCGAGGTAGTACCCCGCCGCGGCCGCGACATTGCCCCAACCCTGAACGATCACACGCTTCCCTTTCACGTCACCGCCATACACGCGGTAGAAGTGCCGCACACTTTCGGCCACACCCCATCCGGTGATCATGTCCGCCACGGCGTATGTGCCCGCCACAGGTACGTAGGCGAGGTCGTCCACCACCTTGCTCACCCCTTCGCGCAGCTGGCTGATGGCCTGCAATTTCACGTCCTCCTGGCTGCCGATGTGTCCGTTCACCACCCCTTCTTGTGGGTGGCGCAGGCCATAGCGCTCGGTGATGGGGATCACCTCATGCAACTCGTCCACGTTCATGTCGCCGCCAGTGCCATAGTAGGTCTTCAACAGGGGCATCACGGCATTGTACCAGCGGTCAAGGACTTCCTGTTTGCGCGGGTCGGCCGGGTCGAAGTCGATGCCGCTCTTGGCACCACCGATGGCCGGGCCGCATACGCTGAACTTCACTTCCATGGTCTTGGCCAGGCTTTCGACCTCGCGTTTGTCCAGGCCTTTGCGCATGCGCGTGCCTCCACCGGCCGCTCCGCCTCGCAGACTATTGATCACCACCCAGCCTTTGGCGCCGGTGGGGGCGTCGTTCCATTCGAAGACGATCTCTGGGGCGCGCTCCTCGAAGCGCTTAAGGGCATCTCTCATCGCACAATTCCGCTAAGGCGATGCCAAAGGTAACCGGCGCCTTAGGGGAGGGCCTGCAACAGGGGGTAGGTTATCCATGGCGCCGGTGTTAATTGGGCAGATGGAGCGCGCCACCGATATTGTCCCGGTCAGCCCCCGTCACACTGGCCAGGGCATTCACCTCTCCGCGCACTCGTAAAACCCCAAGCAGCGCGAAGACCAGCGCCTCCTTGTAGTCCACTGTTGCCCGCTCGGGCAGGTCGATGGGTGCCCCGTATAGGTTGCGCAAGCGCCCCATGAGGAAACCATTGTGCGCTCCGCCACCAGTGACGAGGACAGGCTTGTTCGACCCCTCCAACGCCCGCACCACCTGCTGCGCAATGTGCTCCACCAGGGTATGCAGCCGGTCCGAAACGGTATGTGCGGCGTCGGCGATCAGGGGTTTCACTTGCTCATCGAACCACTCGCGGCCCAGCGATCTGGGAGGTGCCTGGTGATGGAAGGGTAGCGCATTCAGCGTTTCCAGGAGTCCGGGAATGACCCGGCCTGAGCGGGCTAGTTCGCCATCCGCGTCATAGGCCATGCCCGCTTCGTTAGCCAGATAATTCAAGGCTTGGTTGCCGATGCACACATCGTAGCCTACCACATGTTCGGGTCCGTGCAATGCGATGTTGCAGATGCCCCCGATGTTGAGGAATGCCTTGTGTTCCGGGAAGAGCAGCTTCTCCCCCAAGGGCACCAGCGGCGCACCCTGTCCGCCCAAGGCCACGTCCATGCTCCGGAAGTCACAAACCGTGGCGATCCCTGTTGATGCTGCGATCCGTGCCCCGCATCCGATCTGGGTGGTGAGGCCTTCTTCCGGCTTGTGGAACATCGTGTGGCCGTGCGAGGCGATCAAATCCACTTTCCGGCCATTCAGTAGGTCCTTGCAAGCAACGCCAATAAGGTCGCCGAGGTCGCGGTGCAGACGGGCCAGGTCCAGCGCCGAGCCTTCCATGGCATCGATCAGCCGTTGCTGAAAAGCAGCATTGTACGGAACCGTCCGGGCTTCCTGGATGTTGAAGCTCCACCGACCGTCCATCAGTTCCAATGCACACAAGGCCATATCCAGTCCATCCAAGGAGCTTCCGCTCATGGCACCGATGGCATTGTAGCGAACGGACTTTTCCACTTCCATGGCGCGAAGGTATCGGCTACTTTTGCGCTCCCCAGAACTGAATTCCCATGCAAGACACCGCAACCCTCGCAGGCCTCAATTTCGAACTCTCCGAAGAGCAGATCGCAGCACGTGATGCCGCCCGTGATTTCGCTCAGAACGTTTTGAAGCCCGGCGTGATCGAACGCGATCGCGAGCAGCGTTTCCCGGCCGAAGAGATCAAGCAGCTCGGTGAACTCGGTTTTCTGGGCATGATGGTCGACCCCAAGTACGGCGGTGGCGGCATGGACACCATCAGCTACGTGCTGGTGATGGAGGAACTGAGCAAGGTGGACGCCAGCGCAAGCGTGGTGGTAAGCGTGAACAACAGCCTGGTGTGCTACGGCCTGGAGAATTACGGAACCGAAGAGCAGAAGCAGAAATACCTGGTGCCCCTGGCCAAGGGCGAGAAGATCGGCGCCTTCTGCCTGAGCGAGCCCGAGGCCGGCAGCGATGCCACCAGCCAACGTACCACCGCCATCGACATGGGCGACCACTACCTGCTGAACGGCACCAAGAACTGGATCACCAATGGCGGCACAGCAAGCACCTACCTGGTGATCGCGCAGACCGATGCCGCCAAAGGACACAAGGGCATCAACTGCCTGATCGTGGAGAAGGGCATGCCCGGGTTCGTGGTGGGCGCGAAGGAGGACAAGCTCGGCATCCGTGGCAGCGACACCCACACCCTGATGTTCCAGGACGTGAAGGTGCCCAAGGAGAACCGCATCGGTGATGACGGCTTTGGATTCACCTTCGCCATGAAGACCTTGAGCGGTGGCCGTATCGGCATTGCTGCACAAGCGCTAGGTATCGCCAGCGGCGCATACGAGTTGGCCCTCGCCTATAGCAAGGAGCGCAAGGCCTTCGGTAAGGCCATCAGCGAGCATCAGGCCATCGCTTTCAAGCTGGCGGACATGGCCACGGAGATCGAAGCAGCGCGCCTGCTGTGCCTGAAGGCCGCGTGGCTGAAGGACCAGCATCTGAACTACGACCAGGCCAGCGCCATGGCCAAGGTCTTTTCAAGCGAAGTGGCCATGAGGACCACCGTCGAAGCTGTACAGGTGCACGGTGGCTACGGTTTCGTGAAGGAGTACCACGTGGAGCGCCTGATGCGCGATGCCAAGATCACCCAGATCTACGAAGGCACCAGCGAAGTGCAGCGCATCGTGATCAGCAGGAACGTGCTGAAGGGCTGATCGTAGAAGGCTTGAACGGATCTTGGGATCGCACCCGAACTGTCGACCCATTGGGTCGACAGTTCGGGTGCTACCCATAGGCTACTACAGCACCCCCACCACCGTCTCCAACTTGATCCCCCGCGAACCCTTCACGAGAGCCAAGTGCCCAGTGAGCGGTTCTTTCTTCAGGATATCCAGAAGCGCCGAAGCATCAGGGTAGGAGTGCAGCGTTGTACTGCGTTGGAATTCCGGCCCCACGAAGCGAGCATCAAGCCCCAAGGTCTTCACCAGTTCCACGATGGCATCGTGGTCCTTCCGGCTGTCCGCGCCCAGTTCCAGCATGTCGCCGAGGATGGCCAGTTTCGGACGTTCGCTTTTCATGGCCGCGAAGTTCTTCAGTGCTGCTGCCATACTGGTGGGATTGGCATTGTAGGCGTCCAGTACCAGTTGGTTGCGGCCCGTATCGCGGAATTCCGATCGGTTGTTGCTGGGTGTGTAGCGTGTGAGGGCTTCAGCAATGACCTGGTCCGGAACACCGAAGTGCTGACCCATGGCCACGGCTGCCAAGGCGTTCGGTAGGTTGTAGTCGCCTATGAGCTTGGTCGCCACTTGGTAGGCAGCGCCGTCCCGGCCCATGAACACCACGTTCATGAACGGACCATCCCTCACGGTGCTGCCCACGGTGTCGGCGTCCGGGCGGGTGCCATAGGTGACACGCTGCAGCCCGCTGCTCTGTTCCATCAACAGTGGGTCGTCGGTGTTCACGAAAACGGTCCCGCTATGTGTTCGAAGTGACCCGTACAATTCGCTCTTGGTGCGCACCACGCCTTCGTAGCTGCCGAAACCTTCCAAGTGTGCACGACCGATATTGGTGATCGATCCGTGGGTGGGTTCGGCGATAGCGGCCAGTTCAGCAATATCACCGACCTTGTTCGCGCCCATTTCGATGATCGCGATCCGATGCTCCTTGGTCAGGCGTAACAGGGTCAAGGGCACACCGATGTGGTTGTTGAGATTGCCGATGGTGGCCAGGGTTGGACGGTCGGCGTTCAGCACCGCTTGTACCAGTTCCTTCGTGGTGGTCTTGCCATTGGTGCCGGTAATGCCGACCACCGGGATATCGAAGGTCTTGCGGTGGTGGGTGGCCAGGGCCTGCAGGGCATGCAGTACATCGGGTACCAACAGGAAGCGTTCATCCCGTACCACTGAAGGTTCGTCCACGACCGCAAAGCGTGCCCCTTTCTCCAGCGCTTCGGCAGCAAATGCGTTGGCGTTGAAGTTGGGGCCTTTCAAGGCGAAGAACAGGCTTCCCGCCGCGATGGCCCGTGTATCCGTTCCTGCTTCGGTGCAGGTGAGGAAAGCTGTGTGAAGGTCGTGGATGGTGGTCATATGCAACGAGCCTCCCGGACCAGGTCCAGGAGGCTCGCAAGTTAGCTGGCAGTATGGGTCAGCGCTTCAGCTTGTCGCGGCGTTCGCTGTCGTTCATCCCGCGCGGACTGCCCACACGGGTCATGGCACAACGGAAACCGATGGTGGCGGTGCTTTGGCGTTCATCCAGATGGCGACGCGTAGCCGGGCTGGCCCAGTAGATGCGGTCTGCCCAGGAAGCACCTTTGTAGACACGGCTGCGGTCGTTCACCAAGGTGGTCTTGCCCCAGTCATACATGGGGTTGCCTTCGAAGCTCGGGTCCTCGTAGTAGAGGCTGCTCTCGATATCACCATCGTGGAAGTCGATGTTATCGCTTTGGCGGTAGTTCCGACGGTCGATGTTCTCTTCCACCGTAACGTTCCTCCACCGCACATCACCGGGTTGATCGGCTTGGTAATCGCTGATACCGCTGAGCAGCTTAGGGCAGATCTCCAGGTCCTTGCTCTTGATATTGTCGACCATATCCTGCACCCGCTGCATGGCAGCATCTTGTTTCCGGGTGTTGTAGAAGTCGATCGCCTGGTCGATCTGGGTCAAAAGGTCATCGATCAACGTGGCCTCCTCATCGGTCGCGCGACCCTGCATGGCCGTCTGGAATTCCGTGAGGTAGTACTTGATGCCATCCACGTCGTAGATCACGATGTCATGCTTGTCCTCCACGACACCGTCGCTGTTCAACACCTTGGTCTTGAACACATTGCCGCGGAAGGGTCGGAAATCATCCTTGTCCTCGGGGCTCAAGGGACGGTATACATCCATCACCCATTCGCTCACGTTGCCTGCCATGTTGTACAAACCGTAATCGTTCGGCCAGTAGCTGAACACAGGAGCGGTCACGTCGGCATTGTCATTTAGACTGCCGGCCACCCCCATGTAGTCACCACGGCCGCGCATGAAGTTGCCACGGAAATCACCATAGAACTCCCCGCCTTTCTTCCGGCTGTCGTAACGCACCCAGTGTCCGTTCCACGGATAGATCCGGCGTTCCACCACCCGTTCATCAACGGTGTTGCCGACCAGGCCATACGCAGCGAATTCCCATTCCGCCTCGGTAGGCAGCCGGTAACGGGGAAGGAGTATGCCGTCCTCCATCTTGATGTTTCGCGTATCCCTGTTCGGGTTGAAATCCGTTACCCCATCCACTTTCTTACCGCTTTCATACTGGCCTGCCAGGTAAGCATCGGTGGTGAAGTGGTCCTCGTTGATCTGGTTGGGATAGTGCTCGAAGAGGCCCTCACGGATGAGGATCACCTCGTTCACACGATCGGTACGCCATGCGCAATAATCGTTGGCCTGCAACCAATTGATGCCGACCACAGGGTAGTCGCGGTAGGCCGGATGGCGCAGGTAGTATTCCACGTAGGGCTCGTTGAAAGCCAGTTTGCTGCGCCACACCAAGGTGTCGGGCAGGGCCTTCTTGT
>CAYQMC010000021.1:8402-21714 GCA_964418285.1 uncultured Chryseobacterium sp.
CCTTCTTGTAGATCTCAGGATAGTCCGCTGCGAAAACCCGGTCCAGCCAATAGAGATATTCCAACCAGTAGAAGTTGGTCACCTCCACCTCATCCATATAAAAGGATGACACGGTCACCGAACGTGGGATCATGTCCCACTCGTGGCGCAGGTCGTCAGTTACACGTCCCATGGTGAACTGGCCACCTTCGATCAGGACAAGGCCCGGACCGTTCTCCTGTTCCTCGAACGCTGACTTCTCGAAGCCCCCGTTCTTGGAATCGTTGTAGTTCCATCCTGTGGCACCACTCTTCTCGAACTGGCAGGAGCTCATCACAAGCGCTCCCGCGGTGATGATGCCGATATTCCTTACAAGGCTCATGGTCTTGTGTGGTTCGTTGCTTGAACTGGTTCAGAAGGTGGGGCAGGCAACTACCCGGAACCTCCGTTTCTTGGGTTTGCAGTTGAATTGCAGCTGCATACTGATCTCGTGTGATCCGGCGGTTGCCGTTGTCAAACGTGATGTTGTAACGTCATAGCTATAACCGAACTTGAATTTTTCGGTTTGGAAGCCGATCAAGGCAATGAAGGCATCGCGTGTCCGGTACCATACCCCTGCGGTGATCGGTCCGTGGTCCACGTAAAGCCCCAAGTTCAATTGACGGAACGCAGCTTGTTGCTGGTATAGTACGTTGGGCGAGATCCTTGTCTGGGCTTCACCGTATTTACCGCGCATACCTACTGGTATCGCCGCACCCGCGTGGCCGGTAAGCTTCATGGGTAGTTTGCTGGTCCCCACGATGAGCGATTCGTTCGGTTCCGCCAAGTGGTGCGCAGCAAAGCCCACGAAGAACACATCACTATAACCCAGTACACCCGCGCTGAAGTCGACATTGCCGACACTTCCGCCACGGGGAACATCGTTCGTGTTGTAGATGAACCCCCGACGAGGGTCGATCTGATCACCGAAGGTGAGTTTGTTCCAATCCAGGGATTTCTGGAAGTACGAAGCCTGGAAGCCCGCCTTCAGGGAGAATTTCCGACTGATGGCCTGCTGGTAGGAGTATATCCCACTGACCGTCGTGGTATTCAAGGTCCCCTTTCCCGCCTGGTCGTTGGTCACCAGCAAACCGAGGCCACCGCTCACGGCGTCCACATGCTGGTCGAAACTGGCGCTGGTGGTCACGAAGGTGCCTGAAAGGGCAGGCCACTGGTTGCGGTAGTTCATCACAACACGCGGACACCTCGCTGTACCCGCAAAGGCCGGGTTCAGGTACAAGGGGTTGGAGTAGAACTGCGTGAATTGTGGGTCTTGGGCCTGCACATCGATCGCGATGCACACACCCATTGCTAGGCCAAGGGCCAGACGCCTATTGGTCCATTCCATCTTGCTCTCGATCGGTCAATGCTTTGGAGCCAGCGCCAAGTATACGCATACATCGTCACACGGTTGCAAGGTATCCTTATTACAGGTGCAATAACCGTGAACCCAACGCGTTGTTCGCTTGTTCCGAAAGTCAAGGGTCGAAGGTAGTACTTTCGTCCATTGTGTTGATAACCTGTTGATGCGGAGTTCATGAAGAAGTGCAGATCGCTGGTGTCCGGAGCGGCCCTTATGTTGTTCGTTGCGGCCCACGGCCAACAGGTTGTGCAGCGTTCCTTGCTGTGGAATGTCAAGCCACCTGTGCAAGAGCAGCCTGCCCAAGAGCGTGCAACTGCCGGCCGTGCGGAACCTGACGCACAGAAGCCTGCGTTGGTGCCCGCCGTGTTCGCCGAGGCATTCATCGACCGTGAACGTGGGGGGCTTCCTTACTTCCATGAGACCATCGCCCTGCCCAGCGGGGTCACCGACTTTACCGCCACACTTGCGGGAGCGGAGTATGTGGCCGTTACACCACTGGAACAGAGTGCATGGACCGGGCTGACCGGGGTCGGGGAGGAGCCCGAGATACATACCCGGATATCATGGTACCGCAAGCAGCCCCAGGCCCTGCTTACCGTATACCCCTTTCGCCGCAATGCTTCGACGGGACGGTTGGAGAAGTTGGTCTCGTTCCGCCTCGATCTTAGCGAAAGTCGGCAGGCCGCTGCTGGGGGAGGACGCCCCAAGGCCTATCCAGCGAATTCCCGCCTGGCACAAGGTGACTGGTTCCGCTTCACCTTGGTCCGCGATGGTGTGTATCGCCTCACCTACGAGTTCCTGAACGACCTGGGCGTGGACTTGGATGGCTTGGCATCGGATCGGATCAACGTTTATGGCAACCATTTCGGCATGTTGCCTTTCGAAAATTCGGAGTTCCGTCCGACCGACCTGCTCCCGAATGCCATCGAGATGGTCGATGGAGGGGATGGTGTCTTCGGCCCCGGCGACCATATCCTGTTCTATGCCTCAGGGCCGCAGCGCTGGGATCTTACTGACGACCGTTTCATACATACTAAGAACGTATACTCCGATTCGGCCAGTTACTTCGTAGGGATCGATATTGAGACGCCATACCGTATCCAGAACGTCGCCTTGGTGACCGATGCTCCAACCACCACGGTCACTGCGTTCAATGACCGCCAATTCATCGAGCGTGATCTTGTGAATCTGATCAAGTCCGGCCGCACGTTCTATGGCGAATCCTTCGATCAGGTGACCACCTACAACTTCAGCTTCGAAACGCCCTTCCTTGAGCCCGGAGAGCCGGCCTACCTAACGGTGAATGCGGTCGCCCGCACTGTGGGGACGACAAGTAGTAGTTCGTTCAATGTGGTATCCGGCGGTGCGCTGAACGAGAGTTTCTCGATCCAGGGGCTCGGCTCGGGATATACACAGCCTTCAGCGCGAGCCGCCGAACAGTCCTATGACTTCGTTCCGTCGGGGTCCAGTGTGCCGGTATCGCTTACCTTCAACAAGGCCGACCCGATCACCTCGGTGGCCTGGCTCAATTTCCTGCGTTTGAATTGCCGTAGGCAGATCCGATTACTGGGTGACCAGATGGCGTTCCGGGATTTGAATTCGGTGGCCCCGGGGACCATCTCGGAATTCGTGATGGAGCAAAGCCAGAACGTTCACCGCGTTTGGGAGATCACCGACCCCACCAACGTGGGGAATGTCCCGCTGACCGAGGATGGGAACAACAGGTCCTTCCGACTCCGTACGGACAGCCTGCGCGAATTCATCGCGTTCCGCAATGGCGGATACCTTACGCCCACAGGCATCGGTCGGGTCGAGAACCAGGACCTGCATGCGACAGCCTTGCCTACGGATCTGGTCATCGTATCGCCACCTCCCTTCCTTTCGCAAGCCGATCGCCTTGCACAGCAGCGCATCAGCGAAGGGCTATCCGTGGTGGTGGTGAGCCTGCAGCAGGTCTTCAACGAATTCAGCTCAGGCGCTCGCGATGCTGCTGCCATCAGGCGGTACATGCGCATGTTGTACGATAAGGCAGGCACGGATCAAGCACTGATGCCCAAGTACCTCCTTCTCTTCGGTGATGGATCCTACAACAACATCAACCTCAGCGATGTCAACCAGAACTGGGTGCCTTCGTACCAAACAGCGAATTCCCTTTCGCCCACTGTGTCCTATACCTCCGACGACTATTTCGGGCTGCTGGACGAACAGGAGGGAGAGGCCCCCGGAGACCTGGTCGATATCGGGGTGGGCCGATTGCCGGTGTCGAGCGTCCAACAGGCCCGCGAAGTCGTGGACAAGATCCTGGGATACGATCGCCTGAAGCTGCTTGGAGCCACAGGGGATGTGTGCTCCGAGACCGGGGAAGGTGGAGTCGCCGATTGGCGTACCCGGGTGCTGTTCACTTCGGATGACCAGAGCGGCGACAATTTCGAGGGGCACGTACACATGTGGCAAAGCGATAGCCTTGCAAAGCGTGTCGAGTCAGGGCACCCATGTTTCAATGTGAACAAGATCTACCTGGATGCCTACCAGCAGATCGCCACACCGGGTGGCGAGCGCTACCCCGAGGCGAATGCGGAGATCCGGGACAGGGTCCAGAAAGGGTGTCTGTTGGTGAATTATGTGGGCCATGGTGGAGAAGTGGGTTGGGCGCACGAGCGGATCCTTGACATCGCCACGATACTGGGTTGGACCAATAGCGACAGATTGCCTTTGTTCATGACGGCGACGTGCGAATTCTCGCGCTGGGACGATCCTGGGCGGACATCGGCGGGCGAGCATGTCCTGTTGAACGCGAACGGGGGTGGCATCGGATTGATGACCACTACGCGCCTGGCATTCTCCGACCAGAACTACCAGTTGGGACGAAGGTTCTATGACCATGTCTTCCAAGAGACCAGTCTGGAAGGATGGCCTCAGACCTTAGGGGATATCTACAAGGCGACCAAGCGTGCCATTTCCACTGCACAACCCAATTCGGTGAACCATAGGAACTTCTCCTTGCTGGGTGATCCGAGCCAGCGCTTGGCCATGCCCCGCCTTGAGGCTCGCATCACAGCGATCACCGATACCTTGGGCAATGCTGTGGATACGTTGAAAGCGCTTTCCACTGTGCGTATCTCCGGCTTCATCGATGCTGGGGATGGTCAGCCTTTGGAGGAATTCAACGGCACGGTGATCCCCATTGTGTTCGATAAGGAGCAGCAGCAGGCCACCCTCGTGAACGATCCCGCCCCTTCTGCCCAGCCCTTCCGGTTCCGGCTGCGCAAGAATGTCATCTATCGGGGGCGTTCCACCGTTACCAACGGGCAATTCAGCTTCACCTTCGTGGTGCCCAAGGACATCAACTACGATGTGGGTCCCGGCCGCATAAGTTGCTATGCCGAAAGTTGGAACACCAATGCTTGCGGATACTCCAGTGCCGCCCTTATCGGTGGCACGGCGACCGATGTTGCGCAGGACGAGTTAGGGCCGCGGATCGAGCTCTTCCTGAACGATGAGCGTTTCGTGCGAGGGGGTATGACGGACGAAAGCCCCTTGTTGTACGCCAAGCTCTTCGACGAGAACGGGATCAATACCGTGGGTAGCAGCATCGGCCACGACCTGCTCGCCACGCTGAACGAGAACACGGAGCAATCCATCGTGCTGAACGACCTGTACGAAGCCGATCTGGATACCTACAAGAGCGGGGTGGTACGGTATCGCTTCAACGAGTTGCCTGAGGGAACCCATACCCTGACACTGAAAGCTTGGGACGCCTTCAACAACAGCAATGAGTCCAATACGGAGTTCGTGGTAGCCTCTTCAGCGGAACTGGCCCTTGACCATGTGCTCAACTACCCCAACCCCTTCACCACGTATACGGAGTTCTTCTTCGAACACAACCGGCCTTGCACAACGTTGGGTGTGCAGTTGCAGGTGTTCACCGTCAGTGGCAGAGTGGTCAAGACGATCAACAGGCAGGTCGCTTGCTCCGGGTATCGCAGTGAACCCTTTCCTTGGGATGGCCGGGACGACTTCGGTGACAAGCTGGGTCGGGGTGTCTATGTGTATCGCCTGAGTGTATCCACACCCGATGGAGAGCGCGCAGAGAAGTTCGAGAAGCTTGTGATCCTGCGCTAGACCCGAGCCAAACAATAAACACCCTTGTGGGACGTATATTTGCCGTCCCCGTACGCAACCCCCCCACTATGGCTTTTGTCACTGCTCGTTGGAGTACCCTGTTCCTTGGACTTATCGCGGTGGGCTTTTCCGTCCATGCCCAAGTGAGCACCAACTGCATCAATCAACTTACGGGACAAGATTGCCGTGAAGGTGTTCTGAACACCATCACCACCGCGGTACCCTTCTTGATGATCTCTGTCGATTCCCGTGCAGGCGGCATGGGTGATGCCGGTGTTGCAGTATCACCGGACGCGAATTCGATCCACTGGAATCCTGCCAAGCTCGCGTTCGCCGAGAACGATGGGGAATTCTCCATGAGCTACAGCCCTTGGTTGCGCAATCTGGTCCCTGACATGAGCCTGGCGTATCTCTCCGGCTATAAGCGTCTTGCCAACAAGCGCAGTGCGATCGGCGGATCGCTGCGTTATTTCAACCTGGGCAGCATCCTGTTCACGGACATCAATGGCTCCACCATTCGGGATTTCAAGCCGGCAGAGTTCGCCGTCGATCTGGCTTTCTCGCAGAAGTTCAGCGATAACTTCTCGGGCGGAGTGGCCATTCGCTACATCAACAGCAATCTTACCGGTGGCATCAGTGTGCAGGGTGCCAACTCGAAGGCCGGCCAATCCGTTGCCGCCGATGTATCCTTCTACTACATCAAGGATGAGCTCGATCTCGGGGATAGGAGTGGAGCCTTTGCTCTGGGTATGAACATATCCAACATCGGCGCCAAGATGTCCTATACCGAAACAGCGGCGCAGGATTTCATCCCGATCAATCTGCGCTTCGGACCATCGTTCAAGCTGGATCTTGACGAGTACAACAGCCTCACGTTCGCCTTCGATGTGAACAAGCTCCTGGTTCCTACACCTCCCGTCTACAATCCGGATTCCATCGACCCTGTGACCGGCCGACTGGCGATCATCAGCGGCCGTGATCCGAACGTAGGGGTAGCCGCGGGCATGTTCGGCAGTTTCACCGATGCCCCTGGCGTGGTGGTGCAGGATGAGGACGGCAATTACAGCGTGGTGGAAGGTACCCGCTGGCGTGAGGAGATCCGCGAGGTGAACATTGCAGGTGGGTTCGAATACTGGTATGCCGATCAGTTCGCTTTCCGGGGCGGTTACTTCTGGGAGCATTTCACCAAGGGGAACAGGAAGTACTTCACCTTGGGTGCAGGTGTGCGCTACAACATCTTCTCGCTCGATCTGAGCTACCTCATCGCCAACCAACAGCGAAGCCCCTTGGCCAATACGCTGCGGTTCACGCTTGGCTTCCGTTTCGACGGTAAGCAGCAGAAGAAGAAGGAAGGCGACGTGTGATGGCCATGGCCGTGAACAGTGCGCCTCCTTTCCGCATAGGCTTCGGTTACGATGTGCACCGGTTCGCCGAAGGCCGGGAACTGTGGCTGGGTGGCGTTTTGATCCCCCACACCGCGGGACTCCTGGGTCATTCGGATGCTGACGTCCTATTGCACGCTGTATGCGATGCCCTGCTGGGTGCCGTGGCGATGGGCGATATCGGCCAGCACTTCCCGGATACGGACCAGGCCTGGAAAGGCGCGGATAGCAAGAGGCTACTGGCTGCGGTGGTGAGGCTGTTGGACGATACCGGATGGCTGGTGGGCAATGTGGACTGCACCTTGGTGATGGAACAGCCCAAGATCATGCCCCACGCAGCAGCCATGCGGAGCACCATGGCACCATTGCTCGGTGTTGCCGAGGATGCTGTGAGTATCAAGGCCACTACGAACGAGAAGCTGGGCTACGCCGGCCGAGAGGAAGGTGCTTTCGCGCATGCCGTGGCCTTGGTCTACCGCAAGCACTGATCGCGACCGCGGTCTTCAGGAGCTGCGCGGGTTGCCATAGGGCAGCCGATCAATCATCCCCATCGTCCCGAAGGGGCTCCACATAGTTGTCGTGCGTCTGCTCGTCCTCGAAGTAGAACACACGCAACTGGGCGGTGTCTCGCAAGAGGTCGATCCGACCGATCTCGACCCGCGACACCTTGACCCCGAGACGATCCTGGAGGTCCTGGTACAAGGCGGTGCGATTGGTCGGCTTGATGAGGTCCACCCGTTCGTAGATTATCTGCTTCATGGCCTCGTGGCGCGTCAACCAGAGGCGCTCAAGGAAGAAGGTCACCACCAGGATCATACCGTCAGTGAACAGAAGCTCCGTGATGCTCACCTTTTTGCTCGCCAGGGAGTTGATCACCGCGATGGTGATCACTGCGAACAAGTAGGTCATGTCCTTGATGCTGATCTGCTCGGTCCTGTACCGTAGCACTCCGAAAATGGCGAACAGGCCGAAGGCGAAACCGATGCTGAGCTTCACACTATTGAGCAGGACGCAGAGGAAGAAGATGAGCACATTGAACAGGAAGTAGGTGAAGAGGTAGTCCTTCTTCCGGTGGATGGGGTAGTAGATCAGCCGGATGAGGATGAACAGCACCGTGATATCGATGCTGAACTTGAAGAGCAGCTCCCACATGTCGTTGTGGAAGAGCGGCATGCCGAATATCTTGGTCATTGTTCCTTAAGGATTGATCAGGCGGCCTTGCGAAGGCGCTCCAGCTTGAGCAGCACTTCCTTGAATGCATTGTGTTTCACAGGGCGCTCCATGAGTAGCATTCCGATGCAGTATTTGCTCATGCCGGCCGGTCGGATGTTGCGTTCACGCATGATGCGGGCGAAGGGCGAGGAACGGTCGGCGCGTTCCTGTTTCAATTCGGCCACCACAATGGCGCCCAAGGGGCGCTCCATGCCCGGTACCGAGAAGCGCAGGTCCACATCCATGGTAAGGCGTTCGGGCCGGGTCTTGTGTACGAAGGTGTAGCGGGTGAAGTGGTTCCAAAGGGTGGGCACCAGTTCCTCCATCCTGCCGCTGGCCTCCAATGCGAAACGCTGCTGCCCGGCATCCAGTGCCAAGGGAATTTCCGCCACCCGCATGCGGGCCTTGTCCGTGCGACCGGTGCCTGTCTTGCGCTTCACCTCGAAGTATACCAGGCCGCTTCCCACGTATTCCCGGAAACGCACCTTGCTGCGGAAGGTGCGACGGTTGTGGTGGTCCTGGTAGTGGCGTAGGTCGGGGGTGTCGAAGTATAGGCTGCGGTAGTGTGTGCCGCGCTTTCCATCCACTTCCAACAGGCGATAGTCCGCCTGCATCTCACGCCATACTTCGTCCAGTATGCCCGAAGCGAAGATGAATTTGGTGTCCGTGCGATCCTGCAACTCCACACCGTCCATTTCGGACAGTGTGATGGGCGTGAAGCCTGCGATGCGGTCGGTCAACTCGGTCATGGTCTTCGAAGGGATGCCAAATCTATCCTATCCGTCGTAGCTGTGGCTTCCTTCCTCGCACCATTCTACATGGCGGGCAGGCTATCTTCGGCCTCCTTTTATCAGCAAATGTCCCAGCGGATCACCCTTGCAGTGGAATACCTGCGCCACGATGGCATCGTGGACATGACGCCCGAGGACCGTGGCCTGCTCGCCGAGGCCCACGCGGCGGCGCTCCGTGCCTATGCGCCATACTCCAATTTCCTGGTGGGTGCTGCCTTGCGCATGGCCGATGGCACTTTGGTGACGGGTAACAATCAGGAGAACGCCTCCTTCCCGGCCGGCATCTGTGCCGAACGCACTGCGCTACATGCCGCCATGTCGCAGTGGCCCCATGGTGTGGTGGTGGAAATGGCCATAGTGGTCCCTTCCGTTACGGGCGAGCGCCCGGTAAGTCCCTGCGGGATCTGCCGTCAGGCCTTGCTGGAGCAGGAGCACCGCCAGAAGTTGCCCATGCGTTTGCTGCTCTCGGTTCCGAATGGTCCGGTGTTCGAACTGGCCAGTGCCGGAAGCCTTCTCCCCTTGTCCTTCGACAGCTCCTTCCTCGGCGCTTGATCGGCCGAAGGCGGCATTCTGTGCAGGCTATATTTGCTCCCTCCAACGCGAACGGCCGAACGCCGCAAGTAGCACGTAGACGCGCATGAGCACGAAGACCAGCACTTCGCCCAAAGCCAGCCCCAAGAAGGCGGCCGTCGCGAAGAAGACCAACGATAGTGAAGCATCGGCCACCTTCGGTAAGGAGACCTACCTCCGTTGGTTCAAGGAGATGATCCTGATGCGCCGCTTCGAGGAAAAGACCGGCCAGCTCTACACCATGCAGAAGTTCGGCGGTTTCTGCCACCTCTACATCGGGCAGGAGGCCATCCTCGCTGGCATGATCACGGCCGTGCGCCCCACGGACCGTTTCATCACCGGCTACCGCGATCATGCGCATCCACTCGTACTGGGCACGCCTGCCAATAACGTGATGGCCGAACTCTTCGGAAAGGCAACGGGTACCAGCAGGGGCAAGGGTGGTAGCATGCACTACTTCGACAAGCAGCGCAACCTCTTCGGCGGCCATGGCATCGTGGGCGGGCAGATCGGCCTGGGTGCTGGCATCGCCTTTGCGGACAAGTACCGTGGTGAGGACCATGTGACCCTGTGCTTCATGGGCGATGGGGCCGTTCGCCAAGGCATCCTGCACGAGACCTTCAACATGGCGATGGTGTGGAAGCTGCCGGTGGTGTTCATCATCGAGAACAACAACTACGCGATGGGCACCAGCGTGGAGCGCACCAGCAATGTGCATGATCTGAGCACCTTGGGCGAGAGCTACGACATGCCCGGCCTGGGTGTGAACGGCATGCGCTGCGAGGATGTGCATGAGGCCATCGCCATGGCCTGCGCCCACGCGCGTGCCGGCAACGGCCCGTACCTGTTGGACATCAAGACCTATCGCTACAAGGGGCATAGCATGAGCGACCCCCAGAAGTACCGCACCAAGGAGGAGGTGGAAGGCTACAAGAAGCAGGACCCCATCGAGCAGGTGCGCGATACTTTGCTGGATAAGAAGTGGGCCACAGAGAAGGAGATCGAAGCCATGGACGACGCTGCCAAGAAAGTGGTGGCAGAGGCCGTGAAATTCGCCGAGGAAAGCCCGGCATTGCCCGATGACGAATTGTACACCGACGTGTACCACCAGACCGATTATCCTTTCCTGAAGGACTAAACCAATCCCTGGGTCCGTGCTGATGCGGACCATGAGCACATGGCCGAGATCGTACGCATGCCCAAATTGAGCGACACCATGACCGAAGGGGTGGTGAGCGCCTGGCATAAGAAGGTGGGGGACACCGTGAAGAGTGGTGAAGTGCTGGCCGAGATCGAGACCGACAAGGCCACCATGGAATTCGAGAGCTTCACCGATGGTGTGCTGCTGCACATCGGTGTGCAATCCGGTAAGACCGCGCCCGTGGATAGCGTGCTCGCGGTACTGGGAAAGGAGGGCGAGGACATAACAAAGTTGCTTGCGGAGGCTGCTGCCGAGGAGCCGAAGGCCAAGGAAGAAGTGAAGGAGGAGCCCACAGGGCAGGAGCAGGAGGCAATGGCTCCTACAAAAAAGGAGGAACCGTCCACACCCAGCGAGCAGAAAGCGGCACCTGTATCCGCATCGGCGAAGGCGCCTGCTGCGAAGTCGCTGTTCGGTGGTGCGCCGAGCAGTATGGCTGCGCCCGCTTCGGGAAATGGTCGCGTTACGGCAAGTCCGCTTGCGCGGCGCCTGGCCGAAGAGAAGGGTATCGAACTCGGTCGTGTGCACGGATCGGGCCCCGAAGGCCGCATCACCAAGCGTGACATCGAAGAGTTCTCAGGTGGCACCGGCAGCTACAACGTACCGCAGGTGGAAGCTTTCGAGGAGGTGGCCGTAAGCCAGATGCGCAAGACCATCGCAAAGCGTTTGGCCGAAAGCAAATTCAGCGCGCCGCACTTCTACCTCACGCTGGAGATCGCGATGGAGCGGGCCATGCAGGTTCGTGAAGCGATCAACAAACAGATCGAACCGGAGAAGATCTCGTTCAACGACCTCGTCATCAAGGCCGCTGCCATGGCCTTGAAACAGCACCCCAAGGTGAACAGTTCCTGGCTCGGGGACCGCATCCGCTTCAACCAGCACGTGCACATCGGCGTGGCCGTGGCCGTTGAGGAGGGCCTGCTGGTCCCTGTGGTGCGCTTCGCCGATGGCAAGCCCCTGCGGACCATCGGCACGGAAGTGCGTGAATTCGCCAAGAAGGCCAAGGACAAGAAGCTCCAGCCCGCGGACTGGGAAGGCAACACCTTCACCATCTCCAACCTGGGCATGTTCGGCATCGAGGAGTTCACGGCCATCATCAATCCGCCGGATGCCTGTATCCTGGCCGTGGGAGGCATCAACGAAAAGCCTGTGGTCCGCAACGGCCGGATCGTACCCGGTCACACCATGAAGGTGACCCTGAGCTGCGATCACCGCGTGGTGGACGGCGTTACCGGCGCCAAGTTCCTCAACACCTTCAAGGAACTGATGGAGGAACCGGCGCTGATGTTAGGGGTGGGGGCGATCTGAGCTTCGCTTCAGCCACCGGAATTTGTACCCAGGGGAATTATACCAAGAGGTATACAGATCACACCTCCAGTACCTGCTTCAACTCCCGCATGAGTCCTGCGCGTTGGCTTCTGAGCTTAACGCCAATGGCCTTCCTCAGCACCGCCACTTCGTCCTGATGGGCCAGTGCCGCAAGGTCATCGTGCACCACCTGCAGGTCATGCCAACTGCCCAGGCTTTCCTGTACGGTGCCCAAGCGTTGCAGCAGCGCGCCCTGCCGTCGGGTAAGTTTGTCGACATCGTTCAGCACGCGCAGGGTATGCCAGGAATTCTTCAGGTGTTTTCGTACTTGGTGCAAGGCTTCCCCGGGCGCACCATCACGTACAAGCCTCAAGGCCCTGCGTATCTCGCGGTCGACATAAAGGCGCGCCGATCGACGTTCCTGGGTATGGGTCCGGTCGTTGGATACCGATGCGAAATACTTGCCCAGCTTGCGGGCATCGCGCGTGCGCATATCCAGTAGCGCGCGCTGCAGGGCCTTTGCGGCTTTGGCACGCCTTTTCTTCAAGTGCGCCAGATAGACCGTGCCATCGGAAGGGTCCAGTTTCTCGAAGCCCGCGACGATGCGTGTCGATACCTGCGCTTCACGAAGACCACCGGCCGCCTTGAACAAGGTCATGAGCCGGCCCACTGCTGCTGTTGGAGCCTTGGTCACCGCATCTGTGGCTTTGGCCAGACGGAGCAACGTGCGTAGCTGCTTCATGGAAACGCGCAGGGCATGGATACGCTTCTCTGTCCTGCGGTCGCGCGCCCTTTCCAAGGCTTTGGTGTAGGTCGCCAATTGCTTCCGACCGTGGTGCGCGAGCAGGAATGCCATGTTGGAAATGTAGGACTACTGTGTAAACCGAGGGTTAAGTAGCATCGGTCGGGAACTTGGTCCGTGGCCTTCCAAAGCCATTGTGGACGCCGTGGTCCAGCGCGAGCAAGGGGATATCCATCGAAGCCGACAACACGGTGGGCCGTAATTTCCGCCCGGGATGGCGCACGTGCTCGATACACCCATCGAATACCTCAAGGGCGTTGGCCCTTTGAGGGGCGAACTCCTGCGCAAGGAGTTGGGCATAGCCACCTATGCCGACCTGCTGCAACACTACCCCTTCCGCTATGTGGACCGCAGTGTGTTCCATCGGATATCGGAGTTGCACGAGGATATGCCCCAGGCCCAGTTACGCGGCAAGCTCGGGGCCTTGCATACGGTGGGTGAGAAGCAGGGACGGCGCCTTGCCGCAACACTCACGGATGCTACCGGAAGCGTGGAACTGGTCTGGTTCAAAGGCATCCGTTGGTTGCAACAGTCGCTGAAACCCGG
>CAYQMC010000021.1:21724-26483 GCA_964418285.1 uncultured Chryseobacterium sp.
AATCTTTTCCGACAGGGCAGCCCGAAATGGCGCGACACCCAGCAGTTTCAAGGGCAAGGTGAACTTCGCACATCCTGAGATGGAGCTTGCCAACTCTTGGGAGCAAGGCTTGGAGGCCACTTTGCAACCCGTTTACAATACCACGGAGAAGCTTACTGCAAAGGGCCTCGGAAGCCGTGCCATCTGGAAGTTGCAGAAGACGCTGTTGCTCTCCGTGTCCGGGCAGCTGCACGAGTGTTTGAGCCGCGAACTGGTGGACCTGCTGGGTGGAATGTCGCGCGAGGAGGCCACACGGCAGGTGCATGCACCCCAGGACCGGGCGCGGTTGGAGGTGGCTACACGCCGACTGAAGTTCGAGGAGCTCTTCTTCATCCAACTACACCTCCTCAAGCAGAAGCAGTTGCTGCAGCAGAGCCTTAAAGGCAATGTGTTCGCACAGGTGGGCGAGCACTTCAACACCTTCTACAGCGGTCACCTCCCCTTCGAACTCACCGGTGCGCAGAAGCGGGTGGTGAAGGAGATCCGCAAGGACATGGGGACAGGGCGACAGATGAACCGCTTGGTGCAGGGCGATGTGGGTAGTGGCAAGACACTGGTGGGTCTGTTGTGCATGCTGATCGCCCTGGACAACGGTTTCCAGAGCGCCATGATGGCACCCACCGAGATCCTTGCCCAACAGCACTTTGCCACCATCAGCCGATTCCTGGAAGGCATGCCTGTGGTGGTGCGGCTCCTGACCGGAAGCACCAAGGCCGCTGCGCGCCGAAGCATCCTGGCCGCCTTGAACGCGGGCGAGGTCCATATCCTGGTGGGCACGCACGCCTTGTTGGAGGACCGGGTCGTCTTCAACAAGCTCGGTCTGGTCGTGATCGATGAACAGCACCGATTCGGAGTAGCGCAGCGCGCCAGGCTGTGGGCGAAGAGCGAGGTGCCACCGCATGTGCTGGTGATGACCGCCACACCGATACCACGCACCTTGGCCATGACGCTTTACGGTGATCTGGACACGAGCGTCATCGATGAACTGCCACCGGGCCGCAAACCCATCCGGACCGTACACCGCTTCGACCATTCGCGCAATGCGGTCTTCGGGTTCCTGGAAGAGGAACTTTCCAAGGGCCGCCAGGTGTACGTGGTGTATCCGCTGATCGAGGAGAGCGACCCTTCGACAAGCTCAGGGCTTAACCTGAAGGATGTGACCGATGGCTTCGAAAGCCTTTCGCGCCGCTTCCCCTTGCCAAAGTATGCCGTTGGCATGGTGCACGGCCGCATGGACCAGGCCACCAAAGACTATGAGATGGCGCGTTTCAAGAAGGGCGAGACCGATGTGCTGGTGGCCACCACGGTGATCGAAGTGGGGGTGGATGTGCCCAATGCCAGTGTGATGGTGATCGAGAACGCGGAACGCTTCGGCCTATCGCAGCTGCACCAGTTGCGCGGCAGGGTAGGGCGCGGTGCTGAGCAGAGCTTCTGCATCCTGATGACCGGGGATAAGCTGGGGAACGATGCCCGCGAGCGCATCGGTACCATGGTGCGCACCAACGATGGGTTCGAGATCGCCGAGGTGGATCTTCGTTTGCGTGGCCCGGGCGATCTCATGGGCACCCAGCAGAGCGGTATCCCGCAGCTCCATATCGCCGACCTGGTGGAGGATGTGGCCCTGTTGCAGCAGGCACGCCAAGTGGCCATGCGCATACTGGACAGCGACCCGCAACTGCGCGACCCGCAGAACGCCGCGATCGCTGGTGCCTTGAGTGAACGCATGCGCTCACAGGCTTTGTGGGGCAGGATCAGTTGAACGCCCGGTTCGCGCCCGATCAGGTGCTCAGGGCGGCCTTGCGGCGGATCTCCTCGGGGTCCAGTACGTGGGCCAACGCACCTGCCGCTATCAGGAACTGCCCGATACCGTAGGTAAGCATCACCGACCACTGGGCGTGGTCCAAGGGCTTCATGAAGCGGTTGATGGCCAGGATGCTGTCCGAGGCGATGAAGAACACCGAGCCGAGCACCACCAGCGTGAAACTACGGATATACGTCCGGCTGAAACGGCAGACAGCGCCGATGCCCATGAGCGATATCGCACATGCATAAATGATCACCGGCAGGGCGACCACGTCATCCACGTAGGGCAACAGGTCGTACGCGAAGAAGAAACCATAGGTCATCACCCCCGCGGAAAGGATGATGGGGACCAGGAGATTGCCGCCGGGCCCCGCGTCGGAGATGTTCTGTGCGAAAGCCAGGGCGTAGCAAAGCTGCGCGATCATGAACGCACCGAGTCCGATCAAGAAGTTGAAGGGGTCCCGATGGTCGAACATCAGGGCCACATCGCCGATCAGGGAGAACAACAAGCCGGCTTGGATGAGGAGCGTGAAGCGGTCGCCCACCCGTCGGCTGTTGAAGAAGAACCAGCTGGACAGGATCAGCATCAAGGCCGGTTTGCAGATGTAGACCATGGTGTGGTCCTGACGGATACCACCTACGATGGTGCCGACCAGCGCCAAGCCATAAGCCGCACCGTTGATCAGTGTGTTCTTTCGGATATCCATGAATGTTGCGGCAGCCTTGACCAGGCCTCCTGAGCGGGGCCAAGGTAGTACGGCAGAAGCTCACTGCTCGAATCCCCCACCACGAAGGGGTGGGCCACTTAGTCCCCGGGCTTGGAAAGGGAAGCGCTGGTCGCCGCGTATGGCACGCGTGCGATCCAAAAGAGGCCAAGCAAGGTGGCCACCGTTACGACCGCGGCAATGACCGGTGCCCAACGTGGGGATAGCAGATCGGCACTCAGGAGCAACAGGGCTCCCAGGAGCAATGTACGCAGCACCTCCGAGCCGAGCACCCAGCGCCGGCCCCCTTCCAGAAGGAGTCCCAGGTCCATGACCCACACTACGATGAGCCCTGCGGTGAGCCACATGCGCACGGTGCCCAGATCGGCCTGCCGGAACAGGAAAAAGCTGGTAACCGCCAGCAGCAGGACGAACTGTGCACCTACATAGGCGACCACCGGAGCGGAAGCAGCCGTATCGAACTTCCGGTAGGTGGCGCGGTCCTTTTGCGTGGGTCCTTCGAAGCCCCCAAGCTCAGCGGGTTTCCAGCCGGGCGGTTTCAGGAACACACGGATCTTGTCCGGCCAGCGCCTGGTCTTTTTCGCCAGAGCGAAGAGGTCCTTGTAGTAGTGGAAGTTCGCCTTCACGGGATCCCATGTGCCCAGCGGGGTGGTGATGCCGTAGATCGGTTCCTCCTCCTCTTCCTGGTAGGTGCCGAAGAGCTTGTCCCAAATGATCAATGTCCCCGCGTGATTGCGGTCGATGTACTTGGGGTCGCTTCCGTGGTGGACGCGATGGTGGCTGGGCGTGTTGAAGAGCCATTCCAAAGGCCCCAGTTTGTCCAAGGCCTTGGTGTGGATCCAGAACTGGTAAAGCGTAACGAAAGCCCCCACGGTCACGATGGTGAGCGGATGCACTCCAAGGAGCGCGACCGGGATGTAGAACCAGAAGCTGAACAGGCCCTGCCACCAACTCTGGCGCAAGGCCACGCTGAGGTTGTACTCTTCGCTTTGGTGGTGGACGATGTGCGCGGCCCACAGGAAGTTGATCTCGTGGCTCAGCCGGTGGAACCAGTAATACAGCAGGTCGATCAGCAGGAAGGTCACGATCCAGGTGAGCACCGAGTTCTCCAGCGTGAAGAACCGCCAGTTGTCGTACACGGCCAGGTAGACCGCGAAGATGCCGGCCTTGGTGAAGGCCCCCACGATCTGCGAGCCTATACCACAGCCCATGTTCGCCACGAAATCATTGAAGCGATAGACCTTCCGGCCGCTCCAAGCGCTCCATGCCAGCTCGATGCCCATGAGCAGGAAGAAGAGTGGTATGGCGAGAGCGATGTAGTCCATTGGGGTAGTGCGAAGTTAGGGAGGAGGAATGCTCGACCCTGGCCTCTGTTCCCATTGGATAACTTCGCCAACCGTTTTCTTGAACCACCATGCGCATCTCCTGGAACTGGCTCACGCAGTACGTCGATACCCACCTTACACCGCAGCAGGTGGCCGAGGTACTTACCAGCACCGGCCTGGAAGTGGAGAGCGTGGAGGTCTTCGAGCCTGTGAAGGGCATGTTGGCCGGGGTGGTCGTAGGCCACGTGCTGCAACGCGAAAAACACCCCGATGCAGACCGGCTCAGCTTGTGCCTGGTGGACCTCGGTAAGGACGAGAATGTGCAGATCGTATGTGGCGCTGCCAATGTGGAAGCCGGACAGAAGGTGCTGGTGGCCACCGTGGGCAGCACCTTGTACATGAGCGATGGCGGAAGCCTCGTCATCAAGAAGAGCAAGATCCGCGGACAGGAGAGCCATGGCATGATCTGCGCCGAGGATGAATTGGGGCTGGGAGAAAGCCACGATGGGATCATGGTGTTGGATCCTTCCGCAGTGACCGGTACGCCTGCGGCAGAACAACTGCACCTTACCAGCGACCACGTTCTGGAGATCGGCCTGACGCCCAACCGCACCGATGCCATGGGCCACGTGGGCGTGGCGCGCGACCTCATCGCTGCCTTGAACCACCGCTCGGGTAGCGGACTCGTATTGAATTTGCCGGATGTCAGCGCTTACGTCCAGGATGGTGAGGGTGAAGCAGTGCAGGTGGATGTGCAAGCCTCCGTGGCCGCGCCGCGCTATGCGGGCGTTACGCTCGCTGGTGTGCACGTCGGTCCTTCGCCGCAATGGTTGCAGGATCGTTTGCTGTCCATCGGCCTGAAGCCGA
>CAYQMC010000022.1:0-24106 GCA_964418285.1 uncultured Chryseobacterium sp.
GTTCGCGATTCTCGGCGCAAGTGCTCGCCACCAGGCGCATGTCGGCCTGCATCGCATCAAGCTGGCCCTTTTCGCGGGCCATGTCCATCAGCGAACGCGCATAGCGATAAGCGACCGGAGCGATGTTCCTCATGACTTGCGCAGCTCGGCTTCGGCCATCACTTTATCCACCAAACCTTGCTGGGCACGTGGGTCGGCGAGCTTCTCCTTCAGGATCACCTCGGCCACCTGTATGCTGAGCTCGGCCAGTTGGTTCTTCATCTCAACGATGGCGGCGTTCTTCTCGTTCTGGATGTCGGTGCGGGCGCGGGCGAGCATGGCATCCGCTTCGGTCTTGGCGCGCTCCTTGGCTTCTGCGATCTCTTTATCGCGGATATCGCGTGCCTCCTTCAGCAGCACTTCGCGTTCCTCACGTGCTTCGCGCATCAGGTCGGCGTTGCGGGCGTTCATGGCTGCGATCTCCTCGCGGGCCTTCTTCGCCTCATTGAGGGCGTCCTCAATGGTCTGTTCACGCTCGCTGAGCGCTCCCAGGATGGGCTTCCAGGCGAATTTGCGCAGGATGAAGAGTACCGCCAGGAACGATACCGTCATCCAAAAGATCAGACCGTAGGAGAACTCGATGAGCATGACGCACAGATAGGGTTAGGAACGACGCGCAGGCGCAGGTGCTCAGAGCACCATGGCCAACAGACCCACCACGATGCCGAACATGGCGGCACCTTCAACGAGAGCAGCGGCCAGGATCATGTTGGCGCGGATATCGTTGGTGGCCTCAGGTTGGCGGGCGATGGCCTGCATGGCATCACCACCGATGCGACCGATGCCGATGCCGGCGGCGAGAGCAGCGATACCAGCGCCGATGGCGGCGAAACCGAAGTGCAGGTTGCTGGCTTCAGCGGCAGCTTGCAGGAGGATCGAGAGGAACATGCGTATTGGGGGGTTTGTGATTTAGACCAGTGATTCTTTGTGATCGTCGTGGCCTTCAACCGCTGCACCGAAGTACATGGCCGAGAGGAAGGTGAACACGAAGGCTTGGATGAATGCAACGAGGAGCTCGAGCATGCTCATGAAGATGGTGAAGACCAGGGTGAAGATGCTCACGCCATAGCCCAATCCCGCGTTGATCTCACCGAAGATGAAGATCAGGGCGAAGAAGCTGAGCACGATGATGTGCCCTGCGGTGATGTTCGCGAAGAGACGGATCATGAGGATGGCGGGCCGCAGGAACACCCCGAGGATCTCCACCGGCGTAAGGATCAACAGCACCGGCTTGGGCACACCCGGCATGGCGATGATGTGGCCCCAGTAGTGGCGGTTCCCGTTGATCAGTGTAAGCACGAAGGTGATGGCCGCCAACGTGAAGGCCACCGAGATGCTGCCGGTAACGTTCGCTCCGCCGGGGAAGATGGGGATGAGGCCCATCAGGTTGTTGATCAGGATGAAGAAGAACACCGTCAGCAGGAAGGGCATGAACTTGGCGTACTTCGGACCGATGTTCGGCTTGGCCACCTCGTCGCGAACGAACACGATGATGGGCTCGATGAAGCTTTGCAGGCCTTTGGGCGCCTGGCCGGGGCGGCGGGTGTAGGCCTTGGCTACGGATAGGAACACCAGCAGCATGATGGCCATGCTGACGAACATGGCAAGCACGTTCTTGGTGATGCTGAAGTCGATCGTGGAAGCGGTGAGGGACTCGTCGATCGGTGCTGAATGGGCCGCGGTACCATCGGGTGCCGTGGTGGCAAGCACCTTGTTGCCCTCCAACAGATAGCCGCCGTACGTGGCATGGCCGTGATCGAAGCGGGTACTGCTGAAGATGCTGAGGCCGCGCTGGCTGTTGTAGATGATGACCGGCAGGGGGAGGCTGGTGTGGCCCCACAGGTGCCAGCCATGCTCGTCCGTCACGTGGCCCATGATCATCTCGCCGGGCTGGAACTTTTCCTTCTCATGTCCTCCGCCAGCGCTTGCGACCATGGGGGCCAGCAGGAAGCCGAAAGCGAGGAAAGCGGCGTGGATCAAGGACTTCATCGAAGTTTGGCGAAGGGGTACCCCCCGTAACGCGGCCGCAAAGGTAGGATTCGGTTCCAAATGGGGAAATCCGATCGACAGAAAGCGTCAGGGTTCCTTCCTCCCCGTCTCCCGGAAAAGATGGAACATGGCGCCAACTACGCCCAAGAGGGCCAGAACGATGGTGAGTACCGGTATTCGCCAAGCCAGGAGTCCGTCCAGCCACCACCCCAGGAAGGTGAAGGCGATGATGATACCCGCCATGGTAAGGCCCAAGCCCATGAAACGTAAGTAGGCTGCGTAGGCATTGCGCACAGGCCGGTCGTCCCCTGGCTTGGTCATGTGCGACCAAGTTTGCGCAACCGGGCGGTAAGTCGTGCTGTGCTGAAGCCCAGGAAAGCCAGGTAGAGCGCGATCAAGGGCAGCGCGTAGACGAGGATGCGCTGCTTGGGCAGCAGGACGACCGCGATGAGCAGGACCAGCAGGGTGGCCATCATCTTGATGACCAATCCGCCCATGAAGCGGTTCACGAATCCTTTGGGGTCCGAGATCATGGCGTGTTCCTGCCAGGCATGGAGGATGGCCGTGAGCAAGGCGAAGTAGGCCAGCATGGCGACATGGCCCCTTCCAACGGGAACCCCGGCGAAGTACAGCACGGCCACCAGCACGGCAGCACATGCCAGGGTGAAAATGGCAATGGGTATCAGGAACGACCAGCGTCCGTTCGCTTCGGCCGTCATCGATCGATCGGCTGGATCAGCGTCCTGCTTGCGCAGCCTGTTCGTTGCGTGCCGTTTCGGTGCGCAAGCGTGTAGGGTCCATCTCCTTCACCACACCCCCGGCCATGCTGCAGTTGCCGGTGAACACGGCCCCTGGTTCGATCGCCAACTTCTTGGTGTTGATGTCGCCGTGCAACTTGGCGGTTGCCTTCAGGCTCAGGAGGTCCTGACAGTTCACTTTGCCCATCAGGGTGCCCTCGATGTCGCTGCTCTGGCAGGTCACCTCGCCTTCGATGACACCACTTTGGCCCACGATCAAACGACCGCGAACGTTGATGGTGCCTTTCACCCGGCCATCGATGCGCAGGTTGCTGTCGCTCTTGATCTCGCCTTCGATGGAGGTACCCTCCATGATGCTGTTGATCTTACCGGGGTTTACGGTTTCTGCCGTCTTGTTCATGACAGGTGAAGCAGTTTTGTTGCTACTGAACATGGTCCATGAAGCTAGGAGGTGATTGGACGCGTAGCTGGCAAAGGTAGCAGTCGGGATGGCTTATCCTACTGATCAACAAGGTAGTTGGTAGTGAAGAAGGCAGCATAGCCCTCCACATCCTTGTTCTTGTACAGTGTGGAGTAGTTGTCCGGGCTTATGGCAAAGGCCGGGTGCCCCTGGTCGTTGATGCCTTCCAGCACATCCCTGTTGCCCCTGAACAGGCTGTAGAACTCCATGGCCTTGGCCTTGGTATCGAAGAAGGTCAGCAGGATCACCTGGTGGTCAGCATCCAGGAAGCTGTTGGTGATCTGCATGCCCGGTTGGCGGAAGAAGGTCGTGTTGAAGTCCGAGAGCTTGCTTTTGATGGTGTTGATGTCGTTGCCCGCATTGGGAACGATGATCGCGAAGTAGTGCTGGCCCTGTTCGGTCTTGAAGGTCGAGGCCGAGGGAGGGGGCTTGCTGGACTGGTCGGCGGATCGGTCCAGTACGGCGAGCAGTTCCTCGGCCGCCCGTGCCTCGTCCGTTCCGGGGTAGTTGGATAACACCTCGTTCAGCGCTTCGCGGAAGAGCCCCACATTACGCATTCCGCCAACGGCCATTGCGCGTAGCAACTGGTACTTGGCCCTGA
This sequence comes from uncultured Chryseobacterium sp., assembly GCA_964418285.1. Classification (GTDB taxonomy): domain Bacteria; phylum Bacteroidota; class Bacteroidia; order Flavobacteriales_F; family PHOS-HE28; genus PHOS-HE28. The sequence continues at coordinate 3,848 of CAYQMC010000022.1, forward strand.
AGTGGTTGTTGGGTTCATTGGCCAGCACGTTATCGCTGGCGCTGATCACGGCTCCGTAGGCGTACTGGCGGAATTGTTTGTACACCTCTTTGTAATCGAACTCCTCGGCGGCCTTGCGTACCTCATCTGCCTGAAGCACATTGGGGTCGCGCACCAGCCTTGCGAACTCCGAGCTGGGGTAACGCTCCAGGATGATGTCCGCGTAGTACTGGGAACCCTTGCCATCCATGGAGAAGAAGTTCTCGGCCTCTTCTTTTTCCTTGTAGATGCGGTACAGTTGGTAGTAGGCTTCCGGAGTGTAGCGGCACTGATCGAAACGGCTGTGCAGGTTCTCGAAGCTTTCCGTGGCGTTGTCCTTGTCCTTGAGCTGCTCCTTGTAGATCATACCGCTCACGTAAAGGGCGCCGCAGATCTTTTCATTGGAGGCTTCCAGGGCGGCATCATCGCGCGGGATATCCTTGGTGTAGTAGTCCGGGTTACGCCACTCCTCCTGGCCTTTCTCCTTGTCCAGTTCGCTTTGGGCCAGGGCCTCTTCGCCCTCCTCTTCCAGGCTTTCGGCCAAAGCACTGCCGCTCTTGTCCTTGCGGCGCCAGTCGTCCTCCAAAGGCCGGGTACCCCATTTCTTCCGGAACTGCGCCATGCCACGGGAGATCTGCTGCGGGTCGTAGAAATACCAGCTGCCTCGCCCGGCCGGCGTTCCAGGCACGGTGGGCGCCTCCCTGCCTTCGGGCACTTGTTCAGCGCGTTCGCGGGCTTCCAGTTCCAGCCGCTCCGCCTCCTCCTCGCTGCGCTCGCGTTCGCGGATGAAGCCGCGGATCCGTTTCTCCAACTCCTTCTCCTCCAGGCCGGCCAGCATCTGCAGGCTGTCCTCAAGTTCGATGATCGCCAGCTGTTCCACCAGCGTCCCCAGCACCTCGGCCCTTACCTCCACTTCGCGGAAGCGCGGATGATCCTCCAGGAGCAGGGTACTGGTACTATCGTAATAGGGCTGTGCCAGGGCGTATTCACGATCCTCGAAATACACGTCCGCCAGTTTCAGGAAGGTCTTCCATTTCTGCTTCTGGTCGGTGGTGTTCACCCGTGCGCTGGTCTCAAGGTGTTCTATGGCCCCGGGCTTGTTGCGTTCCTTCAGGTCCAGCTCCGCCAAGGCGTAGTGGATCATATCGAAGTGGTCCACATGCTTCTCGTCGCGCAACATGCGGTTCAGCTTCTGCCGCAGGGCCTTGCTATCGCCCCGATTGAAGGCCAGCGCCTGGAAGATCTGGGCATGGAAGGCGAGCTCGTAGGGCGGATTCATCTTCACCACCGCCGCATACTGCTTGATCGCCTTTTCGTGCTGGTTCTGCTCTTCGTACAGCTGGGCCAGTATGAATGCCCTGCGCACCCGTTCGCGCTTCTCCTTGGTGATGGAAACGGCGTGCTCCAGGTGGATGATGGCATCGCTCACCTTGCCCCGCTTCAGGTCCAGCTCGGCCTGCACGGCACTTAGCTCGGAGTGGTCGAAACGCTTGGGTAGCTTTTTGGCATCGCGCACCTTGTCCAGCGCACTTTGGGCTTTGGCGTACTGCTCTTGTTGGATGGCGGCCCGGGCCTGCCATACGTAGGCCTCATGCTCAAGGTCCTGGCCTTTGAAGCGGCGGGTGATGTAGGTGAATCCCCGGTCGGCCTCGTAATAGTTGCGCTTGTAGAACTGGCTCTTGGCGATCACCATCCAAGCGTCATCGATCCAGGCGTTCTTCTCTTCCCCGCCGATGTCCATGCTGTGCCGCTCGATCACCAGCGAGCACTTGTCGATACAGGTCTCCAGTATGGGTTTGGCAGCGTTGGACTGTTCCACACTTCCGTAGACGAAAAGAGGGAGTACTTCGTCGTAGTTGTCCAGATGCCCGTCCTCGATGCCGGTGATCGTCTCGTTGAGCTTCTCGCGTGCATTGAACCAGCCATTGTCCCGCGCGGTAAGCCTGTGGAAGGTGCGGTTCAGGAAGGCGTCCTTCTCCTGTGAGCAGCCCGCCACCAGTAGCACGAGGGCCACGGGCAGCAGGATGCGGTATGTGGGTGCGAAGCGCAAAAGGATCTCGCGGTGGATAACTACGAAACGGCGAAGTTATTTCATAGGCCCTTTGCAGGGGCAACACGGACGAAGAACTCACGTAGCGGGCATTGCGCACCTTTGCGGACATGTCTCCAGAGCAACAAAGGCCCGGTCGGGCCAAGGAGAAGACCCCGCTGTTGCGCAAGCTGCGCAGCACCTATCGTTTGCTGCTGATCGACGACAAGACCTTCGCTGAGAAGTTCAGCATCAAGCTGAACAGGCTGAATGTGTTGATCCTGGCCGTGGCGGCCTTCACCTTGCATGGCCTGTTCGTTACGGCGGTGATCGTGTTCACCCCGCTGAAGCAGTACATCCCGGGTTACTCGGACCAGGCCACCAAGGAGAATGCCTTCTACAGCACCCAGAAGGCCGACTCGCTGGAGGCCCAGTTGGTGATGCGCGACCTGTATCTGGAGAACGTGCGCCGGGTCTTGCGTGGCGAGCTTCCGGCGGACAGCGCCAGCCTGTTCACCCCATTGGCGGAGAAACCCGACGCGGCGTCCCTGGAGCCTGGTCGTGCGGACAGCGTGCTACGCGCGCGCCTTGAACGGGAGGAGGCCTACAGCCTTGTCGAGGCGGGCACACCAAGTGATCAGCGCGAGCTTTCCGGTGTGTTCTTCTTTCCACCACTGCGTGGTATCGTTACCACCACCTTCGATCGCGGGCAGGGGCATTTCGGGATCGACATCGTTGCGGCGGCCGATGCTGCCGTCAAATCCTGTCTGGACGGCACGGTCACCTTGGCCAGTTGGACCACCGATGCGGGTCATGTGGTACATGTCCAGCACCGCAACAACCTGGTCAGCATCTACAAGCACAACAGCGTTTTGCTGCGCAAAGTGGGCGACCGGGTGAAGGCCGGCGAGGTGGTGGCCATCGTTGGCAACAGCGGCGAGCTTACCACGGGGCCGCACCTGCATTTCGAGCTCTGGCTCAATGGAGAGCCTGTGGACCCGCAGGCCTACATGGTGTTCCAATGACGAAACGCCGGGTTCCATGAGCATCAAGAGCACACTGGCCAAGCCATTGGCCCTGCTCACCACGGCCGCAGTGATGCGCCGTGCCATGGATCCCGTGGTCACACAGAAGAAGGTTCTGGAGGGTCTGCTGAAGCCGGGTGCCAGGACAGCCTTCGGCAGGGATCATCGCCTGGGACAGGTGAGCGACCATACAGGCCTTCAACAAGCGATACCCCTGCGCGACTACGAAGGCTTCGAACCGTACATCGAGCGGATCATTGCTGGCGAAGAGGACGTGCTTTGGCCGGGCTTGCCGCTGTACCTGTGCAAGACCAGTGGCACCACCAGCGGAGCCAAGTACATCCCCATCACCAAAGAGAGCCTGCCCAACCACATCGGCAGTGCCCGGCGCGCCCTGCTGGCCTACATCGCCCACAGCGGCCGTGCCGATTTCGTGGACGGCAAGATGATCTTCCTGCAGGGTAGCCCCGTCCTGGACAAGAAAGGCCTTGTACCGACCGGACGCCTCAGCGGTATCGTAGCCAACCATGTGCCCGCCTACCTGCTCAAGAATCGCATGCCCAGCTTCGCCACCAACACCATTGCCGACTGGGAAACGAAGGTGGAAGCCATCGTGGGTGAGACCATGAGCGAGGACCTCCGGCTCATCAGTGGCATACCGGCCTGGGTGCAGATGTACTTCGAACGGTTGTTGGCCCGCACCGGCAAGGCCACGGTGCGCGAGGTCTTCCCCGACTTCTCGCTCTTCGTGTATGGTGGGGTCAATTACGAACCCTACCGCAACCGCATGGAAGCGCTCATCGGTGGCAGCGTACCCAGTGTGGAACTGTTCCCGGCCAGTGAAGGCTTCATCGCCTACCAGGACAAGGACAATGAGGATGGCCTGCTGTTGGTGCTGGACAATGGCATCTATTACGGCTTCATCCCCATGCACGGCACCGATCGCCGGCCGTTGTCCATTGCGGAGGTGGAACTGGACACGCAATACGCATTGGTGCTATACACGAACGCGGGCCTCTGGGGCTACGAGATCGGCGATACCATCAAGTTCGTTTCGCTCTCCCCGCCGCGGATCAAGGTCACGGGTCGTACCAAGCATTTCACCAGCGCCTTCGGTGAGCACGTGATCGCTGAGGAAGTGGAAGGTGCCCTGCGGGATGCCATGGCCGAAGTGCCCTGCGAGGTGGCCGAATTCACCGTGGCACCGCAGACCGCACCGACCGAAGGACCGCCTTACCACGAATGGTTCATCGAGTTCTCGGCAATGCCTTCGGATATGGCCCGCTTCGCCTCGCTGATGGACGAAGCCTTGCAACGCCGCAACCCCTACTACAAGGACCTGATCACCGGCAAGGTGCTGCGGCCCTTGATCATCACGCCGGTTCCAAAGGGCGGTTTTGCGGCCTGGATGCGGTCGCGGGGCATGAACGATGCCCAAAGCAAAGTGCCGCGTTTGGCCAACGACCGGCGTTTCGTGGACCAGGACACCGGCGTGGCTGGGGTATGGCGCGCGTCAACGCGTTGATCGAGCCGCCTTCAGCGCTCTGGTTTGTACATCCAGGTGCTTACTCCGTGCTGTTCCAAGGCCGCTCCCAAGGCCTTGGCCTCCTGTTCGGTATCGAACGCGCCTGCCAGGACCTGGTGTAGACCATTCTCCATTTCGACGACCTGCGGATCGTATCCGAAGGCTTCCAGCTTGACCCTTTGGCGTTGGGCATTCCCTGGTTCGCGGAAGCTGCCTGCGACCACCGCATAGCCCTTGCCCGAAGGTCTTCGACCAGGGGCGATCGGTGCCGGTGTCCCTTGCCGCGCTGATGCCGGACCCTCCGCACGTGCATTGGCTGTACTGGCAGGGCTGCTCAGCGGATGTGTCGGCAGCTCGCGGGGCGCAGCCAGGAACGCCAGACAGCTGTCCGCCGGGCCGAATACCGGTCCTCCTGTTCGGGACACAAGGTCCAGGTCGCTGTGTTCGCTGCGGTCCTCGAACACTTGTACGCTGCCGCTGTAGCAGGCCACCCAAACGCGTTGATTCCGGGCATCGTAGGTTACTCCGATGGGCTTGGCATCGGTGGCCACGGTATCCACGACACTGAAGGTGCCCAGGTCCACCTTTGTCATACGGCTCGCACTGTAGTTCACCACGTACATACTGCGCTCATCCCTGCCGAAGACCATACTGCGTGGAGTGCCGCCTACATGCAGCTTTTCCACCGCACGATCCTCCAGGTCGATGCGTGCGATGGCCCCCTCGTGGTTCAGGCTCGCATACAAATGGCGTCCTTCGGCATCCAGGCAAAGGTGCCTCGGGCCTTTGCCCACGGTAACGAAGTGCTCCACGGTGTGGGTGAGCAGGTCCATCCGTTTGATGGCATTGCTGCCCATGATGGCGATGTACGCAAAACGGCCATCGGGGTCCAAGGCGATGCCACGGGGAAAGCGGCCTACGGGAATACGTATTGCGGCACTGCTGCCGACCAAGTCGATCAGGCTCAGGTCACCACTGCTCCAATTGGATACCAGAAGCTGGCGCTGATCCGGTGTCAGCACCAGGTACTTGGGCACACTGCCTGTGGGGTAGGCCTTCACCACCTCCAGAGTGCTGGCATCCACCTGGTAGATGAAGGACCCGTCGTAGTCCTTGCCGGTGCAATCGTCGCAGCCCGGTGCGTTGAAGCCGGCACCCTCCATGCTGTAGTTGCTCACGAAAGCGAAACGGCCGTCCGATGTGAAGGCACATTCCACCGGAGCGCCACGGTAGCTGCCGGGCATTTCGCACATACCGAGGTCCTCCAGCGAAACACGGTCGCTGATGGTACCGCAGTGCTGGAAGTCCGCGTCGTACACGGTCACCGTGTGACGGTACATCATGTTCTGTACAAAGAATCGGTCGTGGCCGTTCCACACCACCGATTTTGGGGAGAGGCCGCCCTTGAGGCGGGCCACTTGCACAAGCTTCGAACTGCTATCGGGCCCCAAGGCGGGAGGAGCCGCAAGCGCACTGCCGACCAGGCATGTCAAGGCCCAACAGAGGAGTGAACGAGCTGGAGGTAAATGGGACATGGGGGCCATTGCCGCCGAACAGTGGCAGGGGGTAATGTGCCCAACGAAAGTAGACCGCTCCGCGGAAGGGCCTACATGTCCACCGCCTCGAAGCGCAGCAGCGAGGCCATCCGGTCCGAGTTCAACGAAAGGCTGCCCGCTTCCATGGAGTAGTTCTCCACCTCCAACAGGGCCTTGTGGAAGGCTCGTTCAATGCTCATGTCCTGGCAGGCCATCATCGTGCTTCCGGCCTGTTCGAACCGGATGCGTTTGGTGGCTTCGTCCAAGGTGTAGGTGCTGAAGAAGCTGTTGCACCCGGAATTGCCCGACACCCGGTTCTCTTCGGCGCTCAGTAGCATGTTGGCGGGCATGCGGCCCTCGGGGTTTGTCACGGGTTCCCCCATCACCTCCACCAGTTTCCAGGTAGTTCCCCGCAAGGGCCACGCATCAGTTTCTGTGACCAGGCGCAGGATGTACCGATCCGCCAACGCACCGGTGATGCGTTCCCCTGCGTTGTCCAATTGGAACAACCGGCCTTCGGCTACACGGTAACGTGCGCTGCCGCCATCCATGCCTTCAAGCACGATCCGCCCCCCGTCGTCCTCCCAGGTGAACAGGCCTTTCTTCGTGAAGATTTCGTCGTTCTTACCCAAGTACCGGCTCTCCGCCCGGTAGGTTCCTGTGCGCTCCAACGAGATGGTCGTTGCGATGCCTTCGCAGTCCGCGCAAGGCACGGTCCCGGTGTAGGTCCCCGCCCAGTCCAGGCTGGTGCGGCTGTTGTCGGCCGGGCCGGGGTCATGTATGGGCGCTTCCTCCGGCTTGGCAGTGCTGGTGGACCCTCCACCACAGGCGGGTAGGAGCAGGGCAAGTGCTGGTAAAAGGAAGAACGCGCGGAGCATGCTGGCCGGTTTTTGGATCAGGTCAAAAGGATGCGGAGCTGTTCGCCGGCGATCTCTGTGGTGTAGCGCTTCAGATCCTGCTTGGCGGGGCCGTTCTGCACACGGCCCTCAAGGTCGAAACGGCTTCCGTGCCAGCCGCACTTCAGCCCTTCGCCTTCCTTGAAATCCACAGGGCCGCTCTTGTGTGGGCAGTTGAGGGCGAGCGCAGTGTAGGTGCCATCATCGCGGCGCACCACCAGGAGCTTGTCCTTCATGCCTTTCGCCTTTACGGTGGTTCGGCCGCCGGCATCCAATCTGCTCAGCGGGATGTCCAACACGCCGTCCTTGGCAGCCAGGGCTACACCCTTGGCCGAGGAGCAACTCTCCAGTGTGGCAACGGCGGGTAGCAACGCCAAGGCGCCACAGGCTTGGCAGGCAGTGCGGAGGAAATCGCGTCTTTGCATGTGTCGGATACTTATCCAACGAAGATAGCCGCCATTCAGAACCGATAGCTGAGCGATGTGCCGTTGAATTGCAACTGCTTGTAAAGCCCATCGCGCTTGCGCGACCAGTGCAGGCTGTGCGCCGTGTAGGCCACCAGGTCGTAGGCGAAGAGGAAGGCACCCTGCACCAGGATGGCATTGCCGAAGCCGCGCAGCCGGGCGCCGTCCTCGCCGGCGGTGCGCAGGCCTCGCTCGTGCATCCACAGGCCCAGTCCGATGTAGCCGAGGTCCAGTCCGGTGTTGATCAGGTAAAGCGCTTCTGTACGCCGCTGCGACTTGAAGGTGCCTGGGATGTCCAGCGGCGTGCGGGCCTCCTTGCGCAAGGCCAGCAGCCCGGGCACGGCGATGCCCAGGTTGATGGCGCTCCAGCCCATGGTCATGTTGCCGAAATGCCACGCTTCGCTGCCGCGCTCGGCGTTTGCGCTCACCGCCAGACCTGTGCCCAAGTTGGCGGTGGCCCAGCCGCCCAGCACCCAGGTGGCGCGCTGCGAGAGCTGCACCCGCCGGGTGTTGAAGTCCTGGAAAAGCTGCATGTCCTGCGCCGCAAGCAGCAAGGGCAGGAACAAGGCCAGCAGGGTGGTGATCACGTTGCGCATGGTGGTGGAACACATGGCGACCCTCCTTGGGTCACTGCCGCCACTCCAACGCCGGCGCACCGATCGCCTTCAAGCGCTCCTCCAACGCGGGCAGGGCTTGGAGCAGGCTGTCCATGCGCTGTTCCAGGTCGCCCAGCATGCGCTCGGCGATGTCGGCATTCGCGCGGTGGGTGGGCGTGGGGCCATAGGTGATGGACCAGGCGCCGCTGGCGGCCCACAGACGGTCGCCAGCGGAAGGCATCGCGTTGCTTTCGCCCACCTCCGCACGGGCCTTGCTTCCGTTCAGTTCCAGGTCCAGGGCCTGCACGCTGCGGTGGAGGTCCAGCAGGTCGCCCTGCAGGGTGGTGTCGCTGCGCGTGGCCTTGGTATAGGCGGTGCGCATCAGTTCGCTGCGGGTTCCGAGTTCCTTCAGCCGCTGTTGCGATCCCTCCAGCCGGCCACGCAGGGTTTCCATGCGCTGCTGGTAGGCCACTGCGTCATCGGGTGTCGCACCAGGCAGATGGCCCTTGCGCAGGGGTTCCACGGCCACAGGCACGGTGGTGGAGATGGCCGTGAAGACACCGTCCTGCTGGCGGAAAAGCTGTGCGGTGTAGGTTCCCGGGGCCACCAAGGGGCCACGCTGGGTGCCGTCCTTGTTGTCCTTGGTCAGCGGGCGCTTCGCGGCTGCGCGCAGGTCCCAGGTCACCCGCTGCAGGCCGGCGCTGTTGGTGGCCTTCACGCGGTCCACCACGGCGCTCTGCGCATCGCTTATCACGAGCCACACGCCGGGTTCCAGTTCGCGTGCCTCGGCCTCCACGGCTTCCCAGCCGGGGAAGGACAACGGCTTGCCTTCTTCCTTCAGCTTCTTTTCCTGCTCCTGCCGTTCCTTTTTCGCACCGCTGTAGGCCTCCTTCAGGAAGTAGGTGAGGGTGGCGCCGAACTCTGGGTTGGCGGTGGTAAAGTAGCTGTCGCCCTGGGAGCCCTTGCCGCCGCCCAGGAGATCGCGCGGGCTGTACCAGAGTGCGGTACGGGGTGCGTAGAGCACGGCTTCCGCGTTGGCGGTGTCCCGGGTGAAGGAGCGCAGGGCGGCGTAGTCGTCCAGGATGTGGATGCCGCGCCCGAAGGTGCCCAGCACCAGGTCGTTCTCACGGCGCTGGATGGCCAGGTCGCGCACCGCGATAGGGGGCAGCCCGCCCTTCAGCGCATGCCAGGCGCTTCCTCCGTTGAAGCTCACATACACACCGAACTCCGCACCGAGGAAGAGCAGCTTGGGTTCCACATGGTCCTGCACCACGCGCCACAGCAGGGTGCGCTCGGGCAGTCCGGCGGAGAGGCTGGTCCACGAGCGGCCACGGTCGGTGCTGCGGTAGATGTAGGGTTTGTAGTCGCCGTACTTGTGGTTGTCGAACACGGCGTATACGGTGTTGGCGTCGAAGAGGTCGGCTTTCAGGTCGTTGCAGAAGGCGGTGGCGGGTAGGCCCGGCAAGCGGTTCACCGCGATACGGCGCCACGTGCTTCCTTCATCCTCGGAGACCTGAAGCAGGCCATCGTCGGTGCCGGCATAGATGAGCCCCTTCACCAATGGTGATACCGCCAGCGAGGTGATGGTGCTGTAGTCGCTCATGGCGTAGATGTCCCACGGGTTGTCCCATCCCTGTGTAGTGCCGAAGAAAGGTGTGCGGATGCGTTCCGTGTTGGTGGTGAGGTCGCCGCTGATCGCCGTCCACGAGTCGCCGCGATCGGTGCTCTTCCATACGCGCTGGGTGCCGAAGTAGAGCGTGGCGGGGTCGTGCGGGCTTACCAGGATCGGCGAGTCCCAGTTGCTGCGTTCGGTGGGCTCGCCCTCGGCGGGCTGCGGACGGATGTAGGTGTTCTCGCCGGTGCTGCGGTCGTGGCGCACCAGGTTGCCTTGCTGCCATTGCGCGTACACGATGTCGGGGTTGCCGGGCTCGGTGGCGGGCTGGTGGCCGTCGCCGCCCAGCACCACGCTCCAGTCGGCATTGCCGATGCCGTGTTCGTTCTCCGTGCGCGATGGTCCGCCCTGGGTATTGTTGTCCTGCGTGCCGCCGTACACCTGGTAGAAGGGCTCCGCATCGTCCACCGCGATCTTGTAGAACTGCGTCACAGGCAGGTTGTTGACGAAGCGCCAAGTGTCGCCGCGGTCGAAGCTCTCGTACAGGCCGCCGTCGCAACCCAGCAGCAGGTATTCGGGATCGTCCGGGCGGAACACCACCACGTGGTCGTCCACGTGCCGGGTGCCCACGTTCAGGTTGCGGAAGGTCTTCCCGCCATCATCGGAGGTCTGCGTGTAGTTGCTCACCAGGTACAGCTGGTCGAACTGGTGCGGGCTGGCGTAGAGCTCCTGGTAGTAGTGCGGCCCGGTGCCGCCGCTTACCGCATCGCTCATCTTCGTCCAGCTCATGCCCCGGTCGCTGCTGCGGTACACGCCCCCACTGCGGCGCTGTTCCTCGATGGCCGCGTAGACCACATCAGGCTGTTGCGGAGAAAGCGCCAGGCCGATCTTGCCCAGGTTGCCTTCGGGCAGGCCGTTGCTGAGCTTGGTCCAGGTCTCGCCGCCATCGGTGCTGCGGTGGATGGCCGAGCCCGGTCCGCCGCCCATGTAGCCCGCCACGGTGCGGTGGCGCTGCCAGGTGGCGGCATAGAGCAGTTGTGGGTCGCGCGGGTCCAACAGCAGGTCGGTGGCACCGATCCATTCAGCATCGCCCAGGGTACGCTTCCAGGTCTTTCCGCCATCGGTGGTCTTGTACACGCCGCGCTCGCCGCCCTTGCTCCACAGCGGGCCTTGCGCGGCCACCCATACGGTGTTGGGGTCGCCGGGATGCACGATGATCTTCGAAAGGTGCTCGCTGTTCTTCAGGCCGAGGTTGGTCCAGCTCTTGCCGCCGTCCGCACTGCGGTAGATACCGTCGCCGTAGCCCACGTGCCGGCCTCCCACGTTCTCGCCGGTGCCCACCCACACCACGTCGGGGTTCTGCGGGTCGAGGGTGATGCAGCCGATGGAGTAGCTCGTCTGCCCGTCGAAGATGGGCGTCCACGTGGTGCCGTTGTTCACGGTCTTCCACACGCCGCCGGAGCCCACGGCCACGTACCAGGTGCCGGGTTTCTGTGGATGGATGGCGATGTCGGCGATGCGCCCCGACATGAAGGCTGGACCGATGCTGCGGAATTCCAGACCGCTGAAATGGTCGGTCTTGGGGTCTTCGGTCTTGGCCTTGCCACTCTTGCTTTGGGCGCAGAGTGTGACGGGGCCGCAGAGGACCAGGAGGGAGATCAGGATGTGCTTCATGGGATCAGTGAACGCGCTGAAGATCGGGAATGTGCGGGAGTACCGTTCACTCCACCCGGCGGAACACGAGTTCGGTCCCCGCCGGATGCGTCAAGAACAGGTCGTTTCCCTTGAACGCATACCGGAACCACCCGAGGTCCAGCGCCTCCATGAATGCACGTTCCACTTCCTCCGCGTGGCCTGAGCACATCCGTTTGGTCATGCGCAGTGGACCCATGCGCAGCGTTTCTCCATGTACCTCGAAGGGCCCATCCAGCGTATTGCAGCCTGTGGCGCCCTGCACGCGTCCTTCCGCTGCGAAGAACTCCAGTCGAGCCCCTTCCCGGAGCTCACTTTGGCGCACCTTGACTTCACCGATCCGCACCAGCATCCACACATCGTGCAAGCGTGCCGGTGCTAGGAAAAGGCCGCAACCGTTCACCTGCTGCTTGGCCGTGGCGTCGGTGGCAACGACACGTACCGTGTAGGGGAACACCTCTCCCGTCATGGGGTCGGTGCATTTCTGCTCCTGGACCGTTGCTCGCAGTTCCCCCCGTTCGGTGCTCGCTTGGTACAGCACAACTTGGGCATCGGCGGCACGCGAAGGTTCCACCGGAGGGGTGAACCAGCCTTGTGCATCGCCGAGCATGCGGAAGCCAATGGCGCCCTCGTGGTTGATCTGCAACATCCACTCGGGTTCGTGCCCGGTGGCGTGGAAGTGGATGCCATCCAGGATGGTGCGTTGCCGGAAGGCGAGCTTCGGGTCCTGCTCAACAACAGGCGTTGAGGCGCTCTCGCCCGGATACGGCGTCCAGCGCTCCAGAAGGTACATGTAAGGGTCTACCATGTGGTTCACGAAGGGTGTTTCCTGCTGCTGCGGGAAGCGTGCGTGGTAGCCGCTGTCGGGTAGAAGGGTGATGATCGTGCCGGTGCGCACATAGAGGTTGCTCTCCACATAGGGCGGAGTCTCCAGCTCCGGCAGCTCGCGCCGTACGAAGTTGCCCGCCGAGGTGCCCAGGAAGCGCGTGTAGTTGCGCTGGGCCTTGCGGGTGGGCTTGTCCAGCTTGTTGTACACGTAGTTGCCGGCCACACGCTGTTTCAGTGGCAGCTGGGCCATGGCCTCCTTGGCGTCGCTGAAGGGATTCACGGTGTTGAAGTCGTTCACCGTCTGAATGCTCATGGGCACCTCGGGCACCCAGTCCAGTGAGTTCACCGTGTTGAAGGCCCAGCCATGTGTGCGGCTTTCGTAGTGGTGTGCAAAAGCGGTGTTCCCCGGTTTGGGCGCGGCGCTGGCGTAGGTCTTGAAGCGGATATCGGCCGGCAGGCGCCCTTCGCGTTGCAGTTGCCGCACATGCGCTGTGAACAGGTAACAGAGCGCACCGCCCTGGCTATGACCAGCGATGAGGATATCGCGTGTGCCTGCTTGGTAGAGCGAATCGACCTTCGGCAGGATGTCGCGCTGCAGAAAGGCCATGCCAACGGTCCAGCCCACGTGTACGCTGGCTCGCGGGTCGTCCGCCAGGTGATAGCGGAATACGCTGCTGCTATCCAGCCGGATCTCGCCTTGGGCCGGTATCATGGCCGCGTAGCCGTTCTCCAGCCAGCTCACCAGTTCGGCCGTGGTGCCGCGCAGGGCGATCGCCGCGGTTCCCCGGTCGTCGGTGTGCAATTCCCACATGTTCTTAAGCCCCATCACAGGCGAACGGTAAACGCGACGGAAACGCTTGCTGGGCGCCACGGTCATGCCCTCCATGGCCGAATCCACGAAGCTCATGTTCACGCGCAGCATCTCCATGGCTTCGGAACGGTCGTAACCGGGCTGAAGCTGGGCGTTCACCCAAATCGGAAAGAAGAGGAAGAGAATGGATAAGCTGCGCATGCGTACCAGGTTGGACAGCAAAGGAAGGTCACGGATCGACGACAACTTCTCATGCTACAGGCCACGGGCCTGCAGGTCCTCGGCGGCCTTCTTTATCGTATTGTTCGCGCTGCGCAGACGGAACGCGATCAGTAGCACCAACAGCCCGAAGGCGAACATCACAAGGCCCAGCAACCAGGTGACCGACACCAGTGTACCCGTGGGGTCGAAGATGAGCCATAGCCCCAGCAGCACCAGGAGCGTGCTGAGCACAAGCCAATTGGCCCAGTATGCTCCACCTTCCTGCCGTGCCCGCAGGGTGCGCACCAACAGCAACATACCCGATGCTACGATCCAGACCCCCAGCATGATCGGGATCAGTTCCACCACCCCTGGCCTGGCCAGAAGAAGGGCTCCGATGCCAATGTCGAGCAGGCCTTCCAACAGATATCCCGTCCATTGGGGTTTGTCGCGGTTCACGATCGCAAGCGCCACTTCGGCCACGCCGCCGAGCAAGGCAAGCAGGCCGAGGTAGAAGACCAGGGCCGCCAAAGCAAGTTCGGCATTGAGCAGGACGTAAGCGCCCATGACCAAGAGCAGGACGCCTTTCAAGGCAAGTAGCCACCAGTTGCGGAACATGGAGTGTGGATTTCTGTGGCTGAAGGTAATGAGCTCGCATTGGGTCGGCTTGAAGACCTTTGCAGAATGGCCATCGGCATGGACCCCGGACACGCAGCGCAGCTCCTCCGCTCCGGGAGCATCGTGGCCATTCCCACCGAAACGGTCTATGGGCTTGCCGCCAATGCGTTCGATGAAGCTGCCGTGCTGCAGGTCTTTGCTGCCAAGCAACGCCCCAGCTTCGACCCGCTGATCGTTCACATCGCGCAGCACGCTGACATCCATCGGGTGGTGAGGGAGTTGCCTCCCGGTGCCGAGGCCTTGATGGACGCCTTTTGGCCAGGCCCGCTCACGCTGGTATTGCCCAAGCAGCCAGCGGTCCCGGACCTGGTGACCAGTGGCCTGGATACGGTGGCCGTGCGCATGCCGGCCCATCCGCTCACGCTGCAACTGCTTCTGCAGTTGGACTTCCCGCTGGCGGCGCCAAGTGCCAACCCCTTCGGTTATGTCAGTCCCACCACCGCACAGCATGTAGCCGATCAGTTGGGCGACAAGGTGCCGTACATATTGGACGGTGGCCCATGCAGCGTCGGTGTCGAATCCACTATCCTGGGTTGGGATGCCGGGCGCTGGTACCTCTACCGTCCCGGTGGGATCCCCCTGGAGGCCATCGAAGTGGTCATCGGTACCGTGGAACCTGCTGTGAAGCATGTGCTCCCCGTAGCACCGGGTATGCTGGAGAGCCATTACGCGCCACGCAAGCCGGTGCATGTGGGCAATGTGCCAGCTCTGTTGCGTCGCTTTGCCGGTGAACGCATCGGTATCATCAGCTTCCGGACCGAATACCCCGGCCACCGCTGCGAAGTGCTGTCCGAAGGCGGTGATCCGGCCGAAGCAGCGCGCCACCTCTTCGCCGTATTGCGCGAGTTGGACAGCACGGATTGCAGTGTCATCGTGGCGGAGGAGTTCCCTGAAACGGGCCTTGGACGCGCGATCAACGACCGGCTGAGGCGTGCCTCGTCCAAGCGCTGATCCGGTCGATCCGGATCGGACCTCCGTCGAATTTTTAAGGCTGGATCCCCCGAAGTCGGAGAGGCCGTCGGTTGGGATCGCCCGTTCCAGGATGTATCTTCAGCATCCACCAACTCTTCATTTGCCATGAGCACCACCCTCAACTCCAAGGAACTGACGTTGGTCTATGACAGCAACACATCGGAAGGGCGTAAGGCCTTGGCGTATGCGTACTCGCTTGCGACCAAGGTGAACAAACAGGACGTTAGCGCAGTGAGCCTCAGCACCACTTTCGTGCGCCAGGTGCTGAAGCAGTTGAACCTGCGTCCCAAGGACCTCTTGAACCGGGCACACCCTTATTACCAGAGCAACCTGCGTGGCTGCGACTTCGATGCCGAAGGCTGGCTTCAGGTGGTGGCGCACAATCCCGTGCTGCTCAAAGCACCCATTGCGCTGCATGGCGATCGGGCCGTGCTCTGCGAACCCGCTTCGCTCATCTACACCTTGACCGAAGCGCAGCGGAAGGCGGTGTATTGAACGGATCCGCGCATTCCCGCGCCAAAGGCGATCTTTGCACGCTTTCGGGCCACGTACGTTGTTCATTGGGCATGACCTTCCCCGTGACAACGGACAAGTAGTTGGTCGCATGCGCACATGAAAAAGATCGCCATCCTCGGTTCCACCGGCTCCATCGGCACGCAGGCGCTTGATGTGGTGCGCGAGCAATCCGAGCATTTTGAAGTGGAGCTGCTGACCTGCGGCAACAACGTCGACCTGCTGATCAAGCAGGCGCTGGAATTCAAGCCCAACGCGGTGGTGATCGGTGATGCCAGCAAGCTGGAAGCCACCAAGGATGTGCTCTTCCCGCAAGGCATCAAGGTCTACGCGGGTGCCGAAGCACTGGAGCAGGCCGTGAGCATGGAGGGCATCGACGTGGTGCTTACCGCGCTCGTAGGCTATGCGGGCATGCGCCCCACCCTGGCGGCCATCGATGCCGGAAAGGCGATCGCCCTGGCCAACAAGGAGACCCTGGTGGTTGCCGGTGAACTCGTCACCAAAGCCGCACGCGATAAAGGCGTGAACATCTACCCGGTGGACAGCGAGCACAGCGCCATCTTCCAGTGCCTTGCCGGCGAATGGCACAACCCGATCGAGAAGATCGTGCTGACCGCCAGCGGTGGTCCGTTCCGCGGAAAGAGCCGCGAAGAACTCGCCACGGTGACCAAGGCGCAGGCCCTGAAACATCCCAACTGGGATATGGGCGCCAAGATCACCATCGACAGCGCCAGTCTGATGAACAAGGGCCTGGAGGCGATCGAGGCCAAGTGGCTCTTCGACCTGAAGAAGGAACAGATCGAGATCATCGTCCACCCGCAGAGCATCATCCACAGCATCGTTCAGTTCAGCGATGGAAGCATGAAGGCACAGATGGGCCTGCCTGACATGAAGCTGCCGATCCAATACGCCATGGCCTATCCGGATCGTTTGCCCACCACATGGCCCCGCTTCGATTTCGCCCAATACGCTTCGCTCACCTTCGAACAACCCGACCTCGGCACCTTCCGGAACCTGGCGCTTGCGCTGGATGCCATGGACAAGGGTGGTAACGCCCCTTGCGTCCTCAACGCAGCGAACGAAGTGGCCGTGGAGCTGTTCCTGAAGGATGCCATCGGTTTCCTCGAAATGAGCGACCTGGTGGAGTATTGCCTGGCCACCGTGGCCCATATCACCAACCCGACCTTGGCCGAACTGGAAAGCAGCGACGCCGAAGCACGCCGCGTGGCGCGCGACCGAACCACCCCCGTATGGAGATCCTGATCAAAGGCGCCCAGCTCATTTTGAGCCTGAGCATTCTCGTGGTGTTGCACGAGCTGGGCCACTTCCTTCCCGCCCGCTGGTTCGGTACCCGGGTGGAGAAATTCTACCTCTTCTTCGACCCCTGGTTCTCCCTGTGGAAGACCAAGTGGAAAGGCACAGAGTTCGGCATCGGCTGGATCCCCTTCGGCGGTTACGTGAAGATCAGCGGCATGGTGGACGAGAGCATGGACAAGGAGCAGATGGCCAAGCCGCCCGAGCCTTGGGAGTTCCGCAGTAAACCCGCATGGCAGCGGCTTATCATAATGGTGGGTGGCGTTACCGTGAACCTGATCCTGGGCTTCGCGCTGTACAGCATGATCCTTTTCGTTTGGGGCCGCGACTACCTGCCTCTGGAAGAGGTGCGCTACGGGGTCCACCCCAGTGCCGTGATGAAGGAGCAGGGCGTGCAGGAGGGTGATGTGGTCCTGGCCATCGATGGTGCGGTGCCGCGCACCTTGGAAGATGTGACCCGCGCGATCCTGATCGATGGCGCGCGCACCCTTACGGTGGAACGCAACGGCGCACCCCTGGAGGTGCAGCTTGGCGCCGATGTCACCGACCGCATACTCGATGCGAACGAACGCAGCCTCTTCGCACCGCGCGTGCCCTTCGTGGTGGACACCATCATGGCGGGTGGCACCGCGGCCGAGAGCGAGCTGCGCAAGGGCGACCGCATCCTGCAAGTGGATGGCGTGGATGCCGCTTACTTCAGCGACTTCCGTACCGTGATGGCAGAGCACAAGGGCGAGGAGGTCGACGTGCTGGTGGAGCGCAACAACACACGCGTTACGGTACCCTTGAAGGTGGGTGATGACGGGCTGATCGGGGCGGGCAACCAGCAACCCACGGCCTACTTCACCTTTGCACAAGAACGTTACAGCTTCCTCCAGGCCATTCCGGCGGGGATCAACTACGGCCTGGAGACCCTGGGTGGCTACGTCCGGTCCTTGAAACTCCTGTTCTCCAAGAGCGGAGCCGGGCAGATCGGGGGGTTCGGGGCCATCGGCGGGCTCTTCAGCCCCACATGGGATTGGCAGGTGTTCTGGAACATGACCGCCTTCCTCAGCATCGTGCTCGCCTTCATGAACATCCTGCCCATACCGGCACTGGACGGTGGGCATGTGGTCTTCCTGCTGTACGAGATGATCTTCCGCCGGGCACCCAACCAGCGTGTGCTCGAGGTGGCGCAAATGATCGGGATGTTCCTGCTCCTGGGTCTTATCCTCTTCGCCAACGGCAACGACCTCTTCAAAGCCCTGATGGGTAGATAGGCGCCGGGCCCAAGGGAAGCCCACCCCAATACGTTCAGGCCGTGAAACGCCCCAAGGACTTCTCCGAGACCCACAAGCAGCTCACCAAGTTCGCCTTCATCGGGGGGCTGGCGGTGCTTACCGACCTCAGTGCCTACTGGGTCTTCCTCAACGTGCTCCCGGAGAACGCACTGCCCGGCACCTTGGGCAATGAGGCCCTGGCCAAGACCCTGTCCTTCCTCTGCGGCCTGATGGTGACCTATCACCTGAACAAGCGTTGGACGTGGCGCCGCAAGGACCGTTCGAACCGCCGCTTCGCCAAGTTCATGCTTGCTTATGGCATTTCCCTGGTGCTCAACGTGGGCATCAATTCGGGGCTGCTGCACGTGTTGCACGAACAGGCCGCCTTTGCCGAGGTGCCCTTCAAGTACTTCATCGCCTTCGCCGGTGCCACAGGGTTTTGCGCGGCCTTCAACTTCCTGGGCCAGAAGTTCTGGATATTCAAAGCACCCGGTCCCTTGGACGAACTCGAGGAGGTCCGTTAGGTCGCTTTCGGGCGATGGCTTTTCTTTACCCAAGGCGAACGCTGCGCTGATCGAACAATGGATCCCTACCTCTTCATCATCATCGCCTCAGGGGCCATCATCGTCTCGCACCTGTTCAATGTCCTGGCGTGGCGAACGAACATGCCCAGTGTGCTGATGCTCATCGTGCTGGGGCTGGTACTGCATCAAGTCATTGCATACTATGGCCTCGGCCAACCCGGTCCCTTGTTGAACCAGGTGCTGAATGTGCTGGGCATCTCCGGTCTCATCATGATCGTGTTGGAAGCGGCCTTGGAACTGAAGCTATCCGTGATCCGACGTGAGCTCATCGTACGCTCCTTCATCGTGGCCCTGCTGACCTTGGTCGGTACCGTTGCCGCCATCACCTGCATCATCCAGTACTTCGTGGATGCCGACCTGTTCCGCTGTCTGGTTTATGCTGTTCCGCTTGGTATTGTCAGCAGTGCCATCGTGCTCCCCAGCGTGGCACGGTTGCAACGCGACCGGCGTGACTTCATGGTGTTCGAAGCGACCTTCTCGGACATCATGGGCATCATGTTCTTCTACTTCCTGGTGGACGATCATGCGGGGTCTTCTCCCATGCGCATCGGGCTCAACCTGGCGGGGAACGTGCTGATGACCGTGGTGGTCTCCGTGTTGGCCAGCTTCCTATTGCTCTGGATCTTCCAGCGTATCCGCTCGCGGGTGAAATTTTTCCTGTTGATCGCTGTGTTGATGCTGCTTTATGCATTGGGCAAGAAGATGAATCTTTCCTCCCTGCTCATCATCCTCATCTTCGGGATGATGGTGAGCAATCAAGGCCTCATGTTCCGGGGTTGGGTGGCGCGGTTCACGGGTTCGTCCACCATGCTCAACATCGAACGGGAGCTGCATCTGGTGACCGCCGAAACGGCCTTCGTGGTGCGCACCTTCTTCTTCCTGGTCTTCGGCCTTACCATCGATGTAAGGCGTTTGCTGGACTGGGATGTGATCCAGATCGGTGCAGCAGTGACGGGGTCTATCTACCTGGTGAAGGCCTTGGTCGTAGGTGCCCTTCGAACGCCCGGTTGGCGCACTGTCACGATGGTCGCACCGCGTGGCCTTATCACGATCCTGCTCGCGTACAACATTCCCGACCACCTGCGCATACAGGATCGCGATGGCAGTGTCCTGCTCATGGTGATCCTTGCAACCAGCGTGATCATGATGATCGGGCTGATGGCCAATGGGCGTCACCACGACCTTAGTGCGGTGGAGCCCGGCATGCAGGGCGCCAAGGAGACCAGCGACGCACAGCCGGAAGTGCAACCGTGAGCCTCGGCACTTCCGATCCTGTCCAAGCGTTCCAGGGGTTTCCTGTTCGAGCGCGGAACAATGGCTGTTGGTGCAGCGAACCTTGGGAAGGCTGCCATCGTAGACGGGCATCCACACCGCCGCACCGCCCATGCCCCACGTGATCCTGATCGAGGACGACGCCCTCGTCCGCAAGCTGCTGGAGAAACGCCTGCAAGTTGCGGGCTGGCGCGTTACTGCAAGGCGCGACGGCCGCGATCTTTTGGACCTGGTGGCGGTCGACCCCGCCGATCTGATCACCATCGATCTGGGCCTGCCCCACGTGTATGGTCTTTCGCTGGTGGAAGCCCTGCGTGCCAATGGCGTGGAAACCCCGGTTCTGGTGCTCACTGCATACGACCTCCCGCACTTGTTCGCCACCGTGCGCAGCACGGGCGCCAATGATCTGGTGCAGAAGCCGTACGATCAGGAGGA
>CAYQMC010000023.1:0-24059 GCA_964418285.1 uncultured Chryseobacterium sp.
CCTGTTCGCACGCAAGGTGCAACACATCATCGGCGACCCCTCGACTGCGCTCGGCGATGGGCGGCATGAGGTGGAACGCTTGAACGACCTGATCGCGCACTTGACCGACGGTGAACGACCGCTGCCACGATTGTACCCCACGCCCGAAGCGCGGGCAGTAGCGGAACGACTGGTGGCGCAGCACGGAACGGAAAAAGGACGGTACGTGTGCATCGCTCCGGCAAGTGTGTGGTTCACGAAACAATGGCCGGAGGCGAAGTGGATCGAGCTGATCAAGTCAATGCCACAAGACCGGCAGGTATTCGTCATCGGCGCCCCGGGCGATTCGGAAATGGCACAACGCATCATCGCAGCAAGCGCTCGTGGGGTGGATCTTACACGGGAACTACGCCTATTGGACAGCGCCGCCCTGATGGAAGGCGCCGCCATGAACTACGTGAACGATAGTGCCCCGCTGCACATCGCGAGCGCGATGAACGCCCCGGTGACCGTGGTGTTCTGCAGCACCGTGCCTGCCTTCGGTTTCGGGCCGTTGCGGGAGAACGGGCGTGTGGTGGAAACAACCGAAAAGCTGGCGTGCAGGCCGTGCGGCTTGCATGGCCACAGGGCATGTCCGGAGGGGCATTTCAGGTGTGCGTTGGGAGTAGAGGTGGAAGCCTTGCTTTGATCACTTCAGCTTACCGAAGCTCCTTACCGTTTCGAATCGGCCATCACGCAGGTAATTCTTCACCTCAGGGATCAACGGAAGAAGCAGTGGTAGCTTGTTGTGTATGACGCGTAGCAGGATCAGATGGACACCATACCGTTCCAGTGGAAGTTGATTAGGGAGTCCGCGATCCACCGTCACCAGGAACCGGATATCCGCCTCTATCATGGACCGGAGCAGATCGCCATTCAGCTTCCCTGACCATCCCATCTTGCGCACGGTCGTTGCCTCGAACTCAGGAGCGAATTCACGAACCAGTACGACCGGAAGGTTCTCGTCAAGCAGCAGCTTCATCGATCCTATCCACCAAATTGACAAAGCGGCCGGCCATTCGCACCACCTCCAAAGCTTGATCGCGAGTTACGCTTGGGAAATGCTCCAAGAAGGTCTCGATCGATTCACCTGTGCCGATGTAATCGAATAGATTCTGTACAGGCACACGGGTGTCCGTAAAGCATGGCACACCGCTCACGCGCTCAGGGTCGATCCAGATGGGGCCGTAGGTGCGGGTATTGGACATGGCAGTCGAAAGTTACTCTACTTGTAGTGAATACGGATCGGCAAGTGATACTGTACGTTCACTGGACGCCCACGTTGCCTGCCAGGTTCCCACTGAGGCATGTTCAAGACCATCGACCGTAGCGTCTCCTCATGCTCTGCACAGGCCGCACCGCGTTTCACCTCGATCCCGCATACAGTACCGTCATACCTAACGACGAAGGACATCCAAACCATACTTGGCGGGACTTCCTCTCCTGGACACTTCGGGTATGTGATCGCCTTCCCCAAATACCTGAACAACTCCGCCTCTCCACCGGGGAAGCTTGGCATCTCCTCCACGATGGTGAAGACCTCCATGGTGTCAGGCACACATGGCGGTTTATGCATAGTTTCAGCTTGAGCCATGCATGAACCAGCGACGGCCAGAAGAACCGGCATGATCGAAGACGTGCGGTAAGTGCGGGAGTTCGGCATCGCAGGACTAAATTATCACTACTGTTCATAGGAAGTCCGAAAGCGTGTTCAAGCGCAGAGGCGGCGCAAAGCCGGGTTCGCGTAGAGCCCATACCCATTCCTACCCCACCCGTTACCTTTGCGCCCGCTGACCGAAAGGGAGGCCACAAACAACAAATTACACCCATACCATGGCCACTGAAGTCGTTATCGTATCCGCAGTTCGTACACCCATGGGCAGTTTCGGCGGAAGCCTTGCCGAAGTACCCGCCACCCAGCTTGGTGCCACTGCCGTGAAGGCCGCTGTGGAGCGTGCTGGCATAGCTCCCGAAACGGTGAACGAGGTGATCATGGGCAGCGTGCTCCAGGCCAACCTGGGTCAGGCTCCGGCTCGCCAAGCGGCGAAGTTCGCAGGCCTGCCGAACGAGGTGGCCTGCACCACGGTGAACAAGGTGTGCGCCAGTGGCATGAAGGCCGTGATGATGGCCACCCAGGACATCCTGCTCGGCGATGCCGACATCGTGGTGGCCGGTGGCATGGAGAGCATGAGCCGCACACCCTACTATGTGGAACAAGCCCGCTACGGGTACCGCTTCGGCAATGGCCAACTGATCGACGGTATCGGCAAGGACGGCCTTACCGATGTGTACCACCAGACCGCCATGGGCGTGAGCGCCGAACTCTGCGCCAAGGAGCACAACATCGGCCGCGAGGAGCAGGATGCCTTCGCCATCGAAAGCTACACCCGCAGCGCTGCTGCTTGGGCCGCTGGTAAGTTCGCTGATGAAGTGGTGCCTGTTACCGTGAAGACCCGCAAGGGCGACGTGATCGTGGACCACGACGAGGAGTACAAGAACGTGAGCTTCGACAAGATCCCCACGCTGAAAACGGTATTCCAGAAGGAGGGCACGGTGACGGCCGCCAACGCGAGCACCATCAACGACGGTGCTGCTGCGCTGGTATTGATGAGCGCCGCCAAGGCCAAGGCCCTGGGCCTGAAACCACTGGCCAAGGTGTTGAGCTATGCCGATGCCGAGCAGGCGCCGGAGTGGTTCACCACAACACCCGCCAAAGCCCTGCCGCGCGCGGTGGAAAAGGCAGGCTTGAAGATGAGCGACATCGAATTCGTGGAACTGAACGAGGCCTTCTCCGTGGTGGGCATCGCGAACACCAAGCTCATGGGCCTGGATCCCGCGAAGGTGAATGTGAACGGCGGAGCGGTCTCCTTGGGACACCCGCTGGGTTGCAGCGGTGCGCGCATCATCGTTACGCTGATCAACGTACTGAAGCAGAACGGCGCCAAGTACGGTGCGGCCGGCATCTGCAACGGTGGCGGTGGTGCCAGCGCGATCGTGATCGAAGCACTCTGAGCCACCCACCGGCTCGCCCGCGTTGCGTGTTGACGCGTTACGTGTTGCGAGTTCCCGGAAAGCAACACGTTACGCGCAACATCCCAACACGCAACAGGCCATGCCTTCTGTCATCTGCCCCCTCTCCATCGTACCCGTTCGCCGCGAACCCAGTGACCGTTCCGAAATGGTGACCCAATGGCTCTTTGGCGAAACGGCCGAGGTGCTGGAAGAGAAAGGCAGCTGGAGTCGGCTGTGTTTCGACCATGACGGCTATGAGGGTTGGGTGGACAACAAACAGATCGCTGTCTGTACCACACCGAACCTCGATCCCGACCTGCGCGTGATCGATCAGAGCACCATCGCCGATCTGGGAGAACGGCAAGTGCTACTCCCGTACGGCGGCGTGGTTCCTTTTTACGAGGAGGGCACCATACTATGGAACGACCAGCGCCTACCGGTGCAGGCTGTGACGAACCACCGGCCGGAACTGGAACGTGCGGACCTTCTGGAGTTCTACCTCCACCCCTTCCTTGGTGCACCTTACCTGTGGGGCGGACGCACACCTGCCGGAGTGGATTGCAGCGGGCTTGCGCAAATGCTCTTCATCCTCATGGGCATTTACCTGCAACGCGATGCTACGCAGCAAGCGGAAGAAGGTGATCCCGTTGAACTGCTGGACCTGAGCGAACCGGGCGACCTAGCCTTCTTCGAGAACGCCGAAGGACGTATCGTGCACGTGGGCGTGATCTTGACACGCAGCGAGGAAGGCGATCTGCGCATCGCGCATAGCAGCGGCCGCGTACGCATCGACAAGCTGGACCATCAGGGCATCTTCAACGCCGAGGCCGGGGTGTACACGCACAAGTTGCGGATGGTACGGAGGGTCTTGTAGACATGGCCGGGCCGGCCTTCCCATCGGTTTGGCAGCGACCTGCAGCGGAGTTCCCTGCATTGCTCCATCCCGTCACAAATTCCCGAACGATGCTACCCGCGCGTGTTGCCCGTGGACCTATCTTTACGCCCCGTGATCGCCGAACAACTTCCGGCGCTTCTCCAAGGCGATGACGGGGTCCACCAAGTACATTTTCGTTACAGGAGGCGTTACCTCCTCGTTGGGCAAGGGCATCATCAGTGCCAGCCTGGCAAAGCTCCTGCAGGCACGTGGCTTCACCGTCACCATCCAGAAGCTTGACCCCTACATCAATGTAGATCCCGGAACGCTCAATCCGTATGAGCACGGCGAGTGTTTCGTGACCGAGGATGGTGCCGAGACCGATCTGGACCTGGGCCACTACGAGCGTTTCCTCGACAACCCCACTTCGCAGGCCAACAACGTCACCACCGGCCGCATCTACCAGAACGTCATCAGCAAGGAGCGGCGGGGCGAGTACCTGGGCAAGACCGTACAGGTGATCCCACATATCACCGACGAGATCAAGCGCAACATCCAAGCCCTGGGCCGTAAGGGTATCTACGATTTCGTCATCACCGAAGTGGGTGGTACCGTGGGCGACATCGAGAGCCTGCCCTATGTGGAGGCCATCCGCCAATTGAAGTGGGAAAAGGGCAAGGACTGCCTGACCATCCACCTGACCTTGCTACCCTACCTGCGCACCAGTGGCGAGTTGAAGACCAAGCCTACACAGCACAGTGTGAAGGAACTGCTGAGCCTCGGGGTGCAACCCGATGTGTTGGTGTGCCGCTCTGAACATCCCATGCAGAAGGGCATGAAAGAGAAGATCGCCCTGTTCTGCAACGTGGAACCCACCGCGGTGATCGAAAGCAGGGATGCGGAGACGATCTACGATGTGCCACTGCTGATGCAGGAGGAAGGCCTGGACGAAGTGGTCCTTCGAAAGTTGGGGATCGATGCGTACCCCGCTGTGGACCTGACGCAGTGGAAGGATTTCCTCCGCCGCTACAAGAACCCTCGGAACGAAGTGCAGATCGGCCTGGTGGGCAAGTACGTGGAACTACAGGATGCCTACAAAAGCATCAAGGAGGCCTTGGAGCATGCCGGCGCCGAGAACGAGACCAAGGTGAACATCAAGTGGGTGCACAGCGAAAAGCTGAACGCCAAGAACATCGCCAAACAATTGAGCGGTCTTGCCGGTATACTGGTGGCGCCCGGATTCGGCCACCGCGGCATAGAGGGCAAGATCGAAGCGATCAAATATGCCCGTGAGAACGGCGTTCCATTCTTTGGCATCTGCCTGGGCATGCAATGCGCGGTGATCGAGTACGGCCGCAATGTGCTGGGCTATGCCGATGCCAACAGCACCGAGATGAACACCGGGACGACCCACCCGGTCATCGCCCTGATGGAGGACCAAAAGGTGATCGAGGACAAAGGGGGAACGATGCGCTTGGGGGCTTACCCCTGCAAGCTCGCTGATGGCAGCCTCGCTTCGAAGGTCTACGGCCGCAAGGACATCAGCGAAAGGCATCGCCACCGCTATGAATTCAACAACACCTACCTGGATGCCTACCAGAAGGCCGGGATGCTTGCCAGCGGTATCAATCCCAAAGGCAAGCTGGTGGAGATCGTTGAACTGAAGGAACACCCCTGGTTCATCGGGGTACAGTTCCACCCCGAGTACCGCAGTACGGTGGCCCGGCCACATCCGCTTTTCGTGGGCTTTGTGCAAGCAGCCGTGAAAGCCGGGGTGAAGAAGGGTGAGAAGGCGGAGGCTTAGGGAAATGGCTTGTACCCATGTGACCATGTGCTCATGTGGTACTTCGATCGAGGTCGAGGCACCTGCCCCCTCTCAGTGTTCCAAGGCACCCTGCTCCTCAAACCAGAGCCGTACCGAAAGCACCACGACAGGGGTCGCCGATATTCGCAAACACCGGTAATTGAGGAACGCATGAGCGCGTAGTAGTGCGCGATGCTCTTGGGTTCATGACACCCGCAATGCTCAGCCAGAGCAGAGCGTAAAGGCTCGTACAAGGCATGCTGACACCGGCCTTCCATGGGCACATGGACACGCAGCCGCATGAGCCCATCCGGGCTTCCACCGTCCCGGCTATCTTTGCCGCCCTTCGACCATTCCATAGTTCCTCGCGCACGCTCCAATGGATCGCAATTCCATCATCGGCTTCGTTCTCATCGCTGCCATCCTGATCGGCTATACCTGGTATACCATGCCGAGCCCCGAAGAGGCGGCGCGTATCCAGCGTGAACAGGACAGCCTGGCCGCACTCACCATCGAGAAGCAGGGCCGCGAAGCCCAGACCCAGCTGGACGAGCGCCGTGCGACCCCATTGCCCGAGGCGACCGTGAATGCGGTCATCCGCGATGCGGACGGCGTGATGGTGGACAGCCTGGAGGCAAGCGTGGCCGACAGCCTGCGACGTGCCGCCACAGGCCAGCGCTTCGGTCTCTTCGCGCCGGCCGCTGAAGGAAGCAACGAGGAAGTGGTGATCGAGAACGATCGCTTGCAGGTGAGCATCAGTACCCATGGCGCTAAGCCATCTGTTATCCGCCTGAAGGAGTACACCACCTACCACAACACCCCGCTCCTGCTGGCCGACCCGGATTCGGGCACCTACGAGTTCCGCTTCTTCTCCGGCAATCAGGACATCAGCACGCGAGACCTGTACTTCACGGCAGAGCGCATGGGCAAGGATGCGGTGCGTTTGAAGGCCTCTACGGGCGATCCCGGCAAATTCCTGCAGATCACCTACCGCCTCGATACCGCCACCTATTTCATGCATGTGAATGCCGAATTCACCGGCATGCAGACCGAGGTCGATCCGCGCAGCCTGTTCTTCCACTGGGAGCTCACCGGACTCAACAACGAGAAGCACCTCCCCAGCGAACTGCAGAAGTGCGGGGTATACTACAAGTACTTCAGCGACGATCGCGACTACCTCAGCGAGACCGAAGCCGACGAAGAGAAGCTGCAAGGGCGAACCAACTGGGTAGCCTTCAAGCAGGACTTCTTCACCGTGGGCATGATCAGCGAAGAGGGCTTCACAGGCAGCGGCTCCGTGATCGCGGTAAACCCTCTTGAGTCGGCTACGCACACCAAACAGTACAGCGCCAAACTCTTCTTCGAGAAGGAACGGGGCGATGATGTGGATGTCGCCATGCGCCTATACCTCGGCCCGAACCATTTCGGCACGTTACGCCGCACGGAAGTGCCCCAGTTCGATAAGGTCATCGATCTGGGTTGGGGCATCTTCGGCTGGATGAACCGTTGGCTGGTGATCCCCATCTTCAACTGGCTCGATGGCTGGGGCTGGAACTATGGTATCATCATCCTGGTGCTGACCGTGGTGATCAAGCTCCTGTTGATGCCGCTCACCTACAAGAACTTCGTGGCCAGCGCCAAGATGCGGGTGTTGAAACCCGAGATGGAGGCCATCACGGCCAAGTTCAAGGAAGGCGATGCCCTGAAGAAGCAACAAGCCACCATGGACCTTTACCGCAAGGCCGGCGTGAACCCCGCCAGCGGCTGTGTGCCCATGCTGATCCAGATGCCCATCCTATACGCCATGTTCCGCTTCTTCCCCAGCAGCATCGAACTGCGGCAGGAGTCCTTCCTCTGGGCCGAGGACCTGAGCAGCTACGACAGCATCCTCGACCTGCCCTTCGAGATCCCGCTCTACGGCGATCACGTCAGCCTCTTCACCCTGCTGATGGCGGCCAGTACCATCTTGTACACGCAGATCAACCAGCAGCAGATGCCCCAGCAGCAGGGCATGCCCAACATGAAGGTGATCATGTACATGTTCCCCATCATGATGTTGTTCTTCCTCAACAACTTCAGCTCGGGCCTCAGCTACTACTACCTGCTGGCCAACGTGATAAGCATCCTGCAGATGACCGTACTGAAGCATTGGTTCGTGGACGAAGGCAAGATCCGCGCGCAGCTGCTTCAGAACATGAAGACGCCCAAGAAAAAGAGCCGCTGGGCGCAACGCTTGGATGAACTGCAGAAGCAGCAGCAATTGCAGCAGGGCAAGCGCCGCAAGTAAGTACCGGCGGCAATGCAGGGAGCATTGGCCATGGGCTAGCTTTGGCACGCGGATGGCATACACCAACGCACACCATACCATGAGCACACGAATGATCCTGACCACCCTGCTGGCCCTGGCCTTGGTAACCGCTTGCAAGACCAAGCACGACACGGTGGAGGAGAATGCCACGGCTCCTGCCAAAGGGGTTGGCGAAAGCACAGCGCCGCAGGTGTCGGGTGGCGAAGCCACCGCCGACAGCCTGTTCCTCAGCTTGGAGCGCACCCCCTGCTTCGGACCGTGCAAGGCCTACCGTTTGAACATCTATCGCAGTGGATACGCCACGTACGAAGGCCGCGCCAATGTGGAACGCGAAGGCATGCACGAAGCGCGCATCGGCCGCGATACCTTGGAGACCATCCTGAAGGAGGCCGAACGGATCGGCTTCTACGATCTGGAGGATGAATACGACAGCCCCGTGACCGACCTGCCCAGCTTGATCATCCGCCTCGTTAGCGACGGCCGTGACAAGCAGGTGAAAGGCAGGGTGGGTGTTCCACCCAAGTTCAGGACCTTCGCCGAGACCGTCGAAGAGTTGGTGCTGCCCATGGCATGGAAGCCCACGGCGCCGCAGGAGTAGAAGCCGGTGGTCACGCCAGGTACCCGCTTATCATCCTGCACCTTAGGCCTTCTGCCATTCGGTTACATTTGCCGTCCCTGATCCAGTGCTTCGTCCAAAAGCGCAGGAACAGCGATCAGCAACCCTACGAACCAGTTCGACAAACCCATGATGAAGCGTTCCCTATCGCTGCTTACGGCAGCACTATTCGCGATCGTGCTGCAAGCCCAGGAGGGAATGTGGCTCCTGAACAAGCTCAAGCAGGTCAACGAGGCCGAGATGCAGAAATTGGGCTTCAAGCTCACAGCCGAGGACATCTACAACATCAACGGCAGTGGCCTGAAGGACGCCGTAGTACGCCTCGGTGGCGGGTTCTGCACCGGAGAGATGGTGAGCAGCGAAGGCCTGTTCCTGACCAACCACCATTGCGGCTATGATGCCGTGCAGAAACTGAGCAGCGTGGAAAGCGACTACCTGACCGACGGCTTCTACGCCAAGGACCGCAGGTCGGAGCTGCCCGCTGGATTCAATGTGAGCTTCCTGCAAAGCATCGAGGATGTCACCCCAAAGGTGATGGCCGAACTGAACGCTGGCATGAGCGAGGAAGAGCGCGGTGCCAAAGTGCAGGAGATCGGCGCTGCGCTGCGCGCCGAGGTGAGCAAGGAGAACGGCATGAGCGCCGACTTCAAGATCATGTTCGAGGGCAACGAATTCTACCTCTTCACCTACAAGACGTACCGCGATGTGCGCTTGGTGGGAACCCCTCCCAGTGCCATCGGCAAGTTCGGCGGCGATACCGACAACTGGATGTGGCCCCGCCACACCGGGGACTATGCCATGTTCCGCGTATACACCGGTCCCGATGGCCAACCCGCCGACTACGACGAGGCCAACGCACCCTTCAAACCTGCCCACCACTTCCCCATCAGCATGGCCGGTGTGAAGGAGGGCGACTTTGCCATGGTGATGGGCTACCCGGGCAGCACAGACCGCTTCCTGAGCAGCCACGGTGTGAAGCTTGCGCTCGACATCGAGCAGCCCAGCCGGGTGAAGATCCGCCGTGTGAAGCTGGACATCTACGAAGAGTTCCAGGCGAAGGACGAGAAAGTGCGCCTGCAGTACGCCAGCAAGCACGCCCAAGTGAGCAACTACTGGAAGTACTTCATCGGCCAACAGCGCGGACTGAAGCGTTTGGGTGTGTACGACAAGAAGAAGAAACAGGAGGATGAGCTGATGGCCTGGGTGAACGCCGACCCCAAGCGCAAGGAGCAATATGGGGAGATCATGACCCTGCTGGAGAACGGCTACAACGAACGTGCGAAATTCGAGAAGGCCAGCACCTACATGCAGGAGGCAGCCTTCGGCAGTGAAATGGTTGTGCTGGGATTCCGGATGTACGGCTTGCTGAACCAATTGCGCACCGATCCGAAGGATGCCGCCAAGGTGAGCGCCAACGTGGCAGCCGCACAGGCAGCAGCCGATGCATTCTGGAAGGACTACAACCCACCCACCGACGAGAAGGTCACCGCGAACATGTTCCGCCTGATCGGCCAGGATGTGGAAAAGGACCTGCAGCCCTCGGTGATCAAGACCATCGAAGGAAAGTACAAAGGCGATTATGAGGCCTGGGCCAAAGCGGTGTTCAAGACCAGCATCCTTACCGACCGCGCGCGCCTCGATGCATTCCTGGCCAAACCCAGCCTGAAGGTGATGGAGAAGGACTTGGGCATGCAGACCTCGGAGAGCTGCCTGAACCACTTCCGCGCCTTCCTGGGCCCTGCCATCGGAGCCAGTGAAGCGGACATCGAGAAGGGTTATCGCCTGATGGTTGCCGCGATGCGCGAAATGCAGCCCAATAAACAGTGGTATCCCAACGCCAACAGTACCATGCGCCTCACCTACGGACAGGTTGGAAGCTATGTACCAGCCGATGCCGTGTTCTACAAGCACGTGACCACCGCCAATGGTATACTGGAAAAGGAGGACCCCACCAACGATGAGTTCATCGTGCCTGCCAAGCAGAAGGAACTGTTGCTGAAGAAGGACTACGGCCGGTATGCCGATGAGAACGGAGAACTCACAGTATGCTTCATCAGCGGCAACGACATCACCGGTGGCAACAGCGGCAGCCCGGTGCTGAACGCCAACGGCGAACTCATCGGCATCGCCTTTGATGGCAACTGGGAAGCCATGAGCGGCGACATTGCCTTTGAACCCGAACTGCAGCGCACCATCAGTGTGGACATCCGTTACGTGCTGTGGACCATCGACAAGCTCGCGGGAGCCAAGCACCTGGTGGACGAAATGACCTTGGTGGAGCGCAAGGCGGAGGAGGTGAAGGCGGAGGTTCCCGCCATGGACGTAAAGCCCGTCCCCACCACTCCCAAAAAGAAGTAGATCCTACTGATCCCCTAACGCAAAGCGGCGCCTGGATATCCCAGGCGCCGCTTTGCGTTGAGGGAGGACACGCACACTCGCGTCCACGACTCATTCCGTGATACCCACGCGCGCCTTGTAGGCCTCCATCGCTGCGGCGTTCCGTTCGATCATGGCCTGGGTGTATTCAACGTCCCATGCGAAGTTCTCCGTTGTGGGGTCGAAGCGGGCATATCCGTAAGGTTCGTTGCCGAAGCTCATGTCGAAGCCCTCCACTTCCGGCAATAGGTTGATATCGATGTTCAACCCGTAACCGCCCACCCACTGCTCCTTGGTCGGCCCGATCGCTTCGATCACCACGGACTTGGGGTAATAGTTGGTCATGCCGAAGGCGAAGCGGTAGGAACGCTCTTCGGTGATGTCCAGCTGATACCGCCCCAAGCTGTCGGTGAGCACGGTCTTGCGGTGCCTGGGGTCGTTCACATCGAAAGCCAGGACCAAGGCTTGGGGAATGGGCTTGCGGGTGTTGAATTCCTTCACCGTACCGTACACGTAGATCAAGGTGTCCTGTGCGCACAGACGACCGATACCGAACAGGAGCAGCAGCGCTGCCAGCAATGATCGAAGCATGGACAAGGATAGGGGAATTGCAGCGCTCAATGCAGCACCACCGCCTTCACGCGGGCCTTTGCAGCGTTCGCCTGCGGCGGTATCCACTCCACAATGTAGGTACCAGCGGACCAGGGCATGGTATCCAATACGATGTCTGTACCGTCCATGCGCTGGCGCCACACTTCAACCCCAGAGGTACTAAGCACGGTGAGCATTCCACCCACAAGAGCACTGCTGACGTGCAGTCGCTCGTTCGCCGGTGAAGGCCAAATACGAAGGGAACCCGCTTCGCGCTCATCGATGCCGATGGTGGGACTCCCACACACGCATTGGAGGTCGTACACAGCATCGGTATTGGCCGGGTCACCATCGTCGCAGGATGTGCCGGGCAGGGCGCTTCCGCCCACCACACCGGCACAATCAGGCAACTGTGTACCACTGCTCGTGGCCAGTGCACCCAAGGACAGATCGTGGTAGGACCCCGAAGGGGTGGTGAGCAAGCGAATGGAGCGCACCATGTACTTCACACCGGGTTCGAACGGTGTGGTGGCTGTGTAGTTCGTACCGCTCACAGGTTCCGGGGTCAAGCGTTCGATGGTTCGAGCCTCCTCGTTGATGCGGAAGACCAGGTAGCCATCCACCGGATCGGTCGAAGGCTGCCAATTGAAGCTCGCATACCACTGTTCGTTGGTGGCCACCAACCCAGTGGGTGGTGCGGTATACCGCATGCGCACGGAGGGGTCTCTCATGAGGCCCAGATGCACGCGCCCCATGTTCTGCCCCTGCCACCCACCATTCGCCAAGGTGTAATCCGAGTTGGTGTTGTGCAGTGAGCGCTGTGCACAGTAGCCTAGGGGTTCGCCCAAGGCAATGGGGCTGTCCAATGCCAAGGTCTGCTACCATGGAAAAGGCAAGCCCCAATGTGGTCTTGGTCAGCACATGTTGGCTGGCCGTGTGGTCCTTCTACCAACGAGATCTACAGCCTGCGGAGGGCCTCCCGAACGCTCAGAGGCGACAGATTCCGTGTCGCTACAAAGGCACGTACTGCTTCGGGGTCCGTGCGGCCGTATTGCCGAAGGGCCCAGCCGATGGCCTTGCGGATGAAGAAGTCCGTGTGGTCCACATGCCGGTCGATGTTGGCAAAAAGCAGGGCTTGATCGGTTTCGTTCTTCCACTTCAATTGGTACAGGATGGAGGTACGGATGAGCCAAAGGTCCTTGCTCGTGGTCCACCGCTCGTTCCAATGCGGGCCTTCCAGCGGGTATCGTTTCAGGACCACCCCGGCCACGTTGGTGGCAAGGGCATCGACGGTGTCCCACCAGCTCTTGGTGGTGATCATCTCCTCGAGCGTGGCAAGGTGCTCCGGCCCCAGTTCCTTCGCATACCGCACAAGCAGGTCCATGCCCACATAATGCCATTCCCGCTCGCGCTGTGCAAAGGCCGAGCGCACCACGGCGGGCAGCTCGGCCATAAATGGCCGACCATGCTGCTTGATGTGCCCTTGGAGCAATGCGCGTCGTATCGGAGTCTTCAGCCCGAGGAATGGAGCGATGTCCTTCATATAGCGCTGCATGGCCTCAGCATTCCCACGATCGGCAACCCGTAAGAAGGGCTTGACCAACGGTTGGAGATAAGGGTGCATGCTTGCGTACAACGAACCGCTGGAACTGTTCACGGGTTAGGCCCTCCTGCCCGATCCACGCCCATTGCGGAGGGCCCGGAACCGGACAGCTTTCCGAAGTAACCTCCGGAAGCAGGTCCCTGCCCCATGAAACTGATGAACAAGGCCAGGTAGCTCAAATAGAAAAGTGATTGCAGGCAGATGATCAACTTTCCATACCCGGTGACCGGATAGAATTCGCCGAAGCCGATCGTACTGGTGACCACAAAACTGATGTACAACGAATCGGTCCAATGGGACAACAGCGTGTTGAAGTACTGCCCTTCCATGTGGAACAAAGCGAAAGCGAAAACGACCTCCAGGTAGTTGATGAAGACCAGGAGCTTGGTACGCCTGTATGACCTGGGCGATGACAGGGCGTCAGAAGCGAAGATCATGGTGGGGATGTACAATACCGTTTCCAACAGGAACCAGACCACCAAGGCATAGGCCCATGTATTCTGCTCCCACCCCTGCCAAAGCAACACCACGGGTAATACGGTCTTCAACAGCACGTAGAACTCGATGGCCAATTCCTGATATGCCGCCCCTTTCCGCCAGAATAGATGGCGGATGTAGGCCCCGGGGAAGATGAACTGGGAAAGGGCCAGCAGCAGGCGTACCAGTTTTTCTAGACCCGCATCCTCTTCGAAGGTGTTGTTCCAAATGGCCAATACGTTGTCCCAGCGCCTTTGCAAGGTGCTGTAGCGGATCGTCCCCGCTGGCTCTGCGCGACCCAGGAAAAAACGTCGCGCATGGTTCGGTACGTGTTCGAACATCGCCCGAAAGTAAGTAGCATCAGCAGACGCCCCTTCAACAACGATGGCGAAGCGATTACACACCGATGCCCTCACCGGACAGCGGGGGAGCGCGCTGGGTTGCCCTTCACGGGGACAAAAGACTGCTTTTAGACAAGAGATCGATGAGACCGTGGACGGACGACTTTGAGAAGAGGCACCCTGAACAGGGCTATCGTGATCTCCTAAGGCCAAAGATCCGGGTTTGAGCAGAGGCACTGCCGAGGCCCGTGAACGCGGCCCATCCGAACACACCACGAAAGCAAGGGGGTACCTTTACGCCATGTCCATCAGTGTCGAACAAGTGCTGCTTATCGGGTCTTTGCTCCTGCTTTCCAGCATTCTGGCCAGCAAGACCAGCGGCCGGCTTGGGGTTCCATCGTTGCTGCTGTTCATGGGCGTAGGCATGCTGGCCGGCACCGATGGGTTGGACATCATCGACTTCCAGGATGCCGGGCTCGCCCAGCTGCTCGGCATCATCGCACTGGTCTTCATCCTGTTCAGCGGCGGCATGGATACCCGCATGGAGAGCGTACGACCCGTGCTGCTACGCGGCCTTAGCCTGAGCACGGTGGGCGTACTGCTTACCGCCACCATCGTGGGCTTCAGCGTGCCCCTGTTCACCGACCTGAGCTGGAAGGAAGGGCTCTTGCTGGGTGCGATCATCTCCAGCACCGATGCTGCCGCCGTCTTCACCATTCTGCGTAGTAAAGGCATGGGGTTGAAGGGAAACCTCCGTCAGACCCTGGAACTGGAAAGCGGCAGCAACGACCCCATGGCCTACTTCCTCACCACCGCCATGCTGACCTTGCTCACCGATACCGGAGTGTCCACCTGGAGCCTGGTCCCCATGTTCCTTCTTCAAATGGGCATTGGTGCCTTGATGGGCCTGGGTATGGGCCTGCTGACCACGCGTGTCATCAACCGCATCAAGCTCGATTTCGAAGGACTCTATCCCGTGCTGATGCTCGCGATGGTGTTGCTCACGTTCGCGGCCACCGATGTCGTAGGCGGCAACGGCTTCCTGGCCGTATACATCGCGGGGATCATGCTGGGCAATGATGACTTCATCCATAAGAAGAGCCTCATCCGCTTCTATGATGGCCAAGCCTGGTTGATGCAGATCGTGATGTTCCTGACGCTGGGTCTGTTGGTCAACCCCAGCGAGATCGTACCGGTCATCGGTGCCGGTCTGGGCATCTCCTTCGTTCTCATGTTCGTGGCACGGCCGATCGCGGTAATGCTGTCGCTCAGCCCTTTCCGCATCAGTGGCGCGCGTCGGGTGATGATCTCCTGGGTGGGCCTGCGCGGTGCAGTACCCATCATTTTCGCTACCTATCCGATGGTCGCCGGGCTGGACCATGCTTCGTTGATCTTCAATATCGTGTTCTTCATCGTGTTCACCTCGGTCATCCTTCAAGGCACTACACTTCCCTTGATGGCCCGTTGGTTGGGCTTGGAGCGTCCTGAATCCGCACGTCCACTCTCACCCTATGACCTGGAGATCTCGGACGAACTACGTGGCGACCTGCGGCGGTTGTACGTTCCCCTGGGCAGCCCCGCCGTGGGAAAGACCATGATCGGACTACACTTCCCACTGGGTGTGCTCACCACTCGCATCGAGCGCCGCGGTGTACACATCTTCCCGTCGGGCACAACACGTATCGAGTCCGAGGACCGACTTACGGTGATCACTTCGAAACCACGCGCCCTCGACCTTCTGGCCAAACGTTGGGGACTGGGTTACCTGGCTCCAGAGCAAGGGAATGCACCTTCCAACAAACAGTCAGGTCAGGTAGCGACCTCCAGTCCAGGTGGCGAACGCTGAGAAATGCTCCGTCAGGTCCAAGGGCGTCTGGGATCCACGTAGCGCCTCGTGTTCGTGTCCCACAAAATAACGATAGGTAGGCAACCCTGAGGGCTCTTCGATGGTCATGGCCCTGGATGCCTCTAATTGCACTTTACAACTGGCTTTCACGGAATGGTTCGTATAGTCCCTTGGAGCGGACCACGGCACTAGCGTTGCGGGACGTACCTT
Organism: uncultured Chryseobacterium sp.; assembly: GCA_964418285.1. Classification (GTDB taxonomy): domain Bacteria; phylum Bacteroidota; class Bacteroidia; order Flavobacteriales_F; family PHOS-HE28; genus PHOS-HE28. The sequence continues at coordinate 16,077 of CAYQMC010000023.1, forward strand.
TCGAAAGCTTCGAGCCCAACATTCGATCAATGAACACGATCAACTTCCCCACTTCCCATCAACGCCGCACTGGATCGGGGCTATTGCGCAATGCCCTGCTCGCTGTCCTTCTCGTGGTTTCGCCGCTGGCCTATGGGCAGCAATTCAGCATTACCGCAGGCTCGGGTACCAGTTGTTCCGGTGTGATCGAAGATTCGGGAGGACCCACAGGTGAGTATGGCAATGACGAGAACTTCACCTTCACCATCTGCCCCGATGTTCCCGGGAATGTGGTCTACCTGACCTGGTTCATCTTCGAATTGAGCACGCAAGGGCCCAATCCACCGGACCGCTTGACGATCTACGATGGTGACAATACCGGTGCCACCTCCTTGGGCACCTACACGGGCAACTCGCTGCAGAATCTGGTGGTAAGCGGGTCGGTGTTCAACATTACAGGCTGCCTCACGCTGGTGTTCGAATCGAACGGTCAAGGCACTGGAGACTTCGCGGCAGGATTCCAATGCACCATTCCCTGTCTCTATCCTACTGCTGTGGCCACCATGCCCGAGGCTGTTCCGGCATTGATCTGCCAAGGCGAGAGCGTGACCTTCGATGGATCCGGTTCCACTGCGCAAAGCGGAAACACGCTCGTGCAATACGTCTGGGATTTCGACGATGGCACCATCGACAGCACCAGCGGCCCCATTGCGACCCATACCTTCATGGAACCCGGTGAGCACGTGGTGCAGCTGTATGTGTTCGACGACAACGACTGCCGTAACCTGAATCTGGTGGACCTCCAGATCCTGGTGAGCACCACGCCAAGCTTCTCGCTCACCAGCGAAAGTGTCGAAACATGCTTCGGTTCAACGGTGACCTTGGTCGGACAAGCAGAGCCCACGACGTGGACGGGCATACCGGACGCGAATTTCGGGGAAGGGATCTTCCTGCCGGATGATGTGGGATTGCCTTTCACCTCCACGCTCACCTTCGAGCAGTTCAATTCCGGGCAAACGGTCACGAGCATTTCGGATATCCTTTCGGTGTGCGTGGAAATGGAGCACACGTTCATGGGCGACTTGGTGCTTCAGGTGATCTGTCCCAACGGCCAGACCACGATCCTGCACCAACAAGGGGGCGGCGGAACCTACTTGGGTGCGCCGAACGACTTCGACAGTAACGCGAATCCTGTTTTCGGTGAATGCTGGGAGTACTGCTGGAGTCCCACGGCCACCAACGGCACATGGGTGGCGAACGCCCAAGCTGGCAACACCACACAAGCCGGTACACCACCGAACAACTCACTTGATCCAGGTACCTACCAAAGTGTACAGCCACTCTCCAATTTGATCGGTTGCCCCTTGAACGGCGACTGGACCTACCAAAGCACCGACCTCTGGGGAGCCGATAATGGCTTCATCTGTTCCTGGTCGATCAACTTCGATCCAAGCATCATTCCTGATGTGACCCAGTTCACCCCGGAATGGGGTCCAGATTCGGATTCCTCCGCATGGAACGGCGGCACCACGCCGGACTTCGTTTCCGCCAACGGCGATACGGCGATCTTCACAGCAACGGCACCCGGCACATATGACTTCAACTACGGTATCACCGACAACTTCGGCTGCTCCTACGACACGACCATCACGGTCACGATCAACGATCCGTTCGTCGTGGATGCCGGGCCGGACATGGTCATTTGCAACGACCCGGTGCAGCTGGATGCTACGGTGGTCGGGGCTTCCACGAATTGCGAATGGACCTTGGAAATGAACGACTCCTTCGGTGACGGTTGGAACGGAGCCAGCATGACCGTGAACAACAATGGTGTGGTCACCAACCACACCTGCCAGGGAGATCAGACCATCGCCACCTTTGCTGTCCAGGCAGGCACCACGGTTACCCTGACCTACGCCCCTGGAACGTGGGAAAGTGAAGTGAGCTACGAATGGATCGATGATCAGGGCAACGTGGTTTTCCAAGCCGGCCCCAACCCTCCTACCGGGCAGGTTTGGACAGGTACGGTAACGTGCAATTCCGGACAGGGCATGGTCTGGTCCTGGACCCCTGCAGAAGGACTCTCCGACCCGGACATCGCCGATCCAACGGCGCTTGTCACGAGCGCGACCGAATACGTCGTCACAGCATTCATCGCCGGCAGCCCCGAATGCTTTGCCACCGACACAGTGATCGTAAGCCTTGACCCCGCCTTGGACCCCGGTACCGATACCTTGATCGTTGTGTGTGCCACTCCCCCGTCGTTCGATCTGATCGACATGCTGGGCGGTACGCCACAACCTGGCGGAGTATGGACCGATGCCGCTGGCGCAATAGTCCCCGCGAGTTTCGACCCCATGGTGGATGTGGCCGGAACCTACACCTACACGGTCACTACACCAGCCGGTTGTATCGGAACGGCAGAACTTGAGATCGAGATCCTGGCGGCGGACCATCCGCTGTGCTGCGGTATTGTCGATGCAGGGCCGGATTCTACCATCTGTGTTCTCACCTATGGCCTCGATGCTTCCATCGGCAACACAGGCGTTGGGGTTTGGAGCGGCCCGCCGGGCTATGTCTTCGATGACCCGAGCGACCCACAGACCAACGTTACGGCACCTGGCAGCGGTCCCGCCATGCTTTACTGGACCGAGGATGATGGCATAACGTGTTTCCTGCAGGACAGCCTCACCATCGTATTCACTGAGCCACTCGTGGCAACGGTGGCCATCACCGATGTCGTCTGCCTGGGCAACTGCGACGGAACAGCGACTGTAAGCACCACAGGAGGCAATGGGGCCTTCGTGCACGCTTGGAGCAGCTTCCTGGCCAATGATACCACCTACGCTTTCGGGATATGTGCCGGCAGCTATTCGGTGAACGTGACCGATGAGAACGGTTGCACCACGACCACACAATTCGATGTACTCGAACCGCCCTTGCTCGAGATCGATGGTGTCGGTTTTGTTGAACCCGTTTGCTTCGGCGGTTGCGATGGATCCATCACCATCACCGATCCCCAGGCGGCGGAATACAGCTTTGACGGTGGGACCACCTTTGGACCGGAGGCTACATTGAACGATGTCTGTGCAGGGCTCTATGACCTTTCCATCCGTAGCCCCGAAGGCTGTCTGGGCACCGGCACTGTGGAGGTCACACAGCCTCTCGAGGTTGTGGCCGAATTCAGCCATGGCCCCATCCCTGCCAACGTGAACGACCCCAGGATCTTCTTTTACAACGAATCGGAGAACGCCACCATCTACGCGTGGGACATCGCCGGGTTGCTGAGCACCACTGAGACCGATCCCGCCTTCGTGTTCGATAACCGCGAACCCGGCTTCTACGACGTGTGCCTCGTCGCTTCCGATGCGGTGGGTTGCATCGATACGGTCTGCCATGTGGTGACCATCGAGGATGTGCTGTTCACCTACGTGGCGAACACTTTCACACCCAATGCCGATGGCATCAACGATGTCTGGGGCATGTCCAGCAACATCCCGGACATCAAGGAGTTCGACCTGGAGGTGTACGACCGTTGGGGGCAGATCGTGTTTGCGAGCGATGACCCTTACGTTATGTGGAACGGCAGCTTCAAGAACGGCGGCGGGGAGGTGTTGAAGGATGGGGTCTACGCCTACCGCATCAGGTTCCGACTGATCACCACTGGTGGAGCCCGCGAATTGACCGGTCACGTGACCTTGCTGAAGTAGTAGCACCGCAAGAAGCCCCCCTGTTCGCTCCACCGTGGAGGGAACAGGGGGGCTTTATTTCGGGCCCACGAGGACGATGTTCGCCAACAAGGCGTTCACCAGCACTTCAACGTCCGCAGCGGCCAATACGCGCGTATCATCGTGCAGGAAGCCCTCGCGCTCCATGTGCGTCATCTGGGCAAGCAGTCCGTCGTAATAGCCGTTCACGTTCAGCAGGCCCATGGGCTTGGCGTGCAGACCGAGCTGCCGCCAGGTGAGCAGTTCGAAGAGTTCGTCCATGGTACCGAAACCACCGGGAAGGGCGATCACCGCCTGGCTACGTTCGTGCATCACCATCTTGCGCTCGTGCATGTCGCCGACCATGACCAGCTCGGTGATGCGATCGTGCGCCAGCTCCTTGTGCGTCATGAAGGTGGGGATCACCCCCACCACGGTGCCGCCTGCTTCCATGGCGGCATCGGCCACGGCACCCATCAGGCCCACATGCCCACCACCATACACCACACCGATACCACGCTGCGCCAATGAACGGCCCACCTTGCGGGCTGCTTCCAAGTAGGTGGGATCGTGGCCTGTGCTGGCCCCGCAAAAGACAGCGATGTATTGCCTGGGGTGAATATAGGTCCCGGTAATGAGCGCGGAGGAAGTCAAGCTCGACCGGTCGAGGCACTTCCCGTGAAGAGGTCCAACTGCCCTTCCTCGGGCCGCTGGAAAAGCTCGGCGTTCAGTGCCGGCATGCTGCGCCCCGCGAACAAGCGGCGCTGCATCACCCGGAACATCTGCCGAACGGTGCTTGAGAACTCCCCCTCGCCCTTCATCCGACGCCCGAACTCCGTGTCGCTGACGGAGCCACCGTGCATCGCGCTGATCTGCGCGATGACCTTCGCAGCACGATCGGGAAAATGCGTGTGCAACCAGTTGTCGAACACGGGCTTCACGGCGCCGTTGGTGCGCACGATGGTGTAACTGGCCGCCAAGGCACCCGCGTCGGCCGCGGCCTCCAACAGCCGCGGGATCTCAGGCTCGTTCAGTGCGGGTATGATGGGCGCGATCATCGCCATGGTGGGAACGCCGGCCGCTGATAATTCTGCTATAGCACGCACGCGTTGTGCCCCGGTGCTGGTGCGCGGCTCCATCACGCGCCGTAGCTCCTCATCCAGTGTGGTGAGGCTGATCGCTACCGAGACCAGGCCATGCTGCGCCAGTTCGTCGAGGATATCGAGATCGCGCAGGACCAGCGCGTTCTTGGTGATCAGCCCCACGGGTTGCTTGAATTCCAACATCACCTCCAGCAAGCGTCGCGTGAGCTTCTCCTTGCGCTCGATCGGTTGGTAGCAATCCGTGTTGCCCGACAGCATGATGGGCTCCGGCGCCCACTTCCTGCTCATCAGCGTCTTCCGCAGCAGCTCGGGCGCATTGCGTTTCACGATGATCACTCGCTCGAAATCCAACCCCGCGCTGTAGCCCCAGTACTCGTGCGTAGGTCGGGCGTAGCAGTAGGCACAGCCGTGCTCGCAGCCCTGATAGGGGTTCATGCTCCAGTTCAGGGGGATGTCCGGTGAAACCACCTTGTTCACGATGGTCTTCGCATCATCGAAAACAAAGCGTGTGCGCGTATCGGGCTCTTCCACTTCATCCACGCCCTCCCAATGCACCACGCCCCTGCTCTGCTTCAGGAAGCGATTGGGTACCTGTTCCGCAGCACCCCTGCCCTTGATGGCTTTACCGTCGATCGGCATGTACCCAAGGTACGCACGTCCGTGAGGTGTCGATCAGGACCGTGGGCACTTCCAAATGGCGTTGCACCACACATCCGAATGCAGCGAAGGCGGCCCCATGGGACCGCCTTCAAGAATGGATGATCGTGCAAGCGATCAGCGCGCCAGCACCAACCGTTCTGTGAAGAGCGCACCCGGGGTACGGAGCTGCACCAGATACACGCCGGCCGGATGCGCACCAAGTTCCAAGGTCACCAACACGGTACCGGCCGACACCGACCGACCCAATACGAGCCGTCCTGTGGCATCAAGAACCTCCAGCGAGGCATCGCCCAAGCCTTGGGGTACCTGTAGTTCAACCAGGCCCGTGCTGGGATTGGGGCGCAATGCCACCCCTTGCATGCCGTTGCTTTCCACACCAGTGCTGAGCAGACAGAAGTCATGTGTGATATCATCCTCGAATTGGCCATTGCCGCTCACAAGCGCACCTGAGCTGCCGGTCACCGTATAACTGCCTTCACCGTACTCGCAGCAGATGCCATCCCCGTAATCGTCCAACATCGTCAGTGTGTAGCAACCGTCCGGCAGGCAGAAGCCGGTGACCTCCACCTGGCCCTCCGAATCATCCGCATAGGGTCCACCACTTGCCAGAACAGCTCCGCCACCCTGTGGCGTTATTGTCCAGGTGGTCTCGGACCCGTAGTCGTCCAGCACAATGGACAGTTGCCCCTCGTTACCCGGCACAGCGACGGAAAAGCTGAAGGTCCGCAAATTATTGGCGGCGTTCTGGTCCGCTTGTCCATTGGGCAGACTTGCGGTCACCGTCAGGGTATTGTTGCCGTTGTTGGCAGTGATGGAGCCAAGGCTTACCGTGGTGGTCGCGCCGGGGGCCAACGATCCGGTCCAGTTCTCCTGCCCGCTTGCCCCACCATCCAACTCCCAATTCAAGACCAAGCTGGAAAGCACCAGCGTACCGGCATTGCGGATCGAAACCTCCGGTTCTATGGTGGAGTTGTTGCACAGCGATGTGGGCACGCCACCGATGCCTTGCAAAGCGCCGTCCACGGCGAAGGAGGTGGCGTTCGGATCATACCCGTCAAGCACCAGTCCACAGCCACCAAGAATGTCGTCGATGACCGGATAGCTGACGTTGAAGCGGCCGTAGTAGTCGGTGCAATTGCACCCGAAAGTGCCTCCGAAAAGCTGGCCTACAAGTCTTCCGTTCTGGTCCCAAAGACCGCTGCCGCTGCTTCCTCCTTCGGTGGTGCCGTCATCCCAGGTATCCACCTCCCAGGTGCTTGCAGCGCCATAGGGTTGCACCGAGCTGGTCTGCCCATTGAAGCTGATCTTCTTCTGATCTCCGGAAGGATGATGGATGCCGACCTGCGATGTGGGTGCATCTCCGGAGGCATCCCAGCCACTGTAGAACACCTCATAGCTGGATGGCGGAATGCTGTTCAATTGCAGCAACGCCATATCGGACCCTGGATTGGTGGCCAGCAATTGCGCGCCGCTCACCGTTTGGTTCATCGGGGTATTCACGTTGTTCGGGCAGGAGGAGCTTTCCCAATTGAAGGCGAAGACCCAGGTACCCACGTTGCCTCCCAGGCAATGGTCGGCCGTGAGGAATAGTGGAGTTCCGTCCTCCGCACAATTATTGATCAGTGAACCGGTGCACCAGTCGCCGCCATTCACCACGATGCGTGCCACCGACCGGATCTGGTCGCGCCAGGGATCACCCTCGGGACAAATGACGTTGTTGTTGCAGGCCAGGCTTTCGCCAAAGCCCTTCTTCAAGCCGAAGCTGTCCCGGTAGCCTTGCGTGACCCGACCGATGCGTAAGTGGCCCTGACCGGCAACAGCGAATGGCTCATCATATTCCACGGTGATGCGATCGCCTGGTAGCAGGCCCACACCCAACTCGGTATGCCCCGGGTTGCTTTCCGCCGTGAACCCGCCGAGGCGCTCTCCGGAGGGCGTGTAAACGTGCACCATGGCACCCTCGGGCACCACGTACTCACTGAACTCGAAGTTCACGCTCATGGCTCCCTCCAACACGATGTCCAAACGCCAGACCCGGTCACCGTTGGACAAGGTGCTCCACACACCACTGTTGCCCAGATCCAGGTCCGTCACATGGTTCACACCGAAACGCTCACGCTTGTTCCCCTGGGCAGCACGTTGCAAGTCCTCTTGGAGTAGGGACTCCACGTCCAGCGCAGGAAGCTGGAAGGTCGGCGGCGCTGGCAGACCAAGCTTTTCTCCGTGTTGCGCCCAAGGCTTGCCGCCGAAGGATACCTGGGCGAAGCAAGCAAAGGTGAACAAGTAAAGACCGGAGGCCATGAGGCCCCTGATGATGGGTCGTGAAGTATTCCGCATGGTGCAAAAGTACCCTCTCTGAAAAAGGTTGGCCAAGACCATGGGCATGTAACGATGGGAATCCCGAAGGAGAGCACCGTATGTGAACGTGATCGGTCATCCGCAGTGCGAAGGCGAGCGAATGATATTTGCATCGAAACGGACCGGCGTGGGGGCACTCGGGAACATAAGGAAGGCGGCCCAGGAGGACCGCCTTC
>CAYQMC010000024.1:0-15887 GCA_964418285.1 uncultured Chryseobacterium sp.
GAGGTGGTGGGCGAGGCCTTGGACGGATACCGGCCGGAGCGCCACACGTATGGTTCGCTTCCGGACCTGACGCATGTGGCCATGGCCTTCAACGGTGGCCGACCGATCGCCTTCGGGGTAGCGAACAACCTGGGTCTGGTGGTCAATTTCACCACGCGCACCGAGTACCGCATCACGAACTGGAGCGAGCACGTGACGGTTCGCGCCTTGCTGAGCAGGTTGCTGGTGGAGTAGCGCGCGTCTTTCCTTACTGCCAAGGGGGACCGCCTCAGCTCTTCATCGCCTTCTCCACCATCGCCTTGCTGCCGATATACAGCGGGCAACGCTGGTGCAACTCGGTGGGCTTCAGGTCCAGGATGCGCGTGGTACCATCGGTGGCCATGCCGCCGGCTTGTTCCACGATCATGGCCAGGGTGTTGGCTTCATACAAGAGGCGCAGTTTGCCTTTCGGTGCCTTCTTGGTGGCGGGGTAGAGGTAGATGCCGCCCTTCAACAGGTTGCGGTGGAAGTCTGCCACCAGGCTGCCGATGTAGCGACCGCTCATCTGCTGGCGCTTGCAGTCGTCGATGTAGTTGCGCACGCCGTCGCTGAACTCGTAGTAGTTGCCCTCGTTCACGCTGTAGATCTTCCCTTCTTCGGGTGTCTGCATGTTCGGGTGGCTCAGGCAGAAGGTTCCGATGCTGGGGTCCAGGGTGAACCCGTTCACGCCGTGCCCGGTGGTGTATACCAGCATGGTGCTGCTGCCATAGATGATGTAGCCTGCCGCAACCTGTGCGTTGCCGGGCTGCATGAAGTCCTCCATCGTGGCCTTCGGGCCTTCGCTCAAACGACGATAGATGCTGAAGATGGTTCCGATGCTGACATTCACGTCGATGTTGCTGCTACCATCGAGCGGGTCCATGGCCACCACGTACTTTCCACCGTTGTCGAAGTGGACGATGTCGTCGTTCTCCTCGCTGGCCACGGCACATACCATGCCCTGGCTGCGCAGCAGGCGCAGGAAGATGTCGTTGGCGTAGACGTCCAGCTTTTGCTGCTGTTCGCCCTGGACGTTCTCGGTTCCCTGTGCGCCGATGATATCCTCGGCCAGTCCGGCCTTGTTCACTTCGCGGTTCACCATTTTCCCCGCCAGGCGGAAGCTGGTAAGGAGCTGGCTCAGTTCACCCGTGGCATAGGTGAATTCGTTCTGGCGTTCGGCGATGAACTCGGCGAGGGTCTTGATGGAGGCCATGGGGATCGGAATTTCTGACGATCAGAAGAACAGAAAACGTTCCCCTGTGGTCCGAATGCGCTGCAAAGATGCGCAGATCGTCATCTTTGCTGGCATGGAGATCAAGATCCGTCGGGCTGAAGGCCCTGATGTACCACAGATGCTGGCCTTGGTCAAGGAGCTGGCTGTCTTCGAGAAGGAGCCCGAAGCGGTCACGGTAACGCTGGAGCATATGATGGCGGCGGGATTCGGGACGGATCCGGTTTGGCTGGGCTGGGTCGCAGAGCGTGGTACGGAGATCATCGGCTTGGCCATTTGCTATGAACGGTACAGTACATGGAAGGGTCGCCGATTATACCTGGAGGACATCGTGGTGACCGAACGTGCACGGGGACAACGGATCGGGGAGCGCTTGTTCCGCGAATGTGCGCGATACGCCGTTTCGAAGAACTACAGTGGCATGTTATGGCAAGTGCTGGACTGGAACACCGACGCCATTCGTTTCTATGAGCGATTCGGCGCGGCGATGGACCCCCAATGGCTCAACGGCTCGCTCGAGTTGGATCGACTGAAGCAGATCGCTGCACAATGAAGGTCTTCAAATTCGGTGGAGCCAGCGTGAAGGATGCGGCCGGAGTGCGCAATGTGGCCAGGGTGCTCAAGCACTTTGCGGGGGAGGAGATCCTGGTCGTCTTGAGCGCCATGGGTAAGACCACCAACGCGCTGGAATCCATTGTATGGGATTGGCGTGCTGGCAAACAGGTGGTGGGTCAGGTGGATGCCTTGCGCCAGGTCCATCTCAAGGTCCTGCAAGAAGTGGTGCCCGGCTTCGAAGAGGCAGAGGCCTGGCTGCTGGAGTATTTCAGCGAGTTGGAAGAGTTGCTCGGTGGCACACCCACGGACAACCCCGATCAGGACTACGACCAGGTCGTGAGCTACGGCGAACTGTGGAGCACGCAGATCGTCAGCGCCTACCTCAGCGAGGAGCTGGAGCTATGTTCCTGGATGGATGCCCGCGACCTGGTGCGTACCGATGCGCTGTACCGCAGTGCCCGTGTGGACTGGAGGGCGAGCGAGGCTTTGGTCAGGGAGGCCTTTTCCAGTGATGATGGACAGGAGCCGGTGCAGTTCCCAGTGATCACCCAAGGTTTCATGGGTGCCACTGAGGAAGGCTTCACGACCACACTTGGCCGGGAAGGGTCGGACTTCAGCGCTGCGATCTTCGCCTACCTGTTGGATGCCGAAAGCGTCACCATCTGGAAGGATGTACCCGGTATGTTCAACGCCGATCCGAACCGCTTCCCAGACACCAAACTCCTGAGCCACATCAGTTACCGCGAGGCGATCGAGCTCAGTTACTTCGGCGCCAGTGTGATCCATCCACGCACGCTGCAACCCTTGCAGCAGATGCATATCCCGCTCTACGTGCGCTCCTTCATGGACCTGAATGCGCCGGGTAGCACGATCAATGATGTGAACGAGAGCGACTCCCTGATCCCTTCGTTCATCGTGAAGCTGAACCAGCTATTGATCAGCATCACACCCCGCGATCTCAGCTTCGTGGTGGAGGAGAACCTGCACCACATTTTCGGGCTGTTCGCACGGGCCAATGTGCGGATCGATCTGATGCAGAACAGTGCCTTGGCGTTCAGTGTGGTGGTGGACGACACGCCTCGCAGCCAGGCCTTGATCGGGGACCTTTCACAGGATTACGAGGTGCGTTATAATACCGGCCTGGAGTTGATCACCGTGCGGCACTATGATGAGGCCACCTTGGAGCGTTTGACGGCAGGCCGCGAGGTGCTCATCGAGCAACGTAGCCGGGTCACGGCGCGTTTCGTGGTGAAGTGATCACTCGCGCCCTTCCAGCTCTGTCACCACCCGGTCCGGGTAGTCGCTGATGATGCCATCCACACCAAGTTCCAGCATCCGCTTGATGTCCTTCTTCTCGTTCACGGTCCACACCACCAGTTCGATACCTTCCTCGCGCAGTTTCTCCAACACTTTCTTGTCCACGAGCTCGAAGTACGGACTGTAGATCTGGGGCTTGAAGCTCAATCGCTTCAGGTTCTTCTTCAGCCCGTCGCTGTTCTCCACCAGGAAGGCCAGCACGATGTCCGGCCGCTCCGCGTGTACCACTTCCAGGATGGCCGGGTCGAAGGATTGGATGATGCAGCGGCCGGTGATCCCCAGGTCGTCGACCTCCTTGATGATGCGACGCGCGTAGGCTTCAGGCTCCGGCTGGTAGGTGCCATACCACTCGGGATCGCTCTTGATCTCGATGTTGTACGAGGGATTGACCAAGCCTGCGAACAAGGCGAACTCGTCGGTTTCCTCCACCACCTGGCGCAAGGTCGGTTTGAAGGCCGCAACCTGCTTTTGATCCGGGAATCGGGGATGTGCCAGGCTGCCGCAATCATAGGCTTGGATCTCTGCCACCGTCATGCGGTGCAGGTTGATCGCGCGTTCCTGGTCCAGTGGGATGGGCTGTTCGTCCGGATCCAGGCAGATGGTGCTGCTCATCCATGGTTCATGGGATACGATCACCGCATTATCCCCGCTAAGGACAACGTCAAGCTCGAGCACATCACTGCCCAGCTCAGCAGCCTTCAGGAAACCAGGAATGGTGTTTTCGGGCAGCAGTCCGCGGCAACCGCGGTGACCGTGGACATCGGGGTGGAGGTTCTGCATGGGTGTACAGGCTGATAAGGCCAGCGCTGCCAAGGCAGTGCCAACAAGGGGGCTACTGTTCGCCATTCGGAAATGCATTGAGGATCTTCTCGGCAAGTACTTCGGCCATCTTCAGTTTGCCTTCGTGGGTAACCCCCGCGATGTGGGGCGATAGCAGGATGCCGGGATGGTCCAGCAGCCTTCGCAAGGTCGCCGGATCCAACGTGTGATCAAGGCTGCCGAGGTCGGAGCGTTCGTATTCCAGCACATCAAGGGCCGCACCAAGCACCCGACCATCATCCGTGGCATCCAGAAGCGCCACGCTCTCCACGATAGGACCACGGGACGAATTCAGGAACCAGATCGGCTTTTTCGGTCGATCGAAGAATGCGCGATCCGCGAAGTAATGGGTCTCCTCGCTCAACGGTAGGTGCAAACTGATGATATCGCTTTCCGATAGCAACTCGTCCATGTTCACCTCTGCGACATGTCCTGTCGCGAAGCCCTTACGGTATTTGTCGTGGGCAAGCACCTGTACCCCGAAGCCTTGCAACTTCTCCGCGAAGGCACTGCCCATGTGCCCGAAGCCGATGATGCCGACGGTCTTGCCGAACAGATCGGCGCCCCGGTTCGCTTCGCGCTGCCACAGGCCTTCGTGCACCTGTTGGTTGGCTCGTGGCAGGTGTTTCAACAGGGCCAGAGTTTGCGCCACGCACCATTCGCCCACGCCATCCCTGTTGCCTTCCGGAGAGTTCATCACGGAGATCCGATGCGTACGGCAGAACTCCTGGTCGATGTTCTCCAGGCCGGATCCCACGCGCGCTATGAAGCGAAGCCCAGGTAACAGCGCCAGCAGGGCCGCAGGGAGATGTCTGCTGCGCACCACAATGCCTTGAACACCGTCAAGGGCTGTCGCAAGTGCGGCCTGTTCGACCGTATGCAGGTTGGTACACGTGTGTCCAGCACGCTGAAGTCGTTCCTCGAGCAGGGGGTGGACACTATCGACAAAGGCGATCCTCACAGGTTCACCGGTTTCAGGAGAAGAGGTCGTACATGAAATGACCCACGGTGAAATACGTGAGCAGGCCCGTGATGTCGTTGAGCGTGGTCACGAAGGGACCGGTGGCCATAGCGGGGTCCACCTTAAGACGATCCAGGAACAAGGGGATCATGGTGCCGAACATGGCAGCTGTAAGGATCACCGTGAAGAGGGCGATGCTCACGGTATAGCTCAGGGCCTGGCTTTGCTGAAGGGCCAGGTTCACCAGGAAGATGAGGATGCCGCAGACCAGGGCCGACAGGACGGCAACGCGCAATTCCTTCCACAATCGGGCCAGGAGGTTGACACCGTCCATTGTGCCGGCTGCCAGCCCCTGTACCACGATGGCACTTGATTGGACTCCGACATTCCCGGCTGTTGCAGCGATCAGCGGCATGAAGAAGGCCATCTTGGGGTCGATGCGCAACTCGTCCTCGTATTGAGCGATGATCTGGGAGGACAGGATACCGCCGGCCAGGCCGATCAGCAACCACGGGAGTCGTGCACGCACCTGCACCAAGGGGCTGTCCGATGCGTCCACATCCTCGCTGATACCGCTGGCCAGCTGGTAGTCCTCCGTGGCCTCCTCGGTCATCACGTCCATCACGTCGTCGAAGGTGATCCGGCCGATCAGGTTGTCGTTGTCGTCCACTACGGGAAGCACCACTACATCGTAGCGCTTCATCAGCTTCACCACTTCCTCCACATCCGTATCGGCCTTCACGCTCACAACATCGTCCTCACAGATGTGTTTGATCAGTGTGCGCGTGCTTTCCGCCGAGAAAAGCAGTTGTTTCAAGGGGAGCACCCCGAAGAGCTTCTCGTCCTTGTCCACCACATAGATGGTGTACACATGGTCCACTTCGTGGGCCTGCCTGCGCATCTCCACGATGGCACGGGCCACGGTCCAATCCGTGCGCACCTTCACAAGTTCCTTGGCCATCAGTGCTCCGGCGGTCCCTTCCGGGTAGCCCAGCAGTTCCTCCAGGTCCTCGCGCTGCTCCTTGTCATCCAGCAGGGCGATGACCTCACGCTGCTTCTCCTCGGGCAGCTCGGCCATCACGTCGGCGGCATCGTCCGAGTCGATGTGTTCCAGCACGTCCTCCGCGATCTCGCGGCTGGTGAGGGAACGCATGAGGTCTTCGCGCGTATCCTCCTCCAGGTTCAGCAGCACTTCGGCCGATTCTTCATTGTCGAGCAGGCGGAATACGTAGACCGCCTCTTCTTCACTGAGGCGATCGATCACCTGGGCGATATCCGCCGGGTGCAGTTCGCCCAGCAAGGCCTGCACCGACGAATCGCGGCCATCCGCCACATCGTTGCGGATCTGCTCCAGCAGTGGTTTGGTGAGCTCGAACGACATGGATTTGCGCGGATCTTCGCGCCCGTGCTGGCAGGCGCCGTGCGAAGCTACGAAGACGCGCTTGCGGGAACGTGTGACCCGGCCGAAGCCGCCTGTGTCAAGGCCACGAAATCCTGGACAGTAAGCTGTTCAGCACGTTTCCCGGCATAGGCTTCCGGGACGCGGTTGTTCAGCTCGGGCAGTGCCTTCAGGGCGTTGTGCAGTGTTTTTCGACGCTGGTTGAAGGCGGTCTTCACCACGCGGAAGAAGAGGGCTTCGTCACAGTCCAGCGCCACCACGCTGTTCCGTTGCATGCGGATCACGGCACTGCGCACCTTGGGTGGCGGGATGAAGGAGCCCGGCTCCACGTTCATCACCTGTGTCACCTTGTAAAACGCTTGCGCCAGCACGCTCGTTATGCCATAGGTCTTGCTGCCGGGTACGGCACGGATCCGGTCCGCCACCTCCTTTTGGAACATACCCACCACTTCGGTACACTGGTCCTTGTTCTCCAGCACTTGGAAGACGATCTGCGTGCTGATGTTGTACGGGAAGTTGCCGATGATCGCGAAAGGTCCCTTGAACAAAGCTTTCAGGTCCAACCGAAGGAGGTCGCCAATGATGAGCCGGTCGCCCAGACCGGGAAAATGTTCCTGTACGTGTGCTGCGGCCTCCTTATCCAGTTCCACACACCAGAGGTCGATGTCGCTGCGGTCCACCAAATGTTTGGTAAGAGCACCGGTCCCGGGTCCTACTTCGATCACCGTCCGGTAGTCCCCGTGGTGCGTAAGGGCCTCGGTAATGCGCCGCGCGATGTCATCTTCCTTGAGGAAGTGCTGTCCGAAGCGTTTCTTGGCTTTCACGCCGCCCGTCATGCTCCGCTGGTTGTTCCGCCGGGCACCTTCGCTTGTGTGGCAACATGTTCCAGCAAGGTGCGGAAGGCCACGAAGCGTCCACCGAATTCCTGCTGTGCTGCGTGTTGCAAGCGGGGCGCGTGTTCCGTAAGGTAGCGCTCGTAGGCGGCCATGTCCGGTGCTGCGTATTGGATGGCATAGGTGATGCCCCCTTCATCCTCGGCCAGGATCCGGAACATGCGGCTTTCCACGAAGTGGCCGGTGGCCATCACCTCAGGGATGTGGGTCGTACGCATCCACAGCACCCACGCATCGTGGGCATCGTGGTCTATGTTCACGGTTACGTTGTAGATGATCATGGGTGTTGGTGCGGGCTGTCCGGCGCGTCCTGCACATCCAGCGTATCCCCCCGCAGTCTGCGATAGCGCTCCCGTGCTTCGGGGACGAAGATGCTTCCGGTCTGCTCGAAAAGGAGTTTCTCGTAGAACGCCATCGCCTTGTCCTTGTCCTTGATCCGGTCCTCGTAAAGACGGCCCAGGTCCAGCAGTGCATTGTCCACCAGGATATCCAGGGGGTAAAGCTCCAGCAGTTTTTCCAGGAAGGCCGCGGCATCGGGATACAGATGGCGCGCATAGGCGATCCGGTAGCGCTCATACAACACATCATCGCCCAGGCTGTGCATGGGGAATTCCGTGGTAAGGCTGTCCAGAACGGCGAGCGACTCGTCGTAGCGGTGTTGCACGCGCAGCAGTTCCGCCCGCGCGAAGTAGCTCAAGGGTACGCTGTTGCTGTCCAGTCCCAGGTTGTCGGTGATGCGCAGGGAGAGCTCCATGGCATCGTTGGCGATGAGCTTGCTGGTGCTGGCCTTCAGCACACTGAGCTGGGCTTGCGACCAGAGGAAATCCCCGGCGTAGAAGGAGACCTTGGCATTGCGCAATCGAGCCTCGTGCCCCAGGATATCGTACTTGAAATCGAGGTCCACCTGGGAGTAGTACAAGCTGGCTTCCCAGATATCTCCCATCAGCAGGTGTACATCGCCGATGTCCAGTTTCAATTGGGCCTTGGTGGAAGGGTCCACCGCTGGCAGGGCAATACCGGACTCCAAGTAGGCGATGGCCTCGGCGTGCCTGTAGAGATGGTAGGCGTTCAAACGAGCCCGGTCACGCAGCAGTTGAACGGTATTCTTGTTCAGTCCCAATTCTTCGAGCGTGGAACCGAATCGTTGGTCCAGGTCGAGCAGATCGTCAGTGGTGGGTTCGGGCTGTTCGAGGAGTTGCTCGAAGCGGGTCTCCACCGCACCGAGACGTGCCTGTATGTAGTTCGCATCATTGCGGCCCAAGGAAACCACGTACTCGTAGCATTTGAAGGCCGTTCCATGGTCGCCGTTCGCTTGCGCGATCATGGCAAGCTCCAGCAGGCGCCCACCTCCTTCGTCGAAGCGTTTGTCCATGGCCTTGCTTTGCACGAAGGCTGCGTTCAGGTCCTTTTGTTGGATGTACATCCAGATGAGCAGCTCCTGGAAGATGGTGCGCTCCGGGTCCCGTTGGATGCGACGCAATAGTTCGGTTCGCAGCAGTTCGGTGCGCTCGTCGTTCGCTTCAAGATCCATGTACCGCGACAGGCTGTTCTGCACCGCTTGGATGTACGCCTCGTTTGCCGAGAGGAGGTCCATGTAGGCGGTGACCATCTTGGGCACATCGCCTTTGATGGCGTAGAGGTTGGCCACTTCATAATGGAACACCTGCCCATCCTTGATCATCTTTTGCCCACGGTCATAGGCCTCCAGTGCCAGGTCCAGTTCGTTCGCTCGTTGGAACGCGTTCGCCATTGCGCGAACGCTGCCCTGCTCGGGCCTCATCATCTTCATCGCGCGGTCGAATTCCTTCTCCGCCTTATCGTCCTGCCCGATCATGCGGTACAGGCTGCCCAGATCGATGGCGAAACGGGGGTTCTCGGAATGCTTCTTCTGATGGCTCTTTACCAGTTTTTCGGCTGCTTCGATGTTCTGCAGGCCGGTGTAGCTCTTGAACAGCTGTTCGTAGTGATGGTCGGTAGGCTGTTTGCGGTAGAGCTTCTCGTAGTAGAGCACGGCACGCTCGTAATCGCCCTGCTGGTAGTACTGCGCGGCCAATTGTTCATCGGTGCCGGGTTGTGCGTTCAGCATGGTGGGCACCAAGCCGAGGAAGAGCAGGATGAGGGTACACAGGAGCTTCATGGCTGCATGGTGTTGCGCGGGCCCTCGGCCAGCAGTGAATCCACGGAAGCAAGGTCGTCCCACGCACGTTGAACAGCCCGGTAGTTCGTGATGACTTGTCGTACTTGCGCATCCAGCACCTCCAGGGCCGTTGCTTCGTTGGTCAGGATCACTGTGGTCTCTTCAGCGTCCATGGCGCCGTTCACCATATCATGGCGCAGGGCACGCAGCCGCTCTTTGGAATCGACAAGATCGCTCGCTATGCTGTCGTGATCATTGCCCATTTCCCCGGCTGCCCTGAGCACGTTGAAGTGGTTGCCCAAACGCAGCGCGGTAGCGCGGTCCAGTGTATCCTTGAAGCGTTCCATGAACCGTGGCGCATCCGATCGGTACAACGCAGCGGCACGGTCGTATCGGATGCGGTCCAATTCGTTGAGGGTGAGCTTGGCGGCTTCGACACGGGTGATCATACCATCCAGGGTCTTGATCTGCAGTTCATTGGCCGGGGTTCTGCACGCCAGGCCCAGCCCGCTCCAGGCGAACGCGATCAATGACGCGAACAGTATGCCACGGTTCATTTAGTGATCAGGGTGAATCCCGTGTAGGGTTGCAGGGCCTTTGGGATACGAATGCCTTCGGAGGTCTGGTTGTTCTCCAGGATGGCAGCGACGATGCGTGCCAAGGCCAAGGCACTGCCATTGAGCGTGTGGAGCAGGCGTGGTTTGCGGTCATCACCCCGGAAGCGCAGCTTCATTCGGTTGCTCTGGAAGGTCTCGAAGTTGCTGATGGAGCTTACTTCGAGCCAGCGTTCCTGGGCAGCGCTGTACACCTCCATATCGTAGGTCATTGCGCTGGCGAAACCCATGTCACCTCCGCAGAGCAGCAACTGGCGGTAGGGGAGTTCCAGAGCGCGCAGCAGTCCCTTCACATGTTCCACCATCTCCTCCAGCGCAGCATAGCTGTTCTCGGGTTTCTCGATGCGCACGATCTCGACCTTGTCGAATTGGTGTACCCGGTTCAAGCCACGCACATGAGCGCCATAGCTGCCTGCCTCGCGGCGGAAGCAAGGCGTATAGCCCACCATTCTCACCGGCAGGGCATCGCTTTCCAACAGCTCGTCGCGGTACAGGTTGGTGATGGGGACCTCGGCTGTCGGTATCAGGTACAGGTCGTCCACCGTGGCATGGTACATCTGTCCTTCCTTGTCGGGCAATTGCCCCGTGGCGAAGGCACTGGCCTCGTTCACCAAGTGCGGTGGAATGATCTCGCGGTAGCCGGCCTCGGTGGCCCTATCCAGGAAGAAGCTGATGAGCGCCCGTTGAAGCTTGGCGCCCTGGCCGCTGTACACGGGGAAACCGGCTCCCGTCACTTTCACGCCCAGGTCCATATGCAGGAAACCGTATTCCTCGCCGAGTTCCCAGTGCGGTTTAGCACCTTCATGCAAGGTGGGGATAGCTCCTTCCTGCAGTACCACGGTATTCTCTTCGGGGGTCGTCCCTTCAGGCACCCTGGCATTGGGTGTGTTGGGTATGGTACAGAGGTGGTCGTGCAAAGCCTTTTCGGTGGCTTCCAGCTTCTCCTTCAGCCCTTGGGTGCTGGCCTTCAGGTCCGTCGTGCGCGCTCTGGCCGCCTCAGCTTCCTCCTTCTTGCCGGCCTTCATCAACTCGCCGATGGTGCGGCTCAGCCCGTTCAGTTCGGCCAGGCGGGTATCGAGTTCGGTCTGTGTGCTGCGGCGGGTATCGTCCAGCGAGCGTGCCGTATCCAGCAAGCCCTGTACGTCGATGTTGCGTTTGGCGAGGCGCTGTTCGGCCTCGTCCCGGTGTTCGCGAAGGAACTGTAGCTCAAGCATGGGAACGGATGGAGGGTAGAAGTATCGGTGTGCGAAGATAGCCGACCCGCTCGGGGGCAAAGGCCGGGTGCAAAAAGGAAAAGCCCTCTTGTGGGAGGGCTTCTCAGGGGTTCGTGTGAGGAGGCTTATTTGCCGCCGTCCAGCTCGTCCTGCCAGGCCTTCAGTTCGTCCCACTTACCCGCAGCGGCCAGTTCGGCCTGCTTGGGCCAGGTGCCCGGGTTGTGTGCGGAGTAGTTGGAACCGGCGCCATCGAGGATCTCCTGCAGGCGCTCCACGGAGGTGGCAGCCAGTTCGGCGAAGCTGTTGATACCAGCCGCGTTGAACAACTCAGCGATCTTGGGGCCAATACCTTCTACTTTGGTGAGGTCGTCCGCCTTTGGAGCGGCTTTTGGAGCGGCCTTGGCCTTGGGGGCAGGGCTGCTCACCGGCACTCCAACCGGAAGCACGCTTACGATGCTGCGCTCGCCGCGGGTCTTGCGGAAGGTCACCACACCGTCGGCCGTAGCGAACAGCGTATGGTCCACACCGATACCGACATTCTTGCCGGGGTGGTGCTTGGTGCCGCGCTGGCGCACGATGATGTTGCCGGCAATGGCGGTCTGTCCTCCGAAGAGTTTCACGCCGAGTCGTTTGCTGTGCGATTCGCGTCCGTTGTCGGTACTACCCGCACCTTTCTTGTGTGCCATGGCTCTATGGTCTTGATCGTGTAGGCTGCTCTACTTGTGGCGACAGGAATGCCGGTCCGAGCGCAGCCGAGGTGTTACTTCTTATCGTCCTTTTTAGGGGCAGCCTTCTTCGCAGCGGCTTTTTTCGGAGCCGCTTTCTTGGCTGCTGCCTTCTTGGGAGCCGCTTTCTTGGCCGGAGCCTTGGTAACCACTTCGGCCTTGGCCACCTTCGTCTTCTTCGCAGGCTGGTGGACCTTCACGATGGGCTTTGGAGCGCTGCTCTTGCTTGCGTCGAACTTCTCGCCTTTACCCAGGATCGCTTCGATCCAGAGTTCGGTGATGTATTGGCGGTGACCGTTCAGTTTCTGATAGCCCTTGCGGCGTTTCTTCTTGAACACCAGGACCTTATCGCCCTTGCCATGGCTGATCACCGTGGCTGCGATGCGGGCACCTTCCACGGTGGGGGTGCCAACGGTGATGGTCTTGCCGTCGCTCAACAGCAGCACTTTATCAAGCTCCACCTGCTTTCCTTCCTCGGCTTCGAGGCGGTGCACTTTCAGCTTTTGGGCCTGCTTTACTTTGAATTGCTGGCCTGCGATGTCGACGATGGCATACATGGTATTCCGGGAAATGGGCTGCAAATGTAGTTGATCCAGTGGATCCCACAAACAACGGTTCAAAAGGAGCCTGACCTTTCGGTCGAGCATTGCCACATGTGGCGTTCTACAGCTTGAACACCTTCTTCACAGCACCCAAAGCGTTCAGCTCCTCCCAAGGGAAAAGCTTCACTTTGACGGTGGCTTTCTGCCCTGCGTTCTCGAACTTCTTGGTAACCGTAACGCTCTTGCGCCCCATGTGTCCATACGCTGCGGTCTCGCTGTAGATGGGAGTGCGAAGCGCAAAGCGCTGTTCGATGAAGTAGGGGCGCATATCGAACTCCTTCATGCCGCTGATCACCTTGGCGATCTGACCGTCGTTCATTTCCACTTTGGCGGTTCCGTATGTGTTCACATACAGCCCGACAGGCTTCGCCACGCCAATGGCATAGGCCACCTGTACCAGGGCTTCGTCGCACACACCGGCTGCCACCAAATGCTTGGCGATGTGGCGCGTGGCGTATGCCGCGCTGCGGTCGACCTTGCTGGGGTCCTTTCCGCTGAAGGCACCGCCGCCATGTGCGCCTTTGCCGCCGTAGGTGTCCACGATGATCTTGCGTCCGGTAAGGCCGGTATCGCCATGGGGACCTCCGATCACGAAGGTGCCGGTGGGGTTGATGTGGTAGGTGATATCCTTGCCGAACAGGGCTTGTACACGCTTGCTCAGTTGCTTCTTGACGCGTGGTATGAGGATACCGATGATGTCCTGCTTGATCCGGTCCAGCATGGCCTTGTCGGCCGCGTCCTTGGCGGCTTTGCTGGCGCCGGTGGGCTTCACGAAGTCGTCGTGCTGGGTGCTCACCACGATCGCATCGATGCGCACAGGTTGGTTGTTGTCGTTGTACTCGATGGTCACCTGGCTCTTGGCATCAGGGCGCAAGTAGGTCATCACCTTGCCTTCATGCCGGATGGCAGCGAGTTCCTTGAGCAACCAATGGCTCAGGTCCAGGGCCAGGGGCATGTGATTATCCGTCTCGTTGGTGGCGTAGCCGAACATCATGCCTTGGTCGCCGGCGCCTTGCTCTTCCTTCTTCCGACGTTCAACACCTTGATTGATGTCCGGACTTTGTTCATGGATGGCACTAAGAACCCCACAACTGTGGGCCTCGAACATGTATTCGCTCTTGGTGTATCCGATCTTGGCGATCACATCGCGGGCGATCTGCTGCACATCCAGGTAGGCCTTGCTCTTCACTTCGCCGGCAAGCACCACCTGCCCGGTGGTAACGAGCGTTTCGCAGGCCACCTTGCTGTCGGGGTCGAAGGCAAGGAAGTGGTCGATCAACGCATCGCTGATCTGGTCGGCTACCTTGTCAGGATGGCCTTCGCTAACGGACTCGGAGGTGAATAGGTATGGCATGGGTCTCTTGCGGGGTCGTGCTTCAGGCAGGATGCGAAGCGTCGGACGGCCCGCAAAGGAATGATTTCCGCCGTGTATGGCAAGCGCTCTTTATCAACCGCAGCCTGTGTTGCAAAGGTCGAATGGCAAGTTGTGCGCAACTACCGGTGCCACGGCATTGAAGTGTTGTATCCGGCACGATATACTTGCTGCCTCCAAGACCTGGTCCATTCCTCATGAGCATCCGCACACTTCTTTTCGCTGCAGCAGCCTGCTTCGCAGCACACAGCACCACGCAGGCCCAATCATTCGGGGTTGGGGACGATGTTGCTTCCTTCAGCATCGGTCTCGGTGGCCGCTACGGCGCATCGTCGGTCTACTCATCACAGACCCCGGCGCTGGGCCTTGCATACGAGCATGGCTTGATGGACCTTGGGCCCGGAGTGCTCGGTGTCGGTGGCTACCTGGGATTCAAGAGCCTGGCCTATCGATATGCCGGCCCAGGTTTCGAGTACGACTGGAGCTGGCGCTACACCATTGTTGGTGTTCGTGGATCCTGGCACTACAACGAGTGGCATGGCATCGACGAGCTGGATGTGTATGGTGGGCTCCTGCTGAGCTACAACAGTGTGAGGTGGACCGATGATACGCGCTATCCCACAGGCTTCCCGACCACGACTTCGAGCGCCTCCAGTGGCATCGGCCTGAGTGCGCTTGTGGGTGCCCGGTACTTTTTCACGGAAAGCCTTGCCGCACAGATGGAGCTGGGCTATGGGATATCCTATGCCAGCATCGGCGTGGCTCTGAAGTTCTGACGGAGCGGAGCAGGGCGGGATGGCGCCCTTGGTCTATTTCCGCGTCAACTCCTTGAACACGTCCTCCAGGCCGCGCTCGCTCTTTTGCAAGCCGAGTACCTGCAGGCCATTGTCCACTGCAAATCGGAACACAGCAGGGCGGATGTCCGTTCCGGCATTGTGCGCCAGGAGCCACGCGTTGCCTTCACCGCGCTTGGCCTGCAACACTCCACTGATGTTGAGCAGCAGGTTGGCCTGCACAGCGGAATCGAACTCCACCTCCAGTGCAGCGCGCTGTTGGCTGTTGCTGCGCAAGGTGCTGGCCTTGTCGTCGGCCACCAGCGTCCCGCGGTCGATGATGATCACGCGATCGCAGATGGCCTCGACCTCCTGCATGATGTGTGTGCTCAGCATCACCGTCCGGGTGCGGCCGATTTCCTTGATAACACCGCGGATCTCCATCAGTTGATTCGGGTCCAGGCCGCTGGTGGGTTCGTCCAGGATCAGCACCTGGGGATCGTGGATCATGGCCTGTGCCAGGCCAACGCGCTGGCGGTAGCCCTTGCTCAACTGGCCGATGCGTTTGTGCTGTTCGCGACCCAGGCCCACCAGCTCCACCATCTTGTTCACCCGGCTGGTGCGGTCCTTCAGGCCATGGATGCCCGCCACGAAGTCCAGGTATTCGCGAACGTACAGGTCCAGGTAGAGCGGGTTGTGCTCGGGCAGGTAGCCCACGTTGCGGCGCACATCCATGCTGTGGGTTCGCGTATCGAAGCCGCACACACGGGCGTCGCCGCTGGTGGGAGGCACGAAGCAGGTGAGGATCTTCATCATTGTGCTCTTGCCCGCGCCGTTGGGGCCCAGGAAGCCGACCACCTCATGTTCGCCGATCCCGAACGAGATGTTGTCCAGCGCTTTTTGTTCGCCGTAGAGCTTGGTGATGTGATCTACCTCTATTGCCATGATGGGCCCAAAGATCACATGATCGGCCGAACCGAGGGCAGAGGACCGGAATACGGTGCATCGCGGTAGGTGGAAGGCCTGCTTTGCCGGGTATTTGGCCCTGGTAAGGGAATGGATCATCCGATCATGTGATCTTTGGGCCATGCTCCAAGGCCTTGTCATGCGCAGCACCGGAAGCCGCTACCTCGTGCGGGCCGATGACGGTACCCTGCACGACTGTGTGGCCAAGGGTAAGTTGCGGATCAAGGGTTGGAAGAGCACCAACCCGCTGGCCGTGGGCGATCGCGTCAGCTTCGAAGCACAAGACCATGG
>CAYQMC010000024.1:15897-23877 GCA_964418285.1 uncultured Chryseobacterium sp.
GTGCGCAAGAGCGTGAACCTCTCGCACCACAGGCATGTCATCGCTGCCAATGTGGACCAGGCGCTGCTGTTGGTAACTGTTGCCCGGCCGCGCACTTCGCTGGCCTTCATCGACCGCTTCCTCGTTACCGCCGAGGCGTATGAGATACCTGTGATCATCGTGTTCAACAAGTTGGACGACCTGGACGATGACGATATGGACATGCTGGCCGAGTATCAGGATGTCTACGAGACCATCGGCTACCGCACTGTGCTCACCTCAGCGATCAAAGGAGTGGGGGTGGATGCCGTGCGCGAGATCCTCCGGGGTAGGACCACCCTGGTCGCGGGTCACAGTGGAGTAGGTAAGAGCACCCTGGTGAATGCCATGGATCCCGAGTTGGAACTGCACACTTTGGAGATCAGCTTGTCCAGCGGCAAAGGGCAGCATACCACCACCAATGCCGAGATGTACGAAATGCACCTGGACGGGCAGGATGCGGGTCCCACCTTCCTCATCGACACGCCGGGTATCAAGGGCTTCGGCCTGGTGGACATGGAAGAGGACGAGATCGGTGATCAATTCCCCGAGATGTTCCGCCTGAAGAGCAAATGCCGTTTCAACAACTGCCTGCACAAGGATGAACCGGGATGTGCCGTACGCGCTGCCGTTGAAGAAGGCCGTGTAGCTGCGAGCCGCTATCGGAGCTATCTGGACATGCTGGCCGGCATCGATGAAGAAAGCCCCTATCGGGTGGATTGAACCCAGAATGCCATGAAATACAGTTCCCCGTTCCATTTCGTTCTGTTCGTTGGTGTTGCCCTGTCAGCGTGCAGCCCCACACGAAGCGTGGTGGTGGCACCCGTAGCGCCAGACCCTCAAGCCGCCCTTTCACAGCAGAATGTGAATGCGGCCCTCTACCAGAATGCTTCGGCCGAGGTGGCCTGGATATACGAGCAGGCCTATGACCATGCCCGCATGAAGCTGGATGCCAACCTGCAGGAGTCAGGCACTCTGCCGCCTGCGGTGATCGTTGATGTGGACGAGACCGTGCTGGACAACAGCCCGTACGAACTGGAGAACCTGCTTGAGGGCAGGACCTACACGCCCGAGACCTGGAAGGTGTGGACGGCGCGTGCGCAGGCCCAGCCGGTGCCCGGTGCCCTGGATTTCCTGGAGTACGCCACCTCGCGGGGCTGCACTGTCTTCTACATCACCAACCGCGATGCCGACGAAACGGCTGTCACCATCGCCAACCTGGCCGCCCATGGCTTCCCCATGGCCGATGCCGAGCATGTCCTTACCATGGCCGGCACCAGCGACAAGACCGAACGTAGGGCCAGCGTGCAACGCGGACATCGGGTGGTGCTCATGGTAGGCGACCAGCTTACCGACTACGATCAGGTCCTGAAGGACCGTAGCGTCGATCAAGGCCTGCCCACGGTACGGAACATGGCTGCTGAACTCGAGCGCTATTTCATCCTTTTGCCCAATGCCACCTACGGTTACTGGCGCGATGGCATAACCGGCCGGGGTGCGGAGGAGGAGAAGATGCAGCGGGTTCGGGAATTCATCCAGCAACGCGTGGAGTAGGATGCGTGCCATTGTCCAGCGGGTAAGCGAAGCTTCCGTACACATCGGGGGCAACGAACAGGCGAGGATCGGCCGTGGGCTTTTGGTGCTGCTGGGTATCGCGGTGGGCGATACCGAGGCCGACCTGGAATGGCTCTGTGGTAAGCTTGTGCGGATGCGGATCTTTCCCGATGTGGAGGGTGTGATGAACCTGGACATCACCCAGGTGGATGGCCATCTGTTGCTGGTAAGCCAGTTCACACTGCACGCCAGCACGGCCAAGGGCAACCGTCCCAGCTACATCCGCGCCGCCCGCCCCGAAGAGGCCGTTCCCCTCTACCTGCGTGCCAAGCAGCGGTTGATCGAGTTGCTGGGCAAACCCATCGGGACGGGCGAGTTCGGTGCCGACATGCAGGTGGCCTTGGTGAACGATGGACCTGTAACGATCGTGATCGATAGTAAACTGCGCGAATGATGGAAGAGCCCAACGAACTGACGCGCCTGCAAGCAGGGGTGGACAACTGGATCAAGACGGTGGGCGTGCGCTACTTCGACCCGCTCACCAACATGGCCATGCTGAGCGAGGAAGTGGGGGAGGTGGCACGCATCATGGCCCGGCGCTACGGAGAGCAGAGCGAGAAGGAAAGCGATAAGGCAAAGGACCTGGGCGAGGAGCTTGCCGATGTGCTGTTCGTGGTGCTGTGCCTGGCCAACCAGACCGGCACCGATCTGCAGGCTGCCTGGGAAAGCCGCATGGCGAAGAAGACCGCCCGCGATGCGGAGCGCCACCGCGACAATCCCAAACTGGGTTGAGCCGTGCACGGATATGGCCCGGTCCTTGAAGACCGTTGCACCGCCCTATCTTTCCCGACCTATTCCAGAACACCATGCGGAACATCCACTCCAGCTGCCTGCTGATCATTTGCAGCATCATCCTTTCAAGTTCCCTCGCCACAGCGCAGACCACCACCGAGAAGCTGAAAGTAAAGGTGCGGATGAACCCCGAGTCCGCGGTGAACGACAAGCGTGTGCCGACCAGCATATTCCCGGTCGGCAGCAGTTCGGTGATGATCGTTCGGAACAAGGAGGTGGGTGGCGGTGTGCAGGCCTTCGACAAGGTGGCACCTTCCATGGAGCTCTACGACCGCGCCAAGCTCAACAAGATCCGCGACAAACAGCCTGTGCTCAAGGTACCGGCTGGTGAACTCTTCCTTGAGGATGTGGTGTGGTTCGATGATAAGCCTTTGATGATCGCTGCACGGAGGGACACCGTTCAAGGCATAGTGGAACTCTACTGGCAGTACAACGACCCCAATCTCACCAGCGCCCATTATCCCTTCGAACGGTTGTGTGCCTTCGACGCCAAGGTGTGGGGCAACGGGGTACCAATGGCTTCGGGAACTGCCTTTCGGGATGCGTTCTCCACCAGCCTTTCACCCGATGGCAGGAAGTTGCTGGTCCATAGCGCCGATGTGGTGGACAACGATGGTGATGCCCGCCGCCTGATGGTGGCCGTGGGGCCAGGTATGAAGATCCTATGGCAGCAGACGCTGGAAGTGGATGATACCAGGAACCTGAGCGTTGTGATGGACAACGGCGGCGATGCCATCGCCTTGGTGAAGCGCACCTTCACTCCCAAGGATCCCCGAAAGGATACCACGAGTTTCAGCCTGCACGTGCAGCGGATCAACGATAATGGTGTTTCCGACATCGATATGGGCATCGGCAAGGACCGAGCGGCCAAGAGCGCCTTGCTGAAGGCCATGCCCGACGGTCGCGTGCTGATACTTGCCTTGGTGGAAGGAGTGGATGCGAAGGGGGCACCCACCAACACCCATTTCCTGGGCCATGTGGCCGAAGGAACTGCCGAAGTGACGCCCTTGGCAATGCTGCCCTTCAAGCACAATGGTGACGATGCGGCCTACACCAACGAAGGGATGCGCCCTACGGACATCCTCCAACGGAAGGATGGTGGCTACTTCCTGATCCGCGAATACTACCTCGAGACCAGCGCACCGGATACCAAGTTGGCCATGTCGGGATTGCGTTGGATCCAAGGCCCCATCGTGGTCAGCAGCATCGATGCCAAGGGCAACGAATTGTGGACCAACACCTTCCGCAGGCTGCACTACAATGACGATCGCGTGGTCGGTGATGCCTTGGCCTTGGTGTACGACGAAAAACTCCTGCTCTTCATGATCGACTCGGAGGAGCTGGCCGATAAGCGGAAGGCGAACGACACGAAGCTTGCTCCGAAGGATAGCAAATCGGTCTACTCCGTTTACGTAATCATGGGCGAAGAGCCGAACCCCCGCGCCAAAGCCGTTTTGCGCAGCAGTGGTGCCAACGACTACATCCTGGGCTCCAACATCTGGAAGCTGGCGGACAACGAATACTTGGTGCTGGGCTCGTCCAAGCTCGGTGGCTCGCGCCTTCAGCCGGTGAAGATCGAATTGGGGGAGTAGTTCACGGTCCTTGGTCCCTTGCCTAGGTCACTGGTCCGCCGGTAAGCACGGCATTTACTACACGTTGCGTGGCTCCCACCCGCTGCTGGACATAGCCCTGCGCGGCGTTGGTCGCATCCAAGTGTGCATTTGCATCGGTGAACAAGCGGTGCAGCAGGTCGTGTAGCTCTTTCGCATCACGCACTTCGAACCCGCCGCCACAGGCGATCAGGTCGCGCGCTTCCGTGAACTTGCTGTGACGGGGGCCGAAGATCACTGGAACACCCCAGGCAGCAGCCTCCAAGAGGTTGTGTATACCATCGCCGAAGCCGCCGCCAACGTAAGCCACATCGCCGTACCGGTACAGGCGGGCCAGCAGCCCCATGCGGTCCACGAGCAGTGTGCCTTTCGGCTCGGCCCCGAGCATATCCTCCACGTTCTTCGGGGTGGCACCCTCCAGTTCGCTCCACCGGACAAGCGGCCTCGGGAACCGGCTTTCGGTGCGCTGGAGTCCGGCTTCGTCAAGTTCATGCGGCACCACGATACACTTCAGCGGAAGCTCCGACAACTTCAGGGCTTTTTCGAGCACGGCTTCGTCCGCAGGCCAGGTGCTCCCACAAACCAAGACCCTCCCTGTGCCGCGATAGCCTTGGGCCCTGGGCAGCTCGGTATGCTCCCCCCGGATGGCGGTAACGCGGTCGAAGCGTGTATCGCCGCTCACGGTGGTGTTGCTGATCGAGATACCGGCAAGTAGTGCCCGCGATCGTTCATCCTGCACGAATAGGTGACGGAAACAACGGAGCATGCTTCGGTGGGTGCCACCGTACCAGCGGAAGAAAGGCTGCTCCGGTCGGAAGATGCCCGATACCAGATAGGTTGGAATACCGGCCTTGTGCAAGGCGTGCAGGTAGTGGTACCAGAATTCGTACTTCACCCAAAGTACCATGCTGGGCTTGAGCAAGGCAATGAGCCGCCGGGCATTGCCGGTGCCATCGGCGGGCAGGTATTCCACATGCTCCGCCAAGGGGTGGTCCTTGAGGGCCTGGTATCCGCTGGGACTGAAGAAGGTCAGCAGCACCGGCATTTCCGGGTGCTCGGCCTTCAGGGCTTCCAGCACCGGCCGACCCTGTTCGAATTCGCCCACGCTGGCACAGTGCATCCACAAACAACCTTGCAGCACATCACGCTTGGCCTCGAAGCGCTGCCAAACATCCTTTCGGCCCAGCACCCAAGCATGGGCCTTACTATTGAAAGGTGCTGCGGCGCGAATGGCCGCGTGGTACAATGCCGTGCCCAGATCGTAGAGCAGCGGCATCAGTAGAAGTGGAAGCGGTCGTCCTCCCGCTTGTAGATGGGCAGCGACCATCCCGCACGAACGCCCATGAGCCCATCGAACCGTCGGTCCGTCTCCGAACGCTGCGTATCGAAGTTCATGGCTCTGAGCGGATCGGTGAACCCTGCGAGGATCTCGAAGCCCACCATGAAGTTCACCCGGCGGTTGTTGCTCAGGTTCTGGTAACCGGCAAAGAGCATCATCACCGGCCCTGCGGCCAGCCTATCATAGCCTTCGAGGTACTCCCCTTGCAATTGCGGCACTTCGTTCTTCTGCGTCTGAATGCGGATCTTGTGGCGGAAATAGCCTCCGCCAGCCTTCAGCAGCAGCCCGGAATTCGGGTTGGGCCCCGCTACGGGAATGATCTTTCCGGCAACGGCCATCACGGTATAGCCCCGCTGGTAGAGGAGTACATCGGCCATCACGCCATCCTGGTCCACGATCTGGCCCTCGCGTGTTATCATGTTCCGCAACAGGCCCGACTCGCGGACCTTGTCTCCGAACATGAAACCGCCTTCAAGCCCGATGAGGTAGTTGCTGCTGGTCTTGTACAAGGCGCTTAGACCGATGTTGCTGTTCGGTCCGAAGCGGAGGCTCATATCACCGCCGGGGATCTGGTAGGCGTACGATGCCGTTACCAAGGTGAGCGCAATGGTCGTATCCCGCAGGTTGCCTTGTGCGTAGGAAGGTCGCGAGACACCCAGCAGGGCGATGATCAGGATCAGGAACAACTGTCGCATGACGTGGCGAAGGTAGCCCGATGGGAACGATGCGACCACCTCTGTTCGTCTCCGGTGTCACGCCCGTATCCGTTCACGCCGCATCCCGCGGTGTATATCTTCGCGCACCGTTGGCCGGGCGCAAAAGCGCTTCTGAGCGCCTGCGGCAGTCCTTCATGAAGCCCATCCAGATGGTCGACCTTGTCGGCCAATACAGCAAGATCAAGCAGGAGGTGGACCAGGCCGTGCTCGGCGTCATGCAGAGCGCGCAGTTCATCAATGGCCCTGAGGTGAAGGCCTTCGAGCAGGAATTGGCGGCTTACCTCGACGTAAAGCACACCATTGCCTGCGCGAACGGTACCGACGCCTTGCAGATCGCCATGATGGCCCTGGACCTGAAGCCCGGCGATGAGGTGATAACCCCGTCGTTCACCTTCGTGGCCACGGTGGAAGTGGTGGCACTGTTGGGCCTCCATCCAGTGTTCGCCGAGGTGTTGCCCGGCACATACAACATCGATCCCGAGGACATCAGGCGCAAGATCACCCCGCGCACCAAGGCCATCGTGCCGGTACACCTTTTCGGTCAAACAGCCGACATGGCCGCCATCATGGCCATTGCCAAGGAGCACGACCTGTACGTGATCGAGGACAACTGCCAGGCCGTGGGAAGTGACTACACCTTTCCGGATGGAACGATAAAGAAGGCCGGCACGATCGGGCATGTGGGCACCACCAGCTTCTTTCCCAGCAAGAACCTGGGCTGCTACGGCGATGGCGGTGCCATCTTCACCAACGACGATGCGCTCGCCAAGCGCATCCGCCAGGTGTGCAACCACGGCAGCGAGGTGCGCTACTACCACGATGTGGTGGGCGTGAACAGTCGCTTGGACAGCATCCAGGCCGCCATCCTGCGCATCAAGCTGAAGCGCATGGCCGAGTACAACACTGCGCGCAATGAAGCCGCCGCCTTCTACGACCGAGCCTTCGCAGGAATGGAGCATGTGCATACCCCAGTGCGCAGCGCCGACAGCACCCATGTTTTCCACCAGTACACCCTGCGTATCACTGGCGGTCATCGCGATGCGCTGCGCACCCATCTGGAGAAGAACGGCGTTCCGGCCATGATCTACTACCCTGTGCCGCTGCACCTGCAGAAGGCCTACGAAGGATATGGCATCAAGCGCGGCGACCTGCCCATTACCGAAATGCTGATGGACGAGGTGTTGAGCCTGCCCATGAGCACTGAACTCGACCACGAACAACTCACGCACATCACCGCTACGGTGAAGGCTTTTTTCAATTGATCAGTACAGGCGCGTCACGCTGAGCGGAGTCGAAGCGCGCGCCCCAATTACCCCAAGAATGAACATTGCAGTAGTAGGAACAGGATACGTAGGTCTGGTAACAGGCACCTGCTTCGCCGAGACGGGCAACCACGTGATCTGCGTGGACATCGACGCCAACAAGGTGCAGATGATGAAGGATGGCAAGGTGCCCATCTACGAACCGCACCTGGATGTGCTCTTCGAGCGCAACATCCGCCAGGGCCGCTTGAGCTTCACCACCGATCTGCCCAGCGCCATCAAGGATGCGCAGATCATCTTCCTGGCCCTGCCCACGCCCCCCGGCGAGGATGGCAGCGCCGACCTGAAGTACGTGCTCGGCGTGGCCGACGACCTGGGCAAGATCATCACCGACTACAAGGTGATCGTGGACAAGAGCACCGTGCCCGTGGGCACCGCCGAGAAGGTGCATGCCGCCCTGGCCAAGAATGCCAAGGAGGAGCTCTTCGACGTGGTGAGCAACCCCGAGTTCCTGCGCGAAGGTTTCGCCGTGGACGACTTCCTGAAGCCCGACCGTGTAGTGGTGGGCACCAGCAGCGCCCGCGCGCAGAAAGTGATGGAGGACCTCTACAAGCCGTTCGTGCGTCAAG
>CAYQMC010000025.1:0-17690 GCA_964418285.1 uncultured Chryseobacterium sp.
GAGGACCACTTCAAGGGCACTGGTCTCACACGCGAAAAACTGCTGGATTACAAAGGCATGTGGTACCTGCGCGAGAACCGCCTGGAAGAGGCCGCTGCCGCCTTCCGCCAGATCCCGGACGACTTCTGGAGCAACTACGAGTACAACTACTTCGATGGCGATGACCCCTTCGTGGTGAACATCGAGGACCCGCACAACTACGGCCATACGGACAGTGCGAACTACACACGCCGCTCGATCGTGGAGCGCATGATCACCTTGAGGAAGGAGGCCGAAGCGAACCCGAAGAAACGCGCGCTGGACCACTACCTGCTGGGCAACGCGTACTACAACATGAGCTGGCACGGCAAGTACTGGGGCCTATCGCGCATTGCGTGGAGCATGCACGACATGAGCGACTGGCGCGGCAACGGTTACGGCACACCCGGCGACGACTATTACTTCGGCTGCGCGCGTGCCAGGGAGCACTACATCAAGGCCATTGGCGCTGCGAAGGACCCCGTTTTGAAAGCCATGGCCGTGCGCATGGCCGGCGAGTGCGAGAAGAACTGGCTGGCCTACACCGGCCAAGGCATGCCGGGCGACTGGGAGAATCCACACGTGAGCAAGTTGAGCGACCGCAAGAGTCGTGCTGCCTACCGGGAGATTGAGGAATGCACGGGCTATGCGGACTTCGTGGCGCGGTTCAGGTAGTTTCGCGGCATGAAGCTGAGCACCTCCACCAAGGCCTTGTTGTTCGCTGCGCTGGGCATTGTGCTGCTCTTCGGCATCGGGCACTACTTCGGCTTCAGCACCAACAGCACCGAACCACGCACCCATGTGATCGATCTGGACACCGCCGCGGTGGTACGCATCCACTTCGAGGACCGCGCCGATGCACAGAACGACTTCCTGCTGCGCCGCGAAAATGGAACCTGGCAACGCACCGCACCGCGCAACGTGGACAGCAGCGCCACGGCCCAAGCCGATGAACTGTTGGACCGGTTCCAGTCCTTGAAGGTGAAGCGCGACATGGGCATGATCCGCTTGCTGGGCGAACGCTATTTCCTGACCGACAGCACGCTGTGCAACATCACCTTCACCGATGTGGACGGACAAATGCGGACCTTGAACCTTGGTAGCAGCACCTTCGCGCCGGGCAAGGTGGGCAGTTGGACCTACGTGAATGTACCGGGCGAACGGGAAGTATACGCTGTGGAGGGTTTGTTGACGATGGGCTTGCGAAGTCCGAGGAAGGACTGAGGCTAGCGACCATCTTTGCACATCGGATCGACTCTGCCAACAGAGCGTCCCGGAGGATATGGCAGACCGCAGTCGCATACAACCAAGCTTGGATGGCTTGGAGCCTATATGGACCTACCACATTGTGCAACGCGACACCTTGGAGGCACTCCCTCTGGCCGGTGATGCTCTGGAAGCCATCGGCTCCGGACCGCGAACAAAGGCCGCGACGGCGGCCTGGGGGCATTCCACCGCTGCGCACCTGGTGCGCTTACGCCTGCTTCGCGCAAGCCGCCCCGGTCCAGCTCTGGCGCGCCGTGTGGCATCCCACGTCCGCAAGTTCAACGCGGTACTCAAAGCTTGGAATGCGATCCTGCTGCCTACCGGCGCCCATCCGCTGCTCGTACCAGCCACCACCATGGTCTGGAATGATATGCGCGACGCACTGCATCTGGTACCCGCGGATGTGTTCCAACGCCGTGTGCACGGACACGTGAACGCGGCAGGGCTCGCACTTGGTCTGCCCTTCGCCAACGACCAGGAATTCGCACGGCTCCATGCGGCCGTCCGGCTGCTGTTACCGATCATCCCCGCTCTTTCGGCCAGCTCGCCGCTGTTGGAAGGCAAGCGCACAGGATTCCTCGATGCGCGCTTGGAGGCCATGCTCCACACCCACGAGGATCGGCCGGAGTTGATGGGCCTGGTGGTGCCCGAAGCCGTGTTCTCCCAAGAGGACCACGACCGTACCGTGCTCGCCCCCATCGCCCGATCGCTGGCCCACTACGGTGGCGAGGTCAACACCGACGCCGAAGCGGCGAATGCGCGCGCTGCAGTGGCCTTCTTCGACCGGGGCATCTTGGAATTGCGCGTGCTGGAGCCACAGGAACACCCCGCCGTGGACCTGGCCTTGGTGGAGTTCGTCACCGTGGTCTTGAAGGCCATGATGCAAGGCCGCTGGGTGAGCACCTACCTCCAGCGCGCATGGACGGAAGCCGACCTGCTGGCCATCTATCTACAAGTCATCAAGGATGCCGGATCCACCTTGATCGCCAATCGCGACTTCCTGATCATGTTCGGCCTGTTGAAGCAGGAACAGCTCAGCGCACGACGCCTGTGGCAGCACCTCTTCGTGGAACTGTACGATGAACTCAGCGAGGAAGCGCGCACCCATGTCGGGCACATCCTGGAGCAGGGTTGCCTGGCCTCCAGGATCTTGGAGGAGGTGGGACGCGAACCGTCCGTGGAGCAGATCAAGAAGACCTATTCGCAGTTGGCGGATCGCCTGGCGGGAAGCAGGTCCTTCGGTTGAACCAACAGGGGTCATCGCGCAATGCTGAAACGCGCCTGGGCGCTGCCAGCGCTCCACTGCATGCGCAGCACATAGTGGCCCGGTGCCAATGCATCCACGGCCATGGTGTGGATCAGCGCGCCCTTGTTCATGGTGGATGACAGCACCATTCTCCCAGCGGGATCGAAGACCTCGAAGTGCAGGCGCTGGCCATCGGCATCGGAAACCCTGACGTTGACCACATCGTTGGCTGGTGAAGGGTGGACAGCACGTATGCGGACCGGTCGCCCCCCGTCGATACCGGTGGAAATGTCCGCCACATCCCAGATCTGGATGTCGTCCACCGCTGCTTCCACGATGCTCGCCCCACCCGCGTTCATACCGGGGCGGATGCTGTCGCTGGCCATGAAGCGGATCCGGAACGCGTCCGACATCGGCAGAAGGTCCTGCACCTTGATGGCCAAACGCCGCCAGGACCTTTCGCTCATGCGGGTGTCCTCCACCGTGCTCCACGTGCTGCCACCGTCACCGCTGACCTGGACCTGCCACCAGTCGTCGCGTGGATTGGAGCCACCGGGTGGGTTGTTCATGTACCACCGTTGGTACACCAGTACCGGATCCTGGTAGGGCGTGAGGTCGATGGGGCCGCTGATGAGCGTGGTCACCCCACCATCCACATCCGCAACGCCCATGGCATCGGTCGGGCTGGCGGCGTTCCCAGTGACCCAGCATCGGGTTCCTCCGACCGTTGTCTGGGTGCCCGGCTGCACCGTGTAACCGGTTCCGCTACTGCCACTGGAGGATGGTATCGGAATAGCCAATATCCATTGCCCTACGGTCGCATTGTCGGTCGGGAGCCCCGCCGCCCATGGTCCGAGCTCGTGCACCAGGTCGCCATCCTCCGTGGCCTGCAACTCCATGCCCACCAAAGTGAAAAAGGGCACGTTCGCATCCTGCTCCTGTGCGGCGGCCACAGGCAGCACTGCTCCCTGTTCGCCGAAGATGTCCTCCATGGCGAAGTAGTAGGCGAGCACAGTGCCTGCCGGCTGCGGGGGAAGAGATCCGACGTATTGCCCCCAGGCCGTCTGCTCCATGAGGAGGCTTTCCCACGGCGCTGCGGGGCTACTGCGGTGGAATACCTTCAAGCTTTCGATGTAGTTGTTGAAGGGGAAGGTGATGGTGGCCGAAACATCCACCGGGATCGGGACCGATGCGGCTACTTCCGAAGCTGCAGCATGTTGCAGGGCGATGTTGCTAAGCAGCGTGATACCATGGCGGGCGAAGCCTTGAACAATGGCGTCACCGTTGGGAGTCCCGTTTGTGATGTCGCCATCGTCATCATCGGCCTGCAGGGCATCCAACAACACATCGCGGAAGGCCGCGCCCTCCTCTCCGCTGAAAACCGTGGCCTGCAAGCCTGGTAGCGCAGCGGCAAAAAGCTCGAGCATTGCTTCCATGTCGCCCATTAGTCCGGCCGTGGTCCACCACGCCCCGGCGATGATCTGCCCATCCGCATGCACCTGACCAACCAGGTCCTGTGGATACACACGGGGCTCCTGGTCGTAGCGACGGATGCTCAACGCATCATTTGCCGTTTGGTAACCCTTGCCGATGGTGGGCAGACCCGTGAGTGTCATGGCCCACAGGTCGGCGTAGCCTTCGCTCATTGCGCCGTTGATGAAGGCAGCGTTGAACCCTTGGTAGTACTTGTCGTTGATCCCGTGCCCATACTCGTGGTAGACCACATCGTGCAGCAACGCGTAAGCCCGGCATCCGTTCCCCGCCGCGTAGAAATTGATGGAGGCCCCGTCGTAGAAGGCATTGCAGGCATTGCCACCCACATCCACCTTCGTGGTAAGCGGTATATCCATGCCAGTGAATGCGGGCAGCACGGCCTTGGCATGGGCATGGATGCGGTCCACGCAATAGTAGGCCGTACGTTCGCTCATGCTTGATATGGAAGTCAGATCAACCACATTGGGTCCGTCCTCGATGGTGGTCGAAAGGCTTGCCGTTACCCCGTTGGTGCTCACATTCGCCCAACGCCCGCGCAATTGGACCAAGGCATCGGCAGGTCCTGGAAGTCCGGTGTCCAGGATCCCCAAGGCATCCGTAAAAAAGGTACTCCCGTCCACCGCCACCCGCAGATCGGGCATGCCTCGCATTTCAGCGGGTTCCAAGGGACCATTGGGGCGGACCGAAGCGATAACCTCGACTTGTGCCCCATTCTCCGCAAGCCCATCGCCCGTTCGGGAAGCTCCTACTCCACAGCTTTGATGGTCCATAACCTCGTTCACCCGGTGCCAGAGCTTGCCGTTCTCCGCATCCACCACGGTGCGGTATCGGCCTGGGGTCATGCCCTGGCGGGTATGCAACAGCACCTCATAGACCAAACGGTGCTCGCTCCAGCCTTGCCTGGGAACGGGCAATACGCGCAGCCCGAGCACTTCCGTAGCCTCCACCTGGGTGAGCCCCTCCCATGCTGCCTGCGCCACCTCCGACGCGGACAGCGACGGCGTTGTGGCAATGGCGATGTCGTCGTACACATCCACCCCGAAGGCGATCACACCACGCAGCGGATCAAGCTTCACCGATAGCTTGGCGCGAAACACCGGAAGTCCCAGGTGTTCCTGTCGGAAATGCACGAATGTGGTCTTCGCCCCCCGGATCGTGCTGCTGTGCACGAGCCCCTCCGCTGGAAGGCCGAAGACGGCAAGTTGCCCCGCGATGAAGGCGTTGGCCTGTTCCTCGGGGCTGGCACCGGCTACCGGGATGGGTGGCCCGTAGGCGCGCCGAGGCTTGCCGCTCGCCTCGTTGAATTCCACGTTCCACAGTGGATGGGCAGCCACGAAGGCACGCCAGGGAGCATCGTGCAGCAGTTCCGACTGCCGGCCCATGTCCGGAACACGCGCCGCACCCTGCACAAAGGCGATCTGCCCCCTATGGGACTGCTGCGCGAAGGCAGAAAGCAGCGCCATCAGGGCGAAGAACAACGCAACGGATCGGATCGGGGAACGCATCGGGAGTTTCCGGTATGGCACGGACTTCAAGGACCGAAGTTCAGGCTTCCGGCACTGGAAAGCAACGGGGGCATCGCGTTCCGCTGATCGCCCCCACCCTTATTGCACCCGTGGTCGACATTCGTTGGCCCACGGAGACACGCGATCGGACAGGGAGAACAACTTCCGCCCGTCGGTGTCCGGAATCACCATCACGGACTGCCAGAACACTGCTGGCGCCTATGGCCAAGAACAACAGCGCACGCACCGCCTTGCCGCGATTCAGCGCTCCGTTCGCACGGGTACGCGCAGCCCATCGTAGGCGAGGAACACCCCTGGCGGCAGGTCGGCACCAACCTCCTCATGGGTGCCGAGCAGGTGGCTGATGTGCGTGAAATAAGCCTCCCGCGGCCGCAGTTCCTCCACCAATGCCAAGGCTTCGGCGAGGTTGAGGTGCGAGATGTGCTCCTTCTTCCTCAGGGCGTTCAGTACCAGCACATCGGCACCACGCAGCTTGTCCAATTCAGCAGGGGCAATGGTCTTTGCATCCGTCACATAGGCCAAAGGGCCGAATTTGAACCCAAGCACCGGCATACGGTGGTGCATGACCTGTATCGGATCCACCTCCACGTTGGCGATGATGGACGGGCTCCCGTCCAACTCGTGCAGGCGAAGCTCGGGCACCCCAGGGTACCGGTCGTGCTCCGCGAAGGCATAGTGGAACATGTTGCGTACAGCACGGTTCGTGGCGGCATTGGCGTATATGTCCATGGGCCGCCTCAGCAAGAAGTTGAACGAGCGTAGTTCATCGATGCCCGCCACATGGTCCATGTGCTCATGGGTCAGTAACACCGCATCGATGTTGTCGATCCGTGACCGCAGCATCTGCTGCCGCATGTCCGGTCCGGCATCGATCAGCAGTTGCGCTCCACCCCAGCGGATGAAGGCCGAGGTACGCAAGCGCTTGTCGCGCGGGTCGGAGCTCGTGCACACCGCACAGTTGCATGCGATCACCGGCACCCCCTGACTGGTGCCCGTGCCCAGGAATTCGATGCTGAGTTGTTCCATGCGCCATACAAAGAACGGGAAGGCGAACAGATCCAAGACATTACCTTCGACGCCCCGCTTGGAGAGGTGGCAGAGCGGTTGAATGCGGCGGTCTTGAAAACCGCTTTACTCGAAAGGGTAACGGGGGTTCGAATCCCTCCCTCTCCGCCGATCGTTGATCCGCGCCCGAGGGGTGGATCACGCTTTCTGGGCAAAGCAAAGCGAGCTTGGCTTTGCCCAGAATGCGTGATCCGGCGAGCGAAGCGAGCGCGGAGCAACGATCGAAGCCTCCCCCCTCAGGGATAGCCCGCCTCGGGCAATCCCCTCGATCACAAAGCCGAACTCGCTCGAGCTTGCTCAGGAGACAAAAAGACCATCAGAGCGATGCCAGGAGTTACAGCGAAGCCTCTCCACCGTGCGGCGGGATAGCCCGCCTCGGGCAATCCCGACCACCGCTTCATCCAATTCCCTTGAGCTTCCCCAGGGAACAGAAAGACCAGCAGCGCGAATCGATGTTTGGCGGTTCATCGAAGCCTCCCCCACAAAGGAAAAGCCACCCTCTCGCAATCCCTCTCCGCCGATGTTCCATCCTCCATCGAGGTCGGATGGATCATCCACGCACACTACCAAGCTCGTTCACGTTACGGACATGGACCGATCGGAGAGTGCATGAAGTGTTGGCGGATCGACGATGGAGGCCTTCTTCCATGGAGGCTCGTGCCCTTGGGAGCGATGGTATTCAGCATGCGACACCATTCAGCACTCCGGCCAGGTAAGCACCACCCTGCACCGGACATGAAGTGAACGACGAGTGCCGGCCGGAATGCCCATTCCGATGGCAGTGGCGGTACTGCGAGCCCAAGCAACGGTAATGGCATGGTCCGGGCAGGCCTTACCTTTGTTCGTATGCGTAAGTCGTGCTCACCTCTTGTGATCGCTTTTCTGCTCAACCTCATGGTCGGAGCATCGAATGCCGCCATCGATGTGGTCGTGGAGACCAAGGTCTTCCACATCGAAGGCACGGCACCACGTGTGGAAGTGAACATGGCCATGCTTGGTGGCACCATGGTGCTGGAACCCAACGCTGCAGGTCTATTGCAGGCCCGTGTGGAGGTGATCACCATGATCGAGCAGAACGGGACCATCAAGACCTTCTCCAAGTCCAAGGTGTTGGGGCCTGCGACGACCGAGGTGAACTACACGGACCTTATCCATCAGGAGTACTTCGACCTGGTTCCGGGCATCTATGACCTGCTTGTCGAGTTCCGCGACCTGAACAGCTCGGATACTACCGTACGCGACTACCGCGGACCACTGGTGGTCGCCGCGCCAGGCACAGGTGTGAGCATCTCCAACATCCTGCTGGCCGAGCGTATCGAGCCTGCTTCGGAAGGTGAGATCGCCAAGTACGGCTACAAGGTCGTTCCGCTGCTTAGCGACTACTACCCCACCTCCCTGAGTTCGCTGGACTTTTATGCCGAAGTGTACGGTAGCGAAGAGGCGTTCGGAGCGGACAGCCTGTTCCTGTTGACCTACCAACTGGAGAGCTATGAGAAGAAGACCGTTTTCGGATCATACCGCAAGAACATCCGGGCCAGGGCGAAGCCCGTCGAGCCTGTGATGGCACAGTTCGACATCAGCAACCTGCCGTCGGGGAACTACGTGTTGGCCATCGAAGTGCGCGACCGCAATGGTACGTTGATCACCCGTCGAGACCAGATGATCCGCCGCAACCACAAGGTGGAATTCAACTACGACCTACAGGCCATGGACCAGCTGGACTTGTCCAACACCTTCGCTGGAGCATTGACCGACCGCGACACCTTGGCGGAACACATCAATAGCATGCGGCCCATCGCTGATCCACTGGAGCGTAAGATCATAGACGACCGATACAAGGACCGGGACCTTGAGCTCATGCGCCGCTTCTTCTACAGCTTCTGGTCCAACCGAAGCACGGATCCCGAAGCGGCCTGGAAGGATTACCGCGAGCAGGTCATCATCGTGAACAAACTCTTCGGATGCCGGGTACAGAAGGGCTATGAGAACGACCGCGGACTGATCTACTTGAAATACGGTGCTCCCAACTCCATGATGGACCGCTTGAACGAGATGGACAGCTACCCGTATAGCATCTGGCACTATTACCAGGCCGGACGGTACCGTGACAAGCGCTTCGTGTTCTATCAGCCCGCGCTGGGGTCCGATTGTTTCGAGCTACTGCACAGTGAGGTGCCGGGAGAGCTGAACAACCCACGCTGGAACCAGATGCTGCACTCGCGCAATGTTCCCATGCAGAACGTGGACCCACAGAACGTGAACTCCACCAGTGGGGAACGTGCTCGTGAGTTCTTCGACATGCCTCGTTGAGCCGGGTGGGTCCGCTGCACCATCTTTGGGGCCTTCCATGCGTACCACCCTTGTCATCCTGAATTGGAACGGTCTGTCTTGGCTGCAGCGCTTCCTTCCGGTGGTTTTGCAGCATAGTCCACAGGCTCGTGTAGTGGTGGCGGACAATGCCTCCACGGACGGTTCGGTGGAATGGCTGGAGAGGACCCACCCTGAGGTGCAGTGCATCGTCTTATCGAGCAACCTGGGTTTCGCCGGTGGTTACAACGCCGCCTTGCAGGGCTTGGAAAGCGAATTCTTCCTGTTGTTGAACTCCGATGTGGAGGTGACGGAGAACTGGCTTACCACCCTGGAGCACTACATGGACCGGGATGCGGGCATGGCAGCGTGCCAACCCAAGGTGCTTAGCCTGCGCGACCATGGTCGTTTCGAGCATGCAGGCGCTGCCGGTGGGTTCATCGATCGCAACGGTTATCCCTTCTGCCGGGGACGCATCTTCGAACGCACCGAAGAGGACCACGGGCAGTACGACGATGATCGCGAGGTCTTCTGGGCCACCGGCGCATGCCTGATGATCCGCTCCAAGGCCTTCCACGCGGCAGGGGGCTTCGATGCCGATCTGTTCGCACATATGGAAGAGATCGACCTGTGCTGGCGACTGCGCCGCATGGGTTGGCGCATCGGCTACACCAGTGCGGCCCGGGTGTACCATGTGGGCGGCGGCAGTCTAGGCTATGGTAGTCCGCGAAAGACCTACCTCAACTTCCGCAACAGCCTGATCGTCCTCACCAAGAACCTGCACACCGGCTCGCTCTTCATGCGGCTCCTAAGACGCCTGGTCCTGGACGGTTTTGCCGCGGCGAAGTTCCTGTTGGAGGGGCATGGATCCCATGCCTGGCAGGTCGCCCGTGCCCATTGGCACTACTTCGGCAGGCTGACGCACGTGCTGGAACAAAGGCGTGCGTTAAAGGCATTGGAGCACGAACCGGACCTATCGGGTATGTACCATCGGAGCATCGCCTACGACCGTTTCATCCTGGGTTGGACACGGTTCGACCAACTGGATGAGCAGGCGTTTCACCGTCCGCGCTGAAGGAGGTACTGCACGGCCAGGCGGTATCCATCGCCGCCCAGGCCCATGATGCCACCGACACACGCTCCGCCGACAAGCGATGTGTGGCGGAAGGGTTCGCGCTCCAGCAGGTTGCTGATGTGCACCTCTACAACCGGGATGTCCACTGCTGCCACGGCGTCGCGCAGGGCCACTGAAGTGTGTGCGTAGCCCCCGGCGTTCAGTACAATACCGGCGTAGTTCCCTTGCGCGCCCTGTATGGCATCCACCAGTTCGCCTTCCAGGTTGGAGTGCAGGTGCACCACCTCGGCCTCGGGGAAGGCCTCTCGCGTGGCCTGCATCATCTCTTCCAAGGATAGCCCTCCATAGATGGCGGGTTCACGCGTACCCAACAGATTGAGGTTGGGACCATTGAGGATGAGGATCTTGCGCATGGGTGCAGGCATGTTTGC
Source organism: uncultured Chryseobacterium sp. (assembly GCA_964418285.1). Taxonomy (GTDB): domain Bacteria; phylum Bacteroidota; class Bacteroidia; order Flavobacteriales_F; family PHOS-HE28; genus PHOS-HE28. The sequence goes on from CAYQMC010000025.1 coordinate 10,429, forward strand.
TCGAAAGGACGGTGGAACACTGCAAAGAGAAGGAATAAGGTCTCAACAGCGCAGCGTTGGAAGAATGCCGCTCTGGCCGCCCGGCAGGACGGACGGCCGATGGAACTTCGCGGTATGACGTGGGACCAAGCGTTGGTGGTGTTCCGCATGTACCTGAAGCTGGAGCGATCATTGAGCGAGCGCACCGTGGATGCCTACACGCGTGATGTCTCCAAATTACGCAGCCATGCTGAAGCGATGCACCCTGCGCTATCGCCCCAGGACATCCGCCTGGACGATCTTCAGCTTTTTATCGGAACCACGGCGAAAGCGGGTTTGGAACGTTCAAGCCAAGCGCGCTTGATCAGTGCGCTACGCTCGTTCTTCCGCAGTCTCCGGCTGGAAAAGGTGGTCCAGGAGGACCCCACCGAACTGCTGGAAAGTCCGCGTCAGGGCCGGAAGTTGCCCACGTTCCTGACGCTGAACGAGATCGAAGCCATGGTCAAGGCCATCGACCTGAGCAAGCCACTGGCACACCGTGACCTGGCCATAGTGGAAACGCTATATGGCTGCGGTCTGCGCGTAAGCGAGTTATGCGGTCTCAAGCTGTCACGCCTTCACTTCGGTGAAGGCTTCATCCGCGTGGTGGGCAAAGGCGACAAGGAGCGCCTGGTGCCCATCGGCCCGGAGGCCATAAAACGCATCGAGCAGTACCGAAGTGGTGATCGCATGCACCTGCCCATTGCACGACAAGCGGAGGATATCCTGTTCGTGAATGCGCGTGGTGGCGGACTATCGCGGGTATCGGTCTTCAACCTGGTCAAACGCCTGGCGCTGAAGGCAGGAGTGCGGAAGACCATCGGACCGCACACCTTCCGGCACTCCTTCGCCACGCACTTGGTGGAGGGTGGTGCCGACCTGCGTGCCGTGCAGGAAATGCTGGGCCATGCCAGCATCACCACCACCGAGATCTACACCCACTTGGATCGGGAGTACCTGCGGAGCAACATCATGCAGTTCCATCCACGGGCCACGGCGAAGCGGGCCTGAAGGGCTTATTCCACGCGTACCACGCGCTTATTGCCGAAGTACATGCCGGGGGCGGGATCATTGCCCACGGGGCGGCCCAGCACATCCACGTACTGCCCCTCCCATTGTTCGAAGCGTCGATCGATGACGGCGATACCGGTTGCCATTTCGGAGGCCGGTGTACCCACGACACGCATCTCGTCCAGAAGCCAGTCGCCGCCTTGGCCTTGGTAGGCTTGCAGCTTCACCTGCAATACTCCGAAGTCCTGGCCAGGGCCGATCTCCATCCTGCCAAGACCGGTGAGGACCGTTTCGGACCACTCTGAAGTGATCTCCACATCGGCGATCTCCAGGTGGGGTTGCGCAATATCGTTGGTGACAGAGATGCGCAAGCGCTGTGGACCGCCGGCTACGGAACGGTGGCGAAGTACCAGGCTATCGACCTGCATGGGAATAGTGGACATGGCGGATAGCATCGCATACACACCGGGATCCACGAACGACGGCCAACCGATGCTGTAGATCGCGTTGTCCGCCGTGGATATAGGATGAGGACAAAGTGCAAGCCCGGGCCAGATCATGTTGGTGCCAAAGAAGACCGATGTAGCGTTCTCCGGCACGTTACACGCACTGCAGCCCGTGTTGCAGTTGATGTTGCTGAAGCAGGGCACGTTCAGCCATTGGTAGGTGATGCTGTGGCCCTGGGCGGAGAGCTTGGCCGATGACACCAGTACCGTGAAGCTTAGTAGGAGCGGGAACCTGAACATTTCCAGTGAGCGCAAGGGTGTTAAAAAGGCCTTGCGGGACCTTGATACGCAAGTCCAAAGCACAGGTTTCAAGATGCGTGGAAATAATCGGCAAGGTCAACTCCCTGCGCTTGCCGGATCGCCGTACAGAACGGCATTGAGGTGCGCCCCGAGCAGTTGTCCCATGCTAGTGGACATCCTGAGCATGGGCTCCCGGTCCAAGCTGGCCAGATCGTTCGCCAGGCCTTGGAGGTATTCGGGTGTGGAGATCTCGTCCTTGCTCATGACCGCCAGCAGGGCGTCCAGCTGTTCCTGACCAAGCTTAACACGTTTCCGCAACAGGGCGCGTTCCTCGTTGCGGTATTGGGCCACGGATTCGGCCGAGATGACCCGCTGTGCAAGCTGCACGTAGGGCAGATTCTCTTTGTAGAACTGCGGTAGATAGATGCGCCCCCTGCCCTCGTAGCTCTGCTGGTCGAAGTCGATGGAACGGATGCGGTACTGCACCTGGTCCAGGTCGTGGATCACGTCCACCACGAAGTTGTAGGCGCGCATGTCGCCCAACAAGCGCACGAAACAGCGTTCGTTGAACTTTACGAACTCCTTGGCCAATCGCACCTCGTTCACCGGCCCGCCATAGCGGCCGGGATCCTCAATGAACGAATCACCGGGCACACCGATGATGTGCTCCTCCACGATGGTATCGCCATACCAGCCGTAATTGATGCGGTTGGGCGAAAGCAGGTGCTCCAGTTCAAGCCCATAGATGCGGCTGGCATCGGCCTGCTTGATGTAGTAATAGTCGTGGTTGTCGTTGACGCGGTTGATGATCTTGATCCGAAAGGGCTGCGAATTGCCGTAGGCGCAGTAGTCGATGCTGGCTACCGAAAGGTGTTCTACATAGCGTCCATCGCCGATCAACAGCTGGTAGGTCTCGACCAGTCTGGCATGGAGGTCGTCCCGCTCATCGGGACGGTACAAAACGGTGTTCCACAGCGTGGGCTTCCCTTTTGAATCCAGGGTAGGCAGCAGGCCATCATAGCGTCGCAGATCGGAATAGGTCAGCGGCAAAGGTGCCGACCTGCCGAACGAGCGCAGGTATTCGCCCAATCCGAAACCTACCGGATAGATGGGTTTGCGCTGTTGGATCTCGTTGAAGTCCATGGTAGCTTTCACTACCGAAGCACTTCGAAGCGTTGGGTACCGAGCAGCAGGCCCGTCGTGCTCATCACACGCATCAGGTAAGCCCCGGAGGGAATTGCAGCGACCTCCACGGTCTGGCGGAACGCCCCCTTGGCCTGACCGGTGATGCGTTGCACCATGCGACCATCCAAGGAGAGCACATCGAAGATGAGCTCGGTATCCGCTTCAGTGAAGCCGCTCACCACAAGGCGTTCGTTGGCTGGAACCGGATGCAAGGCAATGCCGATGGGTTCGGGAATATGCTCCTCGTCCACACCCACGAATCCTTGGATCTTGCCCAAGGTGTATTGCCCCTTGCGCAAGGCATTCAAGGTGATGAATCCCGACCCGTTGGTGAGTTGACCGGCATTCAGTTCCTGCTCCTGGTAGACCACCCAAGGTTGGTCCGGATGCGATCGGTAGAGCATTGCAATGCCCGATTCGTCTCCATTGATGAGGTCGAAGTCCAGCTGGTCGTCCTGCGTCCCGTTGTAGAATATGCGTCCGCGCAGCACAGTGCCTTCGGGCCACAAGCCATCCACCGTCCAGTAATGGGTGTTGCTGATGGCAACGATGTCCGGCTCCAGCGGTTGCTGGTCCGGCTCCGCCCAGATGTGCTCCACACGGACCAAGGCCGTATCAGGGAGTTCGTCCACGTAAGCGCGGAAATCCACGTAGGGCAGCAATGCGTCCAGGGGTTGGCCTGGACCGATCTTGAACTCGTGGTCAAGCCGTGCCTGGTTCAGGCGTGCATAGCGGTTGAGGACAACCATGGCTGGCTCGAAGGGAGCTTCCACGGTGATGGTGCTGAATTCACCACCGGCCACGATCTGCTGATCGTGTTCCTCACCAGTGGCGGAGATGAAGGTGAGGTCCAGCGGCACAGCATTGTGCATGACAGAGGCTCCGCGCAGTTTCTGGCCCAGTTCCAAGGTCACGTTCCACTGCCCGCCATTTTCCTCGGCCACATGGTCGCGTACCTCGAACACGCTGTACCCCGGCGCGAACACCCAGGCATCGAAGAAGGGATCCATGTCCACGCCGGTTGCATCCTCCAGCATGTCGCGGAAGTCGGCTGCGGTGAAGGCCGAATAGGCGTGGTCCACCTGGAGGGTGCGCATGGCTTGGCGGAAGAGATCATCGCCGAGGTAACCGCGCAGGTTGTGCATGACCGCCGCACCCTTGTAGTAGGTATGGGTGCCATAGATGTGCGGATCGGGAATGGGCGACAGCACTTGGAAGCCGTCGTCGTTCACATGGGCCTGGCGCAGGACGAACAGCAGGTTGTCCTTTACGGCCCTCACGAAGGCCGGGCGACCGCCGATCCACTCTTCGATGAGATGGGTGCTGTACTCGGCGGGACCTTCCTTCAGCCACATGTCGTTGTGGACATAGGGTGTGAGCATGTTGCCCCACCATTGGTGACCCAGTTCGTGGGTAAGCAGTTCCCGATTGCGCTGATTGTTCTGCCCGGCCATGAACTGGGGGTAGGCAATGTTCGTCGGGTTCTCCAAGGCACCGTCGGTGGTCATCGCATAGCCCACGCGTTCGAACGGGTAAGGGCCGTACCAGTATTCGCAGGCATCGATCGCCGATGGCAGATCCACCATACGGCTTACGATGGCGCTGAAGTCCGCCGGTTTGGCACAGATGGTGACGGGCAGGGCACCATTTACGGCATCGTGGTCGTAACTGTGCACGTCATAATCGGCCACAGCGACCGAACTGCAATAGGTGGGGATCGGCTGGGCAATGGTATAGGAACGGATCACTGTGTCGCCTCCCAATGTGACCTCTCCAAGGAAGGTGCCTTGGCCAAGGTGACGGAAGGAACCAGCACTCTTAACGTTGTACGTGTAGGTGGCCCGCTCCACGAAGCTGTCGAAGCAAGGGTACCACACCTTGCCGAAATTGGGCGGTATGGTACTGATGCCGATCCCCAGGTTGTAGATATAGTTGCTTTCGAAGTAGAAGCCCCCCCATTGTGGATCCCGACGCGGTGAACCTTGGTAGTACACGGTTACTTCCCGCTCCTCTCCTTCCGACAGTACTTCGTTCAGACCCACCCGCACATAGTCGTCGTCCTGGCTGAAGGACAAGGGGCCCGCAGCGCCGATCACGGAATCCACGGAGAGTTGCACCAGATCGAAGCGGATGGAACCGAGATCGGGCATCACGCTGCGGAAACGGATGGTAGTGGCTGCCTTCAGATACTGGCCAGCGTAGTCGGTAACATCGAGATCGATGGTGTAATGCAGAATGTCGAATGTGTCGCTCCGTGCGATGGTCTCCGCGATCTGGGAGCGCTGTGCATCGCTAAGCGCGGTCGGCGGCACGAAAGCCTGACGGAAATGATGGCAGCCGTAAGGGTTGGGCTGGGCCAAGGCAGTATGTACAAGAGCCAGGCACAAGAGCAGAAACGTAGCTGTTACGAACCTCATGGTCGAATACGTCGGTGTATTGAAGACTTCGAAACTAAGGCCTGGGGCATAATGAATGCTCCTTGCGCCAAACACTTCGCCACGCCATGCTTACAAACACATGGGGCCACCCCTTTCGGAGCAGCCCCATGCCACAGAGAAGATCGGCAGTAGCTTATTGCACCACCACACGCTTGGTGATGGGCTTGCCATTGGCGATCACGTTCACGAAGTAGGTGCCTGCAGCCCAGTTCTGGGTGCTGATGTCGCGGAGGTTCTCGCCGGTCTGGCGGCCCAACCGCTCGTCGACCATGCTCCGGCCCTTGGCATCCACGATATAGAGACGGATATCGGCAGCATCGCGGACGGCGTAACGCACGGTGAATCCATCCGTGGTGGGGTTGCCGCCCAGGATGTCCAACTGCATGCCGTTCATCCAAGCGCTTTCGCCCACGCTCACCGAACTGGGGGTAAGCACCGCTCCGATCACGTAATCCGTGTTGAAACCACCGCCAGGGTTCTGTGGGTCGGTGGTGACCGCCAGGACAGAGAGCCAGTTGTTGCCTCCGGCATTCACCCAGCTGCGGTCGAAGGCCTCTACGAAACCAGACTCCGTAACAGCCAGGTTCACCGAGTCACCTGCCACGATACCATCCAGGGAGAAGCCTGCGGCAAAGGAACCAGAGAACCACTCGGGCGCGAAGCTCACTCCGGTGAAATCCTCGGTCACGATATCGGTTATGGGCAGTTCCACCTCACGCAACACTGTGTTGGGACGGGGCGCGGTGCCTGTGCTGACAACACCCGAGCCGCCAAGGTCGTAGAGGCGTGCCTTGATGTGCGAGGAAGGGTCGCCCGAAGTAGCGACCTGGACCGCGAAAAGGAAGACGATACCATCCACATTGGCAGGGCCATCGATGAGTTCGAACTCCTGTGCGAACTGGACCAAAGGCAAGGAGCCTGTGCCAAAGAAATAGCCGGTGCCTCCTGCAACGCCAACGTTCACGAAGCCCGTGGCGGTCTCCACACCGAAGGTGAACAAGGTGTCGGTGCCACGGCTGGCATCACGCTGAAAATCCACGGGAGTGATCTCTCCCACCGTAAAAGGCCCCTGAGCAACGGCGACCGTTGCAATGGCTGTTAGCCCCATGGCGAGTAATGCTTGTTTCATCGATTCCTGGTTTTTTTGATGTTTGGGTTCCAAAATTTCCGCTCCGAAGATCGCACTAAAGAGCATTCCGGCAACACCGGTCCAAAGAACTTGGATATTGGCGGGATCACCTGCGGTTCTAAGGAATACGGCAGCCCTTGCGCGAAAGGAGCCAGCGCATACCTTTGCAGCGAATTTTCGCTCCTGACCGATATCCGTCGGCACCCGTCCCGTTCCAACACCATTGCAGCATGTCCAACTCACCTTACCTGAAGTGGCTCCACGAAGTTGAACTGAACGACATCGAGACCGTGGGTGGCAAGAATGCCAGCCTGGGCGAGATGATCCAACACCTTGGCAAGCTGGGGGTGACCGTTCCCGGCGGTTTTGTGGTAACGGTGGCCAGCTACCAGGCGTTCATCGAACACAACGTGCTGGACCAGAAGATCCGCGATATTGTAGCTGGTCTCGACGTTGACGATGTGGAGAACATCCGACGCACCGGTCTGGCCGTGCGCACGCTGATCAAGAACGGCAAGTTCCCCGAGGAGATCTGGAAGGGTATCATGGCCCGCTACGACGAAATGAGCCTTCAGTACGGCCAGGAAGCCACCGACGTAGCGGTGCGTTCCAGTGCCACGGCAGAGGATCTTCCCGATGCTTCGTTCGCCGGACAGCAGGAGACCTACCTCAACATACGTGGCCACCAGGACCTTATAAGCGCTGTGCGCAACTGCTTCGCATCGCTCTTCACCG
>CAYQMC010000025.1:17700-23816 GCA_964418285.1 uncultured Chryseobacterium sp.
AGAGCGGATTCAAGGACGTGGTGCTCATCAATGGCAGCTACGGTCTGGGCGAAATGGTGGTGCAGGGCGCGGTGAGCCCCGACGAATTCCTCGTCTTCAAACCCACGCTGGCCGAGGGCTTCAGCAGCATCATCGAGAAGAAGCTGGGCAACAAGGACCGCAAGATGGTCTACGGTGTGGAGCCCGGCAAACCCACGCTGACCATCCCCATCGAGCGTGCCCAGCGCAACCGCTTCTGCATAACCGATGAGCAGGCGTTGGAGATCGCGCGCAGCGTGGCCGCCATCGAGAAATACTACAGCGACAAGAAAGGCCACTGGTGCCCCATGGACGTGGAGTGGGCCGTGGACGGCTTGACCAAACAGCTGTTCATCGTACAGGCACGGCCGGAGACCATCCACAGCCGCAAAGCCACGGACCGCGTGGTGGAATACAAGATCGACCACTCGGCTGGGGGGGGTGCAGGAGAACCCAAGATCATCACGAAAGGCATCGCCATCGGCGATCGCATCGGCAGTGGCAAGGTGCGCATCCTCTTCAGCCTCGATGGCCGGGGCGGCGATACCGACGGCAAGGACTTCCAGCAGGGCGATGTGCTCGTTACCGACATGACCGATCCCGATTGGGAACCGATCATGAAGAAGGCCAGCGCCATCATCACCAACAAGGGCGGACGTACCTGCCATGCCGCCATCGTGGCGCGCGAGATGGGTGTGCCCGCCATCGTGGGTTGCGGCAACGTGACCGACCTGCTGGACACCGGCATGGCAGTGACCGCCAGTTGTTGCGAAGGCGACACAGGCATGGTGTACAGCGGCATCATCCCCTTCCACAAGGAGGAAACCCTGCTGGCCGACATGCCCGATACGAAGACGCCGATCATGCTCAACGTAGCCTCGCCGGACCTGGCCTTCAAGTTCGCCCACCTGCCCAACGCCGGTGTGGGTCTGGCGCGCGAGGAGTTCATCATCAACAACTACATCCAGGCGCATCCCTTGGCCTTGCTGCAACACAAGGAGCTCGGCGATGTGGCCCTAAGCGGCAAGATCAGCTACCTCATCCACGGTTACGAGGACGAGGAGACCTTCTTCGTGAAACGCCTCAGCTACGGCATCGCCAAGATCGCTGCGGCCTTCTACCCCAACAAGGTCATCGTGCGCTTCAGCGATTTCAAGAGCAACGAATACAAGGGCCTGCTGGGTGGCGAGCACTTCGAACCCGACGAGGAGAACCCCATGATCGGCTGGCGTGGTGCGAGCCGCTACTACAGCGATGCGTATAAGGAAGCTTTCGGCATGGAGTGCAAGGCCATCCGCCGCGTGCGTGAAAAAATGGGCCTGAAGAACGTGGTGGTGATGGTGCCCTTCTGCCGCACGGTAGAAGAGCTGAAGAAGGTGAAGGGCGTGATGGAGGAATACGGCCTGGTACGCGGCAAGGAAGGCCTGGAACTCTACCTGATGGCCGAAGTGCCCAGCAACATCATCCTCGCCGAGGAATTCAGCAAGTACATCGATGGCTTCTCCATCGGCAGCAACGACCTCACCCAGCTCTCCCTCGGTCTGGATCGCGACAGCGCCCTCGTAGCACACATCTACGACGAACGCAACGAAGCCGTGAAAGGCATGCTGCGTATGCTGATCACCAGTGCCAAGAAGACCGGCACCAAAGTGGGCATTTGCGGCCAGGGGCCCAGCGACTTCCCCGACTTCGCGCAGTTCCTGGTGGAGCTGGGCATCGATTCGATCAGTGTGACACCGGATAGTCTGCTGAAAACAAGACGGGCGATTGCGGAGGTGGAGAAGCAGATCCTTGAACGGAAAGGGGTTGTCGCGTAGACCGATACAGTGTATCAACGGAAAAGCGCCCGCATGCCGGGCGCTTTTCCGTTCAGGTTGGCCGATCAGTCCGCATACCAGCACATGGTGGAGAAGGGATCGAGCACCATCTGGACCAGGACCGCGAGCCAACCCAGTGCGAACATCATTGCTTCGCAACGCACCGGACGTATTGACCAAAGTGCCCAGCACCATAGCGCCAACCACAATGGTGCAGTGTAGAGCGCAGCGGCACCGAGCGGCCATACCAAGTGGTAGAATGGATCAAGCCCGAGGGACTTTGGATCATTTGCAGAACAGCGCGGGTAGTGCCCCAGCTTCAGCGTTGCGGCCAAAGCGAACAAGTAGAGCGCGACCATGAAAGCCGAAGGCAAAAGGCCCAAGGACCAAAGGGCGGCACGTAAAGGATCCGTTCGCATCAGTTGCCCAACGCAGCACTGGGCCGATCGGTACGTTCAACACAATTCCATTCGGCAATCACGTGGCTCATAGTGTGATGTAAGTTTGCTTAACAGGATGAACATCCGTGGCCAAGGCCCCAGCGACTTCCCCGACTTCGCGCAGTTCCTGGTGGAACTCGGCATCGATTCCATCAGCGTTACGCCGGACAGTCTGCTGAAGACCAAGCGTGCCATCGCGGATGTGGAGGCGAGCATGGAAGTGGCGAAGAAGGGAGCGGCGGCGACGGCTTGATCCCTCGTTGATCCTTGGCATTGCATGATCCCGGGGGACAGCAAAGGCGCTCCATAGGGATTTCTGTTCCCCTGATCTCCCAATGCTTCGATGATTCGCGCTCGAAAAGGCAGCGGTCCACACGCAACGTGTCGCCAAAGCGATAGTAGATGCCGCGCTGGTCGTTCCCACTGATCTCCACATCCTGCAGGTCGATCACTTCCGCCGTCGTGGTATGGATCGCGCCACTTTCCACGTTGCCATCGCCATCCAGGATCCGGCAGCGTTGCATCTCCATACCCTGTCTGGGTTGGAAGTTCGATGTCTGGATGTGGAACACGGCACTTCCATCACGCGCTTCGTTGCCTTGGAAGGTGCAGCCTCGGGCGTTCAAAAAGCCATCGTTGATGTACACGGCACCACCCCAACTCTCCGTGAGCCCACCACCGAACAGGGTGGCCCTGTTGTTCGTCACCTGGCAGTCCACCAAGGTCACGTCCGCGAACAATGCCGCTATGCCCGCACCATGCCAGCGTGGCTGGCCCGTTGCGGTTCCCAGCAGGATATTGTCATCGATGAGACAGTCCTCCAATACCACGTTGGATTGCCCCGCAATGAACACCCCACCGCCCCGGGCGATCGAATTCTGCGGTGGATTGCCGGTCATGTAGGTGACCGCATTGGCGATGTTCGACGTGAAGGTGCTGGACCGGATGCTGCCTATGCCTTCCACATACAACCCACCACCGAAGCCGTTGGAACCGGTCTGGGAACGACGTCCACGCGCCTCGTTGCCCGAGAAGAGGGAGCCCACCACTTCGAAGTCACTGCTGGATATGGCCGCACCACCGCCGTGCGCCACGCCATCGTCCGTGGCACCCACCAACAAGGTGTTCTCCAGGAATTCGCAGGCGATCACGCGCACGTGGTCGCCGCTAACAAGCAATCCGCCTCCTTGACGGATAAAGCCCCCCAGGCCTGATTGGGTGCAGCCGCTGAACCGTACCGCCGAGATCACCAGCGTATCGCCGGTAAAGCCCATGCCCCCGCCCGCCTGCACGGAACCGAAGGGATTGCGTCCGTTCGTGATGGTGAGACCCGAGATCCATGTATTTCCGCCCAGTGCGCGTAACACCACGAACTGATCGTTGCCGCTCAGGGTGAGCGCGTCCATGCCCGGTCCCTCGATGACGAGGTCCTTGTTGTACTCGATGCCCCCACTGGTCAGGGTGATGCTATTGACCCCGGAGAAGCGGATGGTATCCCCATCGAGCGCCTAGGCAATGGTGTTGCGCAAGGTACCGTTACCGGCATCGAACGGGCTGGTAACGAGACGAACTTGCTGTGCATCGACCACTGCGGTCAGCAGCACAAGGCAAAGTGTTAAAGGCAGGTGGAAGCGTTGCATGGGCTTGGAATTGGACCCACAATGATAGGTACGCAAGAAAAAGCCCATGTTACCCGAATAGTACCTCACCCCCTCATCTGGCGCAGGATGTCCCAGTGGACCCGTGCATCGCCCAAGGTGCACATGGTCGGGTCGCCATCACCACCCATGGCAAGGGCCGGTGTATAGCAGAGCATTTGGTCGGGGCCTGGCAGGGGGATGCCTGCAGCCAGCGCCCTCTCGAAGTCGCCTTTCTGCAACTCGTTCTCCAAGGCATTGGCACTGGCGAGGTGGGTATTGAAGAAGGCCCCCACATCGAAGGTGACATGGCCCACGCCACCCGTGTGGACGTTCAGGAACTGTATGTCGTGCGTAAAGTCCGGGGTGGCCGGATTGTTCAATTGCCGCGCGAAATACAGGTTGCCGAAGGCGGTAAGGATCAACGGCACGTAGCGCTTCCTCTCGTCGCGGAAGATGTATGGGTAGATGCCTTCTTCGTAGCGTTGGGGATCCACCACCTGGAACAGGCCACCAGCATAGGATCCCAGGCCATGCTTCTGCCAAAGCTCCATCACTTCAGGAGGCACGATATCGCAGTACTGCGCGCACTGCGCATCGGTCCAAAGAGCGTTGGACGGTGACGGTGGAAAGGTTTGGAGGAAAGTGTCGAGCATGGGCAACTGGGGAATTTGGTGTTGAACAGGAACGGCGGCTCGTAACTTGGCGCGAACGAAGATGGCGTTCAGGTTTTGTAAAAAAACAATGAAGATCGTGGACTGGATACAAGACGCCCGCAAAGCACTGGATACTGGAAACCTGGACGGCTTCGCAGACTTGATGGATCAGCACTATGAAACCTTCAGCCCGATATCTGCGCAGCATGCCACAGCTTTCAGCACCTTGTTGGACCACCTGGTGAACGGCCTTGAGGATGGTGCCTATGAGGGTCAAGAGGACCAGCCGCTCTACTACGTATGGATGCTATATACCCGCCTACTTGATGCCGGTCTCCCACTACCCACCAGTTTGGATACGGCACGACTGGTGGCCTTGGCCGACCTTAACGCCGAATTGGGTGATGATGGCGATGCACCCACGTATGGCTGGGCTTGTGTCCTACTTGCTTTCCCGGACAACGATGAATTGCTGGACCGGATGCTGTCCATCGGTGCGGAAGGTGGAGGTTATTTCCATGAGAACGCTTTCCTGAAGCCTGCTGAGCGCACCTTGGATAGCGAACGCAAAGCCTTGCTGGTCGCGTTGCACGTGCTTAGTGGCTACACACAGCTTGTAGGATATTACGGTGCTGACAAGGCCCTTTCAAACACGCTCGCCGGCCTGAAGCATCTGCGGCCCAAGGCGCCTACCCTTGCCCTTGTGCATTTCGACAAAGCAGAAGCACGAATAAGGAACACGGGCTCCCCTTGGAACTATTTGCGGGAAGCGGACCGCGCTGCCTTGGTGCAAGCCTTGACTGAATGAAGTACGACCATTCCTTCCTGCAAGGCTGAACTTTGCGCGACCAAACCGGCTCGCAGACGGGTCGAGTCCGGCGTTACAGGGAACGCGTGCGCCATGGAGCGAGACCCAGGTTCTGAAGGTGTGTGCCATCCTTTGGATGAGATCCGTTCATGACCTTTGCCTCGTGCCGCGAAAGGATATCGCCATACTCGACAGGGGCATAGCCACACACACGTTCCTGGCCAAGACACCGAATGCGCAGCACATCGTCATCGCCAGCGCCACCGGTGTTCTCCAAGGCTACTACAAGCACTTCGCTACGTGGATGGCCGGGCATGGCTACCACGTCACCACCTTCGACTATAGCGGCATAGGAGCCTCACGGCAGGGCAGTTTACGGAAGCATCCGGCAACGGCCACCACTTGGGCGGAGGACGACCTCACTGCCGTTATCGAACACGTGCACGCCACCTACGCGCCACAGCGCATCATTGGACTTGGCCACAGCATCGGTGGGCAATTCTTCGGCATCTGCAAAGCGCAGGACAAGCTGGATGCGTTGGTACTGATCGCATCGCAGCATGGCCACTTCCGCAACTGGGACCTCCCCCATCGCCGCCGCATCAGCTTCCAGTGGTTGGTGATGATACCCGCGCTCACCCATGTCTTCGGCTACTTCCCCGGTAGGCGCTTGGGTGTGATGGAGGACCTGCCGCCAGGCATGGTACACGAGTGGGTGCAGTGGGGCCGATCACCCGGCT
>CAYQMC010000026.1:0-9159 GCA_964418285.1 uncultured Chryseobacterium sp.
ACGATGTGCGCATCACCACCCAAGGCGATGCTCCCCCCACGGTCGCCAACGGGGCTGTTACGCCTGCGGAAGTGTGCCAGAACGGTACGATCGATATCGCATTCTCCATAACAGGAACCTTCGTCGCGGGAAACGTATTCAGCGCTGAGTTGTCGAATGGAACCGGCAGTTTCGCAGCGCCAGTGGAGATCGGTAGCCTTACGTCCACGGTACCGGGAACCATCGTTGGTACCATCCCGCCCGGTACCCCTCCGGGTAGTGGTTACCGGGTTCGTGTGGTGGCCAGCGACCCGGTCGTAGTGGGCTCAGTGAACGCCGTCGATGTCAGTGTCTTCGCGGCCCCTTTCGCCGGCGTGGATGGGAGCATCGCCTTGTGCAGCACCAGTGGTGTCGTCGACCTGGGCAATGTGCTCGGTACTGGGGTCTCCACGTGTGGGGCTTGGACTGGTCCGGGAGGAGTCCCGTTCACGGGCCTTTTCGACAGCGCGACCCAAGCGCCGGGGCAGTATGTCTATACCACGGATTGTCCCGGTGGTTGCCCACAGGACGATGCAGTTGTGACCGTATCCGTGTCGGAGCCCCCGAACGCGGGCACCAGCACCTCCATCACCCTCTGTATCAACAGTGGTCAGCTCTCCCTGCTCGGTGTTTTGGGGGCCGAGGCAGGTGGGGTTTGGACGGATCCCAATGGTTCACCATTCACCGGACTGCTCGACCCTGCGACAGCGGTCTCAGGGGTATATACCTATACGGTCACCGGCACGGCACCCTGCACCAGTGCTCAGGCAGTAGTGGCCGTGGTGATCGATCCATGCACCGGCGTCGAAGAAGCGATGCCATCGAGCGGTACCGTTCGATGGATGGGGCAGGAGGGTGACGTCCATGTTTTCGATCTTGGCGAGGAGCGTTTGCTGGGCTTGGAGGTCTTGGATGTGCGTGGACGCGTGTTGACAACCCCCAAGGTCGTGGGAAACGAAGGTCAGGTAAGACTTTCCATGCATGATGAGGCATCGGGCATCCACATCGTACGCATCCGTACAAGCCGCGGCGGTTCGGTGCTGCGTCTCTTCCACGCGGCACATTGAACAGGCGGTTCACAACTTGTGCAAAAGCCGAGCCCCGAAAATTTGGAGCCCTTTCCCACGCGCGGATAATTTGGCCCTACCAACGTTCTTTGTGACCAAGCATTGGCTCGGTCGCCGCGGTTCGGAAAGGTGGGCGATGCGCAGTGGTACCTGACGGTATCCCAACAGGTCTGGTAAGAGGCCTTGCTGTGTTGCCGGCCGGGTGTTGCGCCAGACCAATACCACCGGACCGACGTGGACGGCACCCTTGGGCTTCGGCTTGTAGGGGCCAAGCATGGAGGACAGAGGCATGCGGAGCGCGCTACGGTGCATTCCGGATGGGAGCGGGGATCGCCGATACGGTGGTCCCCGCTTCGTTTTGTGACCCATCGACAGCATCCTTAACGGATGTTTCATGGCCTGGATACACCGGAATAATGGTCGCACCATGGACACGATCGATCGTGGATAAGTGTGGACAACAGGGGGGCGAAGAGGCCCTTTGGACGCCGGTACATTTGATCATCAACGTTCCTTGATCGAATGAAGAAGAAAGAACGAAAGATCTTCGTATTGGATACCTCAGTGATCCTCTACGACCATTCCGCGATAGACAGCTTCGAGGAGCACGACGTCGCCATACCGATACAGGTGCTCGAGGAACTCGACACCTTCAAGAAAGGAAACGACACGATCAATTTCGAGGCGCGAGAGTTCATCCGCCACCTCGACCAATTGGCAAAACGGGACGCACTTAGTGATTGGCAGCCCCTCGACGGTCCCGCACGGGGCAGGTTCTTGGTGGTGGCCAAACACGACCTCAATGGGGTCGATGCCACAAAGGTGTTCGACGATGCCAAGGCCGACCATCAGATCCTGAATGCAACGCTGACCATGCAGCGCCAGAACAAGGACAAGAAAGTGGTCCTGGTGACGAAGGATATCGCATTGAGGCTGAAGGCGAAAAGCCTCAATATCGCCTCCGAGGACTACCTCACAGGCAAGGTGCGCGACGTGCGGGAGAAACTCTATACCGGAAGAACGGTGCACGATGACGTACCCGAGGAGCGCATCGACGCCCTATTCGAGCGGGGAAGCATGCCGGTGGAGGAGCTGGAGCTCGAAAAGCCAAAGGGCAATCACTTCTTCATCCTTAAGCACAAGAAGAAGAGCATACTTACGAAATACGATCCACGCACCGGTATGGTGGACCGCGTGGAGAAGAAGAGCATCTTCGGTATCGGACCCAAGAACGCCGAACAGGCCCTGGCCATGAGCGCCTTGATGGACCCGGAGATCAAGCTGGTGACCTTGCAAGGTGCTGCCGGTACCGGGAAGACCTTGCTCGCTTTGGCCTGCGCCTTGGAACAGCGGCGCGAGTACCGCCAGATCTACGTCACCCGGCCGGTGGTGCCCTTGAGCAACAAGGACATCGGCTACCTGCCTGGCGATATCCAGAGCAAGCTGGATCCCTACATGCAACCCATCTGGGATAATCTCAAGCTCATCAAGGGCCAGTTCGAGAAGCACGACAGCACTCCCAGGCGCATCGATGAGATGTTGGAGAACGAGAAGATATCCATCGCTCCGCTGGCCTACATTCGGGGCCGCAGCTTGAGCAACATTTTCTTCATCGTGGATGAAGCTCAGAACCTGACCCCACTGGAGATCAAGACCGTGATCAGTAGGGCCGGGGAAGGCACCAAGATCGTGTTCACAGGGGACGTACACCAGATCGATACGCCATTCCTCGACACCGAAAGCAACGGACTAAGCTACCTGATCGACAAGGCCAAAGGTGATGCGCTATTCTCGCATATCACCTTGGAGAAAGGGGAACGCAGCCCGCTGGCCAACCTGGCCAACGAAAGACTCTAGCGCGCATTAAGCCGAGCGTGGCACAGGTTCTTCACTGTGCTACAAGCCGAGCTTCTTCACGATCTTGTTCACTTCGGTTTCTGTGCTCCGGAGCATATCGTTGCAATAGGAGATCAGTTCCGCGGCTCGTTTCACCTTGGTGGCCAGTTCATCCACGGAGATCTTGTCCTCCTGGAGATCTTGCATGATCGCCTCGAGTTCCTCGTAGGCCCGTTCGTAGGTCATTCGTTCCTCAGCCATTGGGCTCTATGGAGTTTACGGTGGATCGAGTCTTTCCGTGTGCGTATGTCGTTTCAAGGATATCGCCCACTTGCAGGCGTTTCGCATCGATCACAGGTGTTCCTTGGCACCGTGCCACGCTGAAGCCGCGGGCCATGATCCTTTCAGGATCCAATAATTGAATGGCTTCCTGCATGCCTTGTACCCGGTCCAGCAAGGTGCGCAGGCCGCGGTTCGCAAGCTGGTCGAGCAGCATGCGTTGTTCGCGTAAGAGCGGGTCTTCCACTTGTTTCACACGGCGCATGGGAAGCACCGTGAGTGCATGGGCGTGCTGGTCCATTCGCTTTCCAAGTTCCTTCAGTTGTTCGGTAGCGGTACGTGCGAACTGCCCCACAGCCGTATGCAACCCGCCGCGTTGCTTTTGGCAAAAGGATATCGGCCGTTGGCGAAGCATTTCCGAGAAGGAGCTCATGCGCTCCTTGCGTTCCGTGAAGGATTCCGACATTACACGCTGGATGCCGACGAGGAAGCCGTTCAAGCTGGTCTCGAAGTAGAGGCATTTGTCGATCAGGTGGTCGGCGATCGCCGTTGGAGTCTTGTGTGGGCTTTGGGCGATCATGTCAAGCACCGATACGTCCACGTCATGGCCGATACCTGTCATCACCGGAATGGGTAAGGTTGCTATGGCGCGGCAAAGTCCAAGGTCGTTGAAGGCTTCCAGGTCGAGCTTCGATCCTCCGCCGCGGATCAGGACCACGGCGTCGTATAGTGTGTGATCGATCTTGGCCAACGCGGCCTTCAATTCTGTCGGTGCGCCATCGCCCTGTACCGCCGATGGGAATACTTCGATATGGAACTTGTAACCGTACTCGTTCGACTTCAGGTGTTGCATGAAGTCGGAATAGGCCGCCGAACCCACCGAGGTGATCAGAGCCAATCGCTGGATCACAAGTGGTTCGGGCAGCGCCCGATTCAGGTCGAACAGACCTTCACTACGGAGTGTGGCGATGGTGGCCTGCTTGCGTCGCTCCAGTTCGCCCAGACTATAGGCCAGGTCCACATCCTCGATGTGCAGGGCGATACCGTAAAGCGCGCTGTACTGCACGCGGGCCAGGAACATGATCTCGGCTCCTTCTTTCAGGATGTTGGGCATTTCCACACCCAACGCCTCGCGCACGGCCCCCATGCGGTATTGCCAGATGATACCGCGCATCACAGCTACGCGCACCCCGTCCCTGTGCTGGGCAAGTTCCAGATATACATGCTTCTGGGCGTTGATACCCGCTATCTCGGCCTTTACCCAATAGGCCTGTCCTCCGGTAGCATCGTCGATGCTCTTCTTGATGGAAGTACCGAGTTGTTGAAGCGTGAAGACCTTGCGTTGCTCCATGGAACGTACATGCACCAAGCGTGATACCGGGCACGGTGCCGAAAGTAGCATGCAGCACCAAGCGAAATAAGGGGACGGAGCTTATCAGAAAAGCTCCTCCACCTCGATGAAATTGAAGTCGATCCCGAAGAAACTCTGGTAATCCTTCCCGGTTTCGGCCATTTCATCATCGCCGCTTTCATAGTGCCAGTTCACATGCACCTTCTGGCCGCGTTCGCTGACCGCATCGAGCTTCTGGAAGATGTTGTAGAGATGCTTGCTGGAACTGGTGTCCAGGTAGTCGAGCTTCATGTTCACCGTGGTCTCCCCCTTGGGCTCGGAGAGGTACTCCTCCAGCCAGTGGTAGACACGGGCGTAGAACTGCTCGGAGTTATGCGGCAGCGAGCGACCGATGAAATCCATTACACCGTTGTCAAGGTCAAGGTCGATCTGGGGAGAGGTCTCGGTCTTGTCGATGTGGAAGCGCTTGTTGGCCATTGTTCCTTCGGATGCTTACCAATGCATCCCAAAGATCGGCCGCTCGGCGGGGTGATCCAAGGTGAAGCTGCCGCGCTGATGAACAGTTTGGTGTTGATGAGTACACGAAAGCCCGCGGTCGGGCGCGGGCTTACGTGTGCGGGCGAGTGCTTGGGTCAACGCCCCCGGTACTCCGAAATGATCTCCCGGTCGTTCGGCAGTAGGATCTCCGTATCGCTTATGGAACGAGCCCAATACACGTATTTCCCGGTGCCTTGGCAGGCATAACCGTCGAAGGTCTCTTGTGGTGCGAGGGCCCTGACCGGGAAGGTGCGCCACTCACCGTTCCGTTCTTGTACAGCGAGTTTCACCTCGATGATCTCTGCGCAACTGTTGCGCAATTGGACCTGGTAGGTGCCGCTGAAATCGCGCTTGTACCCTTCGGTGTAGATCTCGCAATGGTCACAAGGTGCTCCCCATTTACTGCCGGCCTTCACGAGGCAATCGGCGCTGTCTTGTGCCAATGCCATGGACCCGGTCAGAACAAGGGTGAACACCAGGGCGTATCGCTTGGCCATCATTTGCAGCGTGTGTTGGATAGAATGATGCGTGCTTCGGCATTGCCCAGTCGCTGGCTCGATCTCCAATCCTTGCAGGCAGCCTCCAGATCGCCCAAGCCCTTGTTGGCCCAGCCCCGGTTGTTGTAGGCTTCCTCGTTCCGTGGATCCAGCGCGAGCACGGAATCGAAATCCTGTTTTGCTTCAGCATGACGTCCCAATCGGTTGTAAGCACTACCACGTCCCAGATAGGCCCATTGATGCTTGGGTGCGCGTTCGATAACAGCCGCGAAGTCCAGTACGGCGCGCTCGTGGTCTTTGTTCATGCCATGGGCGAATCCGCGCTGTAGGTAGGCGTTCAGGTGGTCCGGGTCCTGTTGAAGGACACTGCCGAAAAGGTCGATCGCGAGGGTCAAGTCCCCGTTGCGCTGGGCACGCTCGGCCGCATGGTAGATCTTTTCGGTGTCTCGAACTCCGGAATTGTCCGCCAAGTACTGGGCGGAAAGCAGGGCAGGAAGGCAAAGCAGCACGAATAGACTAATCGACCTCATCGATCCAGGTTTTTATCGGTTGCCGTGATACGGTAGGGATCCGGTGGGGTTTCAATATGGACGACGAAGTCTTGCGCGACCTCGCCCAATATGCGTTCGAGCATCTCCAACAATGCAACGCCATTATCGACAGGCAGGCGAAGAACACTGCTCCGTCGTTCCTGGTCCAAGCGGAAAAGGGTACTGCTGACGCAATGGGGGACTCGGCTATGCATGGGATAAGAACGACGCCAAGGCTGTCGCAGGATATTCCGCCTCTGTCCAGATCATCCACATGGATCCGGTCTTTGCGGACGACGTCATGGTGGTCCCGGTGCACGAATTGGAGGGTGCCGCTGGCTTCGAGGGTGACGCTAAGCGAAGTATCCCGCCAGGGTGTTGTTCCATCATGAACGATGGTGTTGGCGGACAACTGGCCCATTAGCGAAGTACAGATCAGACCTGCTGCGGATGTGAGGAGGACGCCGAGATAACCCATTGTGGGCATGCTACGTACACCGGGGCGCACGGGTTATATCACCAGTCCATGATGCATACCTCACGAGTTCTTCGCAGTGCCGCCTATCTGGTCATCCTTGGGGTTGCTGGGTGCTTCACATTATCCTCCGCTGCCCAGTCCGGTAGCGGTCAGTTCACGGTCAACGGTCGAATGAAGGTCGATGGGTCGGACCTCGGTGGCGCGCGCGTTGTGGTCTACCGGAACGGAACCAAGGAAAAGACCATTACGACCAACCTCAACCATTTCAGCCTTGACCTGGCGTTCAATTCCAACTACGTGCTTTCCTTCGAGAAGGATGGCTTCGTGGCAAAGAAGCTGCAGTTCGATACCCGTCTTCCATCGTCGGCCATAGCAAGGGATTACGCTCCCTTCGAGTTCGCCGTTTCGCTGTTCAAGCAATACGATGATATGAACATCGTGGTCTTCAACCAGCCGGTGGGTAAGATCCGGTATGAAGCTGCGCAGGACGATTTCGACTACGACACCGACTACACCAAGAGCATCCAATCACAGTTGCAACAGGCGGTTTCCGAGGTGGAGAAGAAGCAGAAGGAAGAAGCCAGGATAGCCGCCGCCAATGCCAAACAGCAGGCTGCTGATGCCAAGGCTCAAGCCAAAGCGGAAGCCGAAGCAAAGAAGCTCGAAGAAGTACGCGCCAAGGAGGAGCAGGCCCGCATCGCGGAAGCGGAACGGGCCGAGCAGGCCAGGAAGGATGTGGAGGCCAAGGCGGAGTTGGAGCGAGCAGCCACTGCACAGCGCGAACTTGAGCAACGCAAAGCCGCAGAAATGAAAGCCGCTGCACCGACTCCCAAGCCTGCCTCTCAGGCCATGGCGGCCATGCCCGAACCGATACCAGCCAAGGAGGTTCCCGCCAAGCGTGATGCGCCATCCCCCAAAGTGGTCACGAACACAAGCATGGCCGCCCCCCGGGTGGAACAGGAGCATCGTCGCAGTACCTCCGCGAACCTGGTGGAGGAGCCTTCACCAGTGACCAAGGCCCGTTCAGTGCTCAGTGCGGAAAGCCCTGGGTTCCCCGAGCGTAGCGCTGACCGCCCCGTGCGTTGGGAAGAGTTGATCATTGAGCCTGCCAAGGTGATGACCGTGATCCGCTTGGAGCTGGGGGATTCGGCAACCGAGTACCGCAAAGTGATCCACAAGTGGGGAGGGACCTTCTACTTCAAGAACGGCGGAACGTGCTCCCAGCAGGTGTATGAGAAGGAGGCCCTTGGCGGTCGGGATGAAGCAGATGAACGCTTGGTGGACATGGCACCCCGTGGAAGGTGAGGACCGGCGCTGGCCGCATGCCGTAACCTTGCAGGGTGTCGGAACCGGTCTACAAGCGTGATGGTCGCGCTCCCATACCCGAAGACCCCAGGCGAAGTGCCCTGATGAGCAGGATACGGGCGCGGAATACCGCGCCCGAGCGCGCCCTGCGTGTTGCGCTTCGGGGGTTGGGCCACACAGGATACCGATTGCATTATTCCAAGGCGCCAGGTCGCCCCGACATCGCCTTCGTGGGTCTTCGCGTGGCGGTATTCGTGCACGGGTGTTTCTGGCACAGCTGTCCCCACTGCGCACAACGACGACCCAAGCGCAACAAGGTCTTTTGGAACGAGAAACTGGATCGGAACAAGGCGCGTGATGCGCGCAAGGTGCGCGAGCTGCGCAAGGCCGGATGGAAGGTCCTTACGGTGTGGGAGTGCAGGGTGATCAAGAACCCAGAAGCCGAAGCGGTCCGTGTAGCAAGGGCACTTCGAACGTGAAGGTCTGGATCAGCGCCTGCCCGTTATCCGTCTGAAGAACCGCTTCTCGAACGCCCAGAAGAATGCGAACTGGCCGAAGAGGAAGCCGTATACAAGGAGAATGGCATTGTAGACCGGCAGTATAAGGATGTAGTAGAGTACGCTGAACAGCAGCGGCTGCTCCCCATCACCTGCGAAAAAAGCCACCACGGGACGTTTCAGGAAGAGTACTGTGGTCCCGGTGCAAGCGAATACGAGCAGGATGACCAGAACCCGCCCGGGGGTCACGTTCCAGCGCTGGGCCAAGCGGTCCATCCAGCCGCGCTTTTGCGGTGCCTCTGAGTTGTCCATTGCTGGGGCGAAGTTCGGCAGCTCAGTCCTTGGCGACCGTGCTACCGATCAAAATACCGTGATCGAGGTACGGTAGTTCCTATTCCTGGTCCTGCCACTCGGCGATGAAAAGATTGGTATCCCGTGATCCCTTCTTGTTGTTCCTGTTGCTGCTGAACACCAAGTACCTGCCATCCCGGCTGAAGACGGGGAAGGCATCGAAGGAATCGCCGAAGCTGACCTGCTCCAGCCCGGTGCCATCGGTATCGATCATGTACAAGGTGAAAGGGAAGCCACGTTCGCTCTTGTGGTTGCTGGCGAATATGATCTTCTCGCCGCTCGGGTGCCAATAGGGAGCCCAGTTGGCTTGCCCCAGGTCTGTGATGCGACGCATATCACTGCCATCCACGTTGGCGATGTACAGCTCCATGTTGGTTGGCATCACAAGGCCTTGTTTCAGCAATTCGTTGTAT
>CAYQMC010000026.1:9169-23420 GCA_964418285.1 uncultured Chryseobacterium sp.
AAGCACGCCACACCAGTTTGGTTCCATCGGGGCTGAAGAAGGCTCCGCCATCGTAGCCTGGCAGGTGCGTTACGCGGCGTACATCACTGCCATCGATATTCATGGTGTATAGCTCAAGGTCGCCATCGCGCATGCTGGTGAATACGATCCGGTCGCCTTTGGGCGACAGGGTAGCCTCGGCATCGTAGCCTGGGGTATCGGTCAACTTGCGGACGATGGTGCCTTCCAGATCCGCCTCATAGATGTCGAAGCTGTCGTAGATCGGCCATACATACTTGCCATCGGCCCTGCGCTCCGGTACTTTGGGGCAGCCGGCATCGTGCAGGTGTGTGCTTGCGAACAACACGGTCGTATCGCCCGGCATGAAGTAGCTGCAGGTTGTGCGTCCGGTCATACTGATCCGTTGTGGTGGTCCATGCAACAGATCCTCTTCGAAAGGGTTGAACACAAAGATCTGGTCGCAGGCGTCTCCCCATTCGGGAACCGTGGCCTGGAACACCAGCTTGGTACCATCGAAGCTCCAGTATGCTTCGGCGATATCGCCGCCGTTACTGAGCTGCCGCAAGCTCTTGAAGTGTTTTTCCGAAGGATGTATGAGCGAGTCGCGCGACGCTTCAACACCAGCCGACCGCTCGGCCTGTTCAATGGATTGGGAACATCCGGCCACAAGAATGGTGGTGAGGATCGATAACT
The DNA here is from genome assembly GCA_964418285.1 of uncultured Chryseobacterium sp. Classification (GTDB taxonomy): domain Bacteria; phylum Bacteroidota; class Bacteroidia; order Flavobacteriales_F; family PHOS-HE28; genus PHOS-HE28. The sequence continues at coordinate 9,863 of CAYQMC010000026.1, forward strand.
GAAGACGCATGGGGTTCTGATTGACGGCGCGAAAGTAGAATGCTGATGCCCGGCTTCGGTCATGGCCATGCCACACCCACTTCTAAGCGCACGTGTCCGCAATTCCCTGGCCCAGGACCTTGGTGTCAAGTGCGGTATGGATCGTACCGTCCGGACCAGGGTCGGAACGGAACAAGCTGAGTTGATCGAGGGTCAGTGAGGGGATCAGTACCGGAGCGGACAAGGCAGGCAGCGCGCCAGTTCCCCTGGCCAAGGTGATGTGGGGCCAGAGTGGGTCGTACGGCGAGGGTGGGGTGGAAGTGGCGTTGGCCAAGGCCTGATGCAAAGCGAGCAGTTCCGCCGATGGTGTGAACCTGACCCAGAGCATGGTCGGGCGCTCTTCGGGCATCGCAATAAGTTTTCCATCGTTGAGGGTGATCGGTCCGTGGTGCTTGCAACAGCGTTCCATGGCCAGGGATAGGTCCTGCAATTCGGTTTCGTCGCGTTGCCCGATGAACAGGGAGGTGATGTGCCATTGCACGATCGGACTCCAACGCCAGCCTGCTGAACAGACCAAGAGCTTGGCTTGTGGGCTGATCCGCTCTGCTAGGTCGGGTGAAATGGACGTGCCGATGAAAACCTTGACGGACATGGGTCGGTTTCGCTATTCGAAGTACCAAGGTCGGCACACTCGGGCCTTACTCGGCGTCAACAAAGCCTGCCTCCGTGAACTTGGTTATCAGTTCTTCTCCATACACCAGGCTCGGGGTTTGAAAACCCGGCTTGAAGTTCCCCGTGATCACTTCTTGGGCAATATGTATGGCTGTCATGGCAGTAAGTGTGTAGCCGTCCGGTGTTCGTATCGCGGCGGTGATCCGATCACCTTTTGTATTGGTTACAGTGCCGACCAACTGCACGCCCCCTTTGGCCCGCTCGGCCTCGGTGGGGCCTGGCTTGCCCGAAACGATCTTCTTTCGAAGCCTGGCCTTGAACCATGCTGAGCCTGTGATCCATCCCAACCAGCGACCCCATCGTAGGGCCCGGACCATCTTCGGCGGCATGGTCATGTAGACGCGGATGTTCGGTATGCCGGTACTGATGAATGCCGTGTAAACATCTCCCCATGGGATGGTGACAGCCAACAAGCTCTTGGTCCCGAAAACGAATTGCTTGGCATCAAACGCGTCGGGTACGGCCTTCAACGCACCTTGTTCCCGGATCGCACCACCTTTGCCAAGACCCTCCACCGCGGTCAGGCTTGTTCCCCGTGACGAGCGGCCCAAGCTGTGGAACGCAAGGACCAGATCCTTGGCGTCGGGCATACGAGCATGGAGGTGTGCTGCAAGGCAGTCGCTTGGTACCACATCGAAGCCTGCACCCGGCAGCAGCATTACGCCTTTACTCCTGGCTTGTCCATCGAAGCCGTGGGCCTTTCGGAACACCTCGATCTCGCCGGTGATGTCCATATAATGCACACCATTCCGGATGCAGGCCTCAAGCATTGGGAGGGATGTATGGATGAACGGCCCGGCCGCGTGGATCATCACTTTGGCCCCCTTGAGCAGGTTGTCCAAGGCAGTCCCATCGGTCAGTTCTCCATGCGCGAAGGGCAGGTCGAAATGCTTCGCGAGTACCTCCAGTTGGGCTGCGTTCCGGCCAGCGACCAACGGGCGAAGCCCTTGTTCGATCGCACGTCTTACGATGAGTTCCCCGGTGTATCCGTAGGCCCCATAAATGATCAAGTCGGGCATGGTCTGGGATCTTTGTGCGCTGCAAGGTCGCCATAGTCGCGTGAAGGATGCGCGCTGCCAAGCTTCCAGAGTGCCAGTGTTCGAACCTCGAAACACGATCAAGTACCTAAAGTCCAATGCCTATGGCCTCGCGCCTACTGGACTTTCATGAACCGATCATTTACTTTCGTCGTACAATTACGGGCTTTCATACTAGTAGAACATGCGCTACGTCGGAATTACGCTTGGTCATCATACCCTCATTGGTGCTGCTTGCAGTGTTGCGCTATGCACGATGCTCAGCGTCGGGTTTGTGGAGGAAACGACTGCCCAGACCCTTCAGCCCGACTTCGCGGATGCCTTGGTATCCGGGGGGTGGGACGCACCCGTGGGCGCCGAGTGGGATGCCAACGGCCGCATGTACGTGTGGGAGAAGGGAGGCCGAGTATGGATCGTGGACAACGGTGTGCGTTTGCCGGCACCGTTGCTCGACATCAGCGATGAAGTGGGCAATTGGCGCGATCACGGCATGCTGGGCTTTGCCCTGGACCCCCAGTTCCTGAACAATGGTCGCATTTACGTAATGTACCTGGTCGACCGGCATCACTTGGTGAATGCTGGTACCCCGGCCTACAACCCGGCCACGAACGAGTACTTCGCGGCAAGCATCATGCGGATCACCCGCTACACGGCGACAGGTCCTGGCCTCACTACCGTTGATCCTGCCAGTCGCTTCGTCCTATTGGGTGAAACAGCAAGTACCGGGGTGCCCAACACACACGAATCGCATAGCACGGGGTCGCTCGCGTTCGGTGATGATGGAACGCTATTGGCCACCACCGGCGACGGGGCCAGCTACAGCAGCACCGATGTCGGGAGCGCTGGAGAAACGTATTGGTCCACATGCCTTGCTGAAGGCATCATCAGGCCCGAAGAGAACGTAGGCGCATTCCGTTCCCAAATGGTGAACAGCCTGAATGGCAAGGTGCTGCGCTTGGATCCCAATACTGGTGATGGTGTGCCAAGCAATCCGTGGTACGATGCAAACGCACCACGTGCACCGCGATCCAGGGTCTGGGGGCTCGGCTTGCGCAATCCGTATCGCATGACTTTCAGAAAAGGGTCGGGAAGCACCGATCCAAGCGAAGGAAGGCCCGGTACGTTGTACATCGGAGATGTGGGCTGGAACCAATGGGAGGAGATCAACGTGTGCTATGAAGGAGGTATGAACTTCGGTTGGCCACTGTTCGAGGGGATGGAACCCATCGCATCCTACACCAACGCGCTTACCGAGAATCGCGACGCGCCCAATCCGCTTTTCGATGGGCTCAGTTGCACCCAGGAGTACCTCCGCTTTGTGGACCTTTTGAAGCAGGATACGCCCATCCACTTGAACGGTCATCCGAATCCGTGCAACCCACAGCAACAGATTCCCAACATCATCCCGAAGCATTTCCATGCACGTGCCGGGATCGACTTCAGCCACGGCAACCGTTCCCGCTCGGCAGGATTCGAGAATGGCCAGGCTGTGACCTTTGAGCTCGATGCGCCCGGTGCGCCCGTTCCAGGTCCGCGTTTCGGTGGATATGCCGCCATTGGGGGACCCACGATGGCGGGGCTCAATATGCCGCCCGGATACCAGAACAGCAGTTTCCATGGAGACTATGCGTCGGGTTGGATCAGGCGCTTCAAGTTCGATGAGAACGACCAACCTGTGAGCGTCCACGATTTTGCGACAGGGCTGGGCAACATCACATGGATCGGAGGTGGCCCCGACGGGTGTGTGTGGTACATCCGTTACAACGGCAGCCAATTGCGTCGCATCTGCTACACCCTTGCCGTGGACCTCCCGCCCGTGGCCGTGGCCGATCAGGATGTTCAATACGGCACAGGTCCATTGACGGTGCAATTCACCGGCAGTGAAAGCAGCGATCCCGAAAACCTGCCCCTGACCTATCTCTGGGATTTCGGGGATGGTCAAACCAGCGGTCAGGCGGATCCCGAACATGTGTATTCCGCCCCGCCGGGTGTGCCAACAACCTACGATGTCACGCTCACCGTTACCGATGCGGGTGGACAAAGTGCTGTGGCCACCTTGATCGTTTCCTTGAACAATACGCCACCCGTGGTGCAGATCACCAGCTTCGCCGATGGTGGATACTACCCTGTTGGGGTGGACAGCCTCTACCTGTTGGAGGCCGATGTTTCCGATGCTGAGCATGGCCCTTCGCAGCTCACCTATGCTTGGCGGACCACCTTGTTCCACAACACCCACAACCACCCTGAGCCGCTTGACTTCAACCCCGTTAGCAGCACCATCATCAGCGGAGTGGGTTGCGATGGAGAGTACTATGCCTACAGGGTGGAATTGACGGTGACGGATGCCGGTGGATTATCCACCACGGTGGCCCATTGGCTCAATCCCCGCTGCCAGTCCATCGGGCCTGAAGCGATCATCAACGCATCCACGCTGTTCGGCTTGGGGCCCTTGTATGTGGAATTCGATGGCACGGAGTCGTACGATCCTGGCTCGATCGTTAGCTACGCCTGGGATTTCGGAGATGGCACGTTCAGCAGCAGTCCGGTCCCGAACAAAGTGTTCAGCGAACCAGGTGATCATTACGTTACGCTCACAGTAACGGACGATGATGGTCTCATGGGACAAGCCAACCGGGTTATTACCGTTTACGAATTGGGAGTTCCTCAGTGCATCGGTGCTACAGGGAGCATCACCCGTGAATACTTCGCCAACATAGCGGGTGTTTCGGTGTCGGACATGGTGAACAGCCCCAATTTTCCGAGCAACCCTACCACCGTGAATTATCCCACCAGCTTCCAAGGGCCGGTGAATTTTGCCAACAACTACGGCACCAGGATGCGGGGGTACATCATTGCTCCGCAGACCGGTGACTACACATTCACGCTCACCTCCGATGACAACGCACTGGTCATGCTCAGCCCCAATTCGGAGCCGCAGTTCAAGCAGATCATCTGCAGTGTGAGCGGATGGACCGATCCCGCGCAGTTCGATAAATATCCCTCGCAAACGAGCACTACCATTCCCATGGTGGCGGGTGTCCACTACTATGTGGAAGTGTTGCATAAAGAAGGTGCAGGGGGCGACCATGTGTCCCTCTACTGGCAAACCCCTTCGAACGCTACCCGAACGGTGGTGCCCGGCAGTGTCATGGCCCGCTGGCAGGATTGTGGACCAAGCCTGCGTCTGCGTGCGAACCTACAAGGGCCGTGGAACCCTGCCACCAACTTGATGCGGGACGACCTGCGTGCACAGGGCTTGATACCCTTGGCCCAACCGTACTCAGGTCCATCGTTCCAGCATGTGGGTGGTGGCGGAGGTGAGACGGTACTGCCTGCCCGTCTGGCGATAACCGGCAAGAATGCCATTGTTGATTGGGTGTTCATCGAACTGCGCAGTGCCGTCGATCCCACCCAGGTTATCGCAACACGCAGCGCTCTTTTGGAGAGCGATGGCGATGTGGTCGATGTTTCAGGAGGGACGCGGCTGTTCTTCAATGTGCCGGCCGGGCAGTACCGGGTCGCTTTGCGGCACAGGAACCACTTGGGTGTTGCAACTGCCGACAACGTTACGCTGGGCCCTGATATGGCCGTGGTCGACTTCACGTCGGAGGGGACACCCACACACGGTATCGAGGCCAGAACGCAGCTCTCCAATGGCCGTTCGGGAATGTGGGCCGGTAACACCGTGCAGGATGGTCTTCTGAAATACACAGGGGGCAGCAATGATCGTGATGCGATCCTTTCCACAGTGGGAGGATTGGTGCCAACATCGACTGTATTTGGATACTACGAAGCGGACGTGACCATGGATGGAGAGGTGAAGTATACCGGTACGAGCAACGACAGGGACATCATCCTGATCAACATCGGTGGGATCGTACCTACCAATGTTCGCACGGAGCAGATGCCCTGATCCTTCGGTCAGGAACGGAAGCGGAGACCGGCTTGGATGGCACGCGGCATCCCCGGACTTCCGCTTGCCGGTACCAATGAGACCAGGTACACCTGGTCGAGTATGTTCTGAACGGTGGCGAGCGCCTCTGCCTGGCCTCCCGCTTCGCGCATGACCGCCATAGCGATGACCGGGTAAGCTGGGATGCCTTCTTGGACGTGGTCCGGAGCCGTTCCGGCTTGGGTGGCCATCCGCCCAGTGTGGTTCGCATTCGTACTGACGCTACCTCTGTGTCGTCCCAAGGCTATGCGGAGGTTGGCCTGGTGGTTTGCTAGGTAGGGAATGTGGTCGCCGGCTTGCACGTAACCCCAGGCATCGAACGAACTTTCGAAGCCGCTTAGTAAGCGCGCAGCCTCGAATAGGGGCCCCCAGGGAGCGTCCTTCTTCCTGGATCGGTCAACGAAGCGCTCACCGATACTTGTCATGCTGGGACTTTTGTTGCGTAGCGCAAAACTCCTACCAAGCCATCCTGCGGGCAATACTGTGTTCGTGGTATTCCCCTGCTCTTCCAACTGCAGGGGGCGTGCCATTGGGCTCAGTCGCCGTTCTGGTCACGGCGCAAGAGCAGTACCCTGCTTCCTGCCTCGCCAAAGGACCAACCTGCGGCAACGAAGCCATCGGTCGATGCGCGAACGCTGCGTAGTCCATCGATCCGGGCGCTGTCATAGGTCCGTTCCCAGAGCAGTGTACCTGTAGATGCGAATCGTGCAACGAGTGCATCTGCCGAGTTGTGATCGATGCCTGACCCAGCATTCGTGCCTGCGACCAGCAAGTCCCCGTTCGAGGTAATGTCGATGGCCAGGGCCTCTCGATCACGCAGGATATCTCCGTAGGTCCGGGTCCACAGGGTATCTCCTCCCGCAGTTATCTTGATCAGGTGCAGATTGCTCCTGCGCGCGCCTTGTGCATCCATGGGGCCGAAGCTGTTGGTACTTCCGGCCATCACGAAATTCCCGTCCGAAGTACTGACAAGTGAGCGTCCCTCCTCATCTGCGATCCCTCCCCACGATGTACTCATCTGCAGCATTCCATCCAGGTCGTAGTACAGGAACAGTGCATCGGTGCTGCCCCCGAAATTGACCTGTCTTCCGGTCACCATGATGCCGTTCTGATCGGTGGCTACGCCGTACCCCTCCGCGTCCAGGTCGAATGCTTCCACGGTGCTCCACAGGAGTTCACCATCACTGGAGTAACGCGCCAGCAATACATCGTGCCCTTGGCTTCCCGAGGTCATCCCGCACAGCGTCACGCCGCCGTCGCTCAATACTGCGAGCCCAAGGAATTGTTGCGCGCTTTCACCGGGAAGAAGCCGCAGCCAAAGAAGGGCACCTTCCTCATCCAAGCGTGCCACAAGACCCTGGTGTACACCACCTGCGGGCAATATGCTTCCGCAGATGTAACTCCCGCCCGACTGATCGGGCGCCATGGCTTGCAGGAAGGCGTTCTGCGGAAGTTCCAGCGTCGACTGCTGTAACGCAAGCCCGTTGGAAGTTCGGCGAAACAGGATCCCCTGATATCCTTCTTCGCTTCCGCGGTAGGCACGCACCGCCACGTTCCATCCATCCGTGCCTTGCACCAAGCCGATCGCTTCGTGTGCCAATGGACCGCCGAATTCCTGCGTGAATCCACTTTGCCCGTTCGCCTTGGGCGCCAATGAAAGACCCACTGCGAACAGGAGGATTCCGGTGTCGCCGATCCGTCTCATGGAACAAAGGTATTCCTCTTCGCTCGGTGCTTTGTCTTACCCGTAGTTTCGTCCGCGCCGATACACTTGGGCGACCAGTGACACATGCAACGATCGCGGACAGTTCAGCTCTTCATCCTGGTATCGGCCGCGTTGGCAGTGCCAGCTGTGATCGCTTCGCTCACGACCGGAAAGCTGGTATTGCATGCGGCCATCAATGCGCACCATACGCCTTTCTTCGATCGGTTCTTCAGTTTGGCAACCCATCTTGCGGATGGCTTGATGCCAGCTTTCCTGGCGCTGCTGCTGTTGTTCCTGCGCGATGTGCGGTCGTTCCTGATGATGGGCTTCGGTACGGGCTTCAGCGCCCTTGTTGCGCAATTGCTGAAGCACAAGGTATTCCCGCATATGCATAGACCGGGGAAGTTCCGGGAAGGGCTGGGTGACATGCTCTGGGTGGAAGGCGTGGAGTTGAACAGCTATTTCAGCTTTCCCAGTGGGCATGCCACGGCCGCGTTCAGCATGTGCTTGGCCTTGTCGGTCATCATCGGGAGGCCGCGGTGGGGCATTGCCATGGCCCTGGTCGGGGCGTTACTGAGCTTCTCACGGGTGTACCTGTCGCAGCACTTCACACAGGATATCCTGGCCGGTGCTGCGTTGGGAACACTGGTTTCCTTTCTGGTGTATCTGTGGTTATACCGATCCGTGTTCGCCAAACGCGCTTGGCTGGACCGCAAGGCTATTCAGCTGACGAGAAAGTAACTGAAGCCTGCTTTGGTCCGGATCGAAGTTCGTCCTTGGCGCGGTGGGGCTGCGCCGGATCCGCTTCCAAGCGGATACCGTTGGGTGCGGCATGGTACCGGGGGACGGACCCAACTGGAACCCTGAGGAGCCCGGGCCGTGGACGAGTTCCATCGACGAGCAACCACGTTGCCCGCACGTGGGGAATCTCCAACACAGGTCTCCGGCGGTCAGCTCCAGTGCCGTACAAAGGTGCCTTCGGGGTCGTAGACCCCTGCCTGCCGTACCGGATCGAAACGGCGACCTTCCCGTGGGTCGTTGCCCACACCGGCCAGGTATTGCCAATTGCCCCAGTTGCTGCACGGGTCATGGTCGATAAGCATCCGTTCGAACCAATATCCACCCATGCGCCAGTCCAGTTGCAGTTCGTGGACAAGGTAGCTGGCCACATTCTGGCGACCACGGTTGCTCATCCAACCCGTGGTCATCAGTTCGCGCATGTTGGCATCAATGAACGGCTGACCGGTACGCCCTTCGCACCAGGCCTTGAACTTTTCGGGATCATGGTTGCCCCGGAATGGCTTGCGACCAATGCCTCCACGCTTGAAGAAGTCAGCGCCGTGCTTCATGGCCGTAAATTGAAAGAAGTCCCGCCAAAGCAATTCGAAGACGAGCCAGTAAGTGCTTTCATTGGCACCGAAGTGTTGCTCGAAGCGCTTCACTTGCTGGTAGACTTCACGAGGACCTATGCAACCCAGCGCCAGCCAAGGACTGAACCTACTGCTGTAGTCGGCTCCAAGCAGTCCATTACGGGTCTCCTTGTACGTGCTTAAGGCTTTGGTGTCCCAGAGGTAGTGCTTCAGTCGTTCAAGGGCTGCCGATCGTCCACCCTTGAACTGCCAAGTGGCCCGCGGATCTTCATCAGGGCATGTCGCTCCAAGATCCTCCAACGTTGGCAGTCCTCCGGTCCAGCCTTGTGGCGCAGGTACCCTGTTCGGTTCCGGTAGTGCATCCCTTACCTGCCAAGCTCCTTCCACCAGGCGCCGGAATCGGGTGAACACATGGGGCAACTGGTCCAACCTGAAGGGCAGGTCCTGTGGATGGAGCAGTGTTGGCGGCGTGTGTAGTTCCAAGGCAAGCCTGTCTGCTACTGCGCGCTGATGCTGCTGTTCCTCCCAACTCGCCAAGTCCTGCGCGTATACCCGTTCGGCACCCCATTTCGAGGCGAGGTCGGCAAGTACGGAGGCGGGATCTCCTACAATGACTCGCAAGGCCGAACCGCGCAAGCGAAGCTGATGGTCAAGGTCGGCCAGGCTATCCAGCAGGAACTGCGCCCGGTAGGGGCCGATGCGCGCGAAGCCGAAAGGCGATGGACCGACCTGCTTCGGGTCGATGATATGTACCGGAAGCACTTCGTCCGATGAGGCCAGAGCGAATACCAGGGAGCTGTTGTCAGCCAAGCGAAGGTCGCTCCGGAACCAAAGGATGTTGCGGGTCATGGTAGTGCAGGGGGTATCGAAGAGTCAGCCTAACGGTCGATGCAATGGGCGGACCATACAGTGAACACGCTACAGCGTTTCGATGTTGGCCAACAACTCCTCGCCCTTGTCCAGCAGCGACTGCCGCATCGCCGGTGCCATCTTTTCCCAAGTTCTGTATGCCATGCCAACGCGCATCATGGTCCCGGGGCGTGCTTCGGGGCTTTCCAAGCGTTCACGGTTGCGTGCATGAAAATGCCAGTAGAGCGCATTGAAAGGGCAGGCTTTGGGACCGGTTCGGTCCTTGACATCGTATGCGCATGTCCCGCAGTGGTGCCCCATCTTGTTGATGTAAGCGCCGCTGCTCACGTAGGGCTTTGTACCAACAATGCCGCCATCGGCCCACTGGCTCATGCCGCGGGTGTTGGTGATCTCCACCCATTCGATGGCATCGTTGTAGATACCCAAGTACCAGCGGTCCACCTCGTCGGGGTCCACACCGGCCAATAGGGCGAAATTGCCGGTGATCATAAGTCGCTGTATGTGGTGCGCATAGGCGTTCTGGAGACTTCCAGTAATGGCCTCGCGCAGGCAGGCCATCCTGGTGCTGCCGGTCCAGTACCAGTGCGGAAGCGCGCGATCGTGACCGAAGAAGTTCAGCGCGGCATAGCCCGGCATTTGCGCCCAATACACGCCGCGCATGTATTCGCGCCAGCCGATCACCTGCCGGATGAAGCCCTCCACCTGCGCTAGTGTGATATATATGGGATCGGCCCTCCACGCTGCTTCGGCAGCTTGGCATACTTCCAGCGGAGAAAGCAGCTTCACGTTCAAGGCAAAGCTGAGGCGCGAATGGTACAAGGCCCATTGACCGGGCATCAAAGCATCCTGGTAGGTACCGAAGTGGTGGAGCAGATCCGTGCAGAAATAGGCAAGAAGTGCCAGGCTTTCCGAACGGTCCAAGGGCCAGTGGAAGTGTGCTGCGTCAACTGTGCCGATGGTCTTCACACCATGTGACCCCATCATTTCCTGCAGATCGCGCAGGTCGTGGTCGAAGAGCAGGGGAGGAGGAGCCACGTGCGTCTTCGGTGGACGGCCCCGGTTGTCCTTGTCGAAGTTCCAGCGTCCACCGATGGGGCGACCTCCGTTCATCAGCAGACCTGTGCGTTCCCGCATCACGCGGTAGAAGCGTTCCATGAGGTATTGCTTCTTTCCAGCGAAGAGATCAGCGAACTCCTCGCGTGTTGTAAGGAAGTGCTCGGTGTCCGCCACGGTTATGGCGCATCCGCTGTTTTTCGCGAATCCTCTTAGCTGAACATCGAGTCGGTGCTCATCCGGCAGTTGGTGATCAAAGCCCCTTGCACCAGCAGCATCGATGATCCACCGCAGGTTGTCGGGAATGTGTTGCGTGTTTCGTGGGTCGTCAAGCGCGAGGTATAGAACGCGATGCCCCTCCTTTCGCAGCTGTTCCGCGAAACGCCGCATGGCTCCGAAAAAGCCCAGCACCTTTTGTACATGATGCCGGACATGGTCCGTTTCCTGGCGTACTTCCATCAACACGTACAGGATGTTGCCATCCGGCTTGTGGAACCAGCTGTGCCCAGCGTTGAGCTGGTCACCAAGGATCAGTCGAACACGCTCTGCTGCGCGCGGCTCTTGTTCCTGCGGCATCGGTCGCTGCAATACTTCACGGAGTCCCACACCTTCTCCCACTTCTTACGCCACTGGAATGGAAGTCCGCAGACAAGGCAGTTCTTTGTTGGACGCAAGGAAGGAGGTTCGTGGTGGGGCACGGTTGACAACACGTGCCATCTGCGAAAGTTCTCCCTCAGGCGCACGACTTGCACCTGCCTTCCAACTCCAAGTGACTTTCCTTCAATTCGAACCCCGCGGGCACTTTCACTTTGGGCAGGTCCACGTTGTCCAGGCAATACACATCGCCGCAATCCGAGCAGCGGAAATGAGCGTGTACATCGTGGTGGTGCCCCGCGGAACAGGATGAGGCACAACATGCATAGCGTGCCACACCGTGCGCATCCATGATCTTGTGGGCAAGTCCAGCCTCCTCGAACGCTTGAAGCACCCTGAAGAGGGTCACACGGTCGGCTTGGTCGGGTAGGGCACGCTCCACATCGGTCTGCGCCAGCGCTTTCGTGCTGTTCCGAAGGAGTTCGAGAACGGCCAGGCGCGTAGCGGTCACACGCAGTCCATGCTCGCGGAGACGGTCCTTCAGGGTCATGGCTCAAAGATAAATGATGCAACCCGGTTGCAGGTATTGATCCTTTGTGTCATCTTTGCAACCTGGTTGCATTATTTTCAGTCCAGAATGAACTCCAAACTCTCAACTCTACCATGAACCACACCTTGAAGAACGCACTGTTCATCGCAGCCCTTGGTGGCGCATTGACCGCATGTAGAAAGGACGATGACGACAGCCCGACACCACCTGCGCCACCGGTCAACGAACAGGAACTCATCACTACGGTGAACATGATCTTCACAAGTCCGGATAGCACCGACCAGCGCGAATGGAGTTGGCGCGACCTGGACGGCGATGGAGGTAATGTCCCGGTCATCACCACCGAGCCCTTGGCCGCCAACGCATCCTACGCGTTGCGCATCGAGGTGCTCGATGAAAGCAACATGAGCGCCGTGGAGGACATCACGGAGGAGATCCTAGCGGAAGATGCGGAGCACCAGTTCTTCTTCATTACCACGGGTACCAATGCCACGATACAGTACACGGACCAGGACGGCAACGGCAACCCGGTCGGTGTGGCGAGCCTTTGGACCTTGGGGATGGCAAGCACCGGAACGGCTACGGTGGTACTTCGCCACGAACCCGATAAGGGAGCTGCAGGTGTGAGTGCCGGTGATATCACAAATGCCGGTGGAGACACCGACATCGAAGTGGAGTTCCCGTTCGTTATCGAATAGGGTGCCAAGGCAATGGGAGCGGGGCGGTAGGCCATCTTGAAAGGGTTGAACGTCTTTCTGCGCGGTCCTGAGGGCCGCTCTACTCCCGAACCTGGCAGCGCCCCACCTTCTTCGGACCGCAGTATGCAGCCCAGATAGCCTGCATGCTGCGGTTCTTTTTTGCCCTGCTCGATCGGCTACTACAAGTGCTGAAGCGAGGCAAGGGCATTATTTTGCCCAATTGGTCGCGGCGCAAGCCACGGAAACCGTAGGTGAACCACTACATGGGAGGAAAGGAGACATCTTGGGGCTCCCTTCGGACGAATACAAGGGCATCGACATCCGAATGACAAGCAGATACTCGTTATCGGATGCAGCCTCTGAAGGTCCTATGGATCAGGTGCCGGATGTCATACGAGAATGACCCCTTCGGCCATATCGCCAATGCTCTTGGCTTGTCCGGCACGATGCCGGAATCCGCTGAGCCAACACAGCCAGGAATCCGCTTCGTGGCGGTCCTTGGGAGCGGGTGGCGGCAGTGCGAACATGCCGGCCATCAAACGCAACTTGTGCTGAGGTATGGTCTTTCCGGAAGGCACCTTCAGGTAGTCCCATTCCTGGCGTATCAGAGCGGCAGGATACACCTCATACACGTTGATACCACGCGCACGCCAGCTGTCTGCCATGCGCATGGCCCTTGCGGTCAACCCACCCAGGAACATCGGGCTCATTCCACCGGTAAGCCGATCGGCCCGCCGGAAGAAATGGTCATCGCCCCTGCCGAAATACACGCTGGGCAAGCTCAGCGGAGCATCGATGTATATGGCTTCCGGTCGCATGGCCCGCACACGCTCCTCAAGCCAAGTGTCGGCATCACCTCCCTTATCGGAGCGTTGGAATTGGAAGAGGCCCCGCTCCCGGTGGCAGATCACCGTTGTGCCCGCAGCCTTGGCCCCGAAGTCGATGCCGATGAAATCCATCTGTTCCAGAACAACACCTGGGATGGCGGTCTGTTCCGGGCGGGATCGGTCTTCAGACC
>CAYQMC010000027.1:0-22862 GCA_964418285.1 uncultured Chryseobacterium sp.
TGCACAAGCGCTTCTTCACATTGGCCATGTCCAGCATGACCTTGATGCCAGGCCGAGGTCTTTCGTTGATCCACTTCAATCCAAAGTGCGACAACACGCGGTTCTCGCCGTCCACCGGGACGATATCGCAGGCGGTACTTACGGCCACAAGGTCCAGCAAGGGCTCCAGTTCTTCGAACGGAACATCGGCACGCATGGCCAGTGCCTGCACCAATTTGAAGCCGATACCACAACCGCTGAGCTCCTTGAAGGGATACTGGCAATCGTCACGCTTGGGGTCCAGCACGGCAACGGCACCGGGTAACACATCACCCGGGCGGTGGTGGTCGCAGATGATGAAATCGATGCCCTTGCTTCGGGCATGGTCCACTTTGTCGTTCGCCTTTATGCCGCAATCCAGGGCAATGATCAGGGAAACGCCCTCGCGTGCAGCTTGGTCCACTCCGGCAATGGAAACACCATAACCCTCGGCGTAGCGATCGGGGATGTAGAACGTGATGTTCTCCGTGAACCGTTGCAGGAATGAATAGACCAGTGCCACCGCGGTGGTGCCATCCACATCATAGTCGCCATAGACCATGATGCGCTCGTTGTCGCCCAAAGCCCGCTGTATGCGTTCCACAGCCTGCTCCATACCGGCCATAAGGAAGGGGTCGTGAAGCTGTGTGAGAGCCGGCCTGAAGAAATCCGAAGCAACGGCCGGGTCGCTGATGTTGCGTTGAACGAGTATGGAAGCCGCTGTGCGCGGGCACTTTTCGTGCGTGAGGGCATCAACGGCCTGCTCCTCGGGCTGGGGCTTCAATCGCCACCGCTTTACAACAGGAAAGCTCATGGTTCGAAGATAGGTTCCACGAAAGAATGGCACACACCCGGTGCGGCCTTCCCACCTGGTCCTTTGATACGGAACCGACCTTTGCGCGGACCATGTGCGCCCCGACCACCATCCACACCCTGCGCAGGATACTGATGAGCGCGCTGCTTTTCCTGCCAGCGTTCGTGTTCCCCCAAGTGGTGAATATCGAGAACAAGCGTTTCGAGAACGATACAGCACGCTGGACCGGACAGGTGGGTCTGCGGTTCAATGTCGTGGAGAACACCCAGCGCAGCACCGACCTTGGTGCCAAGGGCGGTATGCAGTTCAAGCACGACATCCACCGAGCGTACTTCGTCACGGACTTCAACCTCAACAAGTTCGAGTCCAACGCGTTCACCAACAGGGCTTCCAGCACCTGCGATACCAACGCCAATGGCACGGCCCGCTCGCCTTGGAAGGCTATACCCAACTGGAATACAACAGGCACATGCGCATCGATTCGCGCTGGATCACCGGGGCAGGTCTCCAGGCGGTCCTTCGCAATGCACCGGACCTTCGCTTTGCCGTGGGAAGCTCCTTGTTCTTCGAGCACGAGGTGGACCGCGTGAACGACTTGCGCTACAACGATATGCGCTCGTCCAACTACTTGTCCCTGGCCTGGAAGGTCGAACCGAACCTGCAGTTCACCACCATCCTATACTACCAACCCGTTCTAGGCGATGCGAGCGACCACCGGGTGGCGGTCGAGGCCCAACTGCGCGTAAAGGCCACCAGAAGGTTTGCCTTCGATACCCGTATCGATCTTCAAAAGGATACCGAGATGGCGCCAGGAGCACCGGAACTGAACTACCGCTGGCACAACGTATTCACCTTGCTGCACTAGCGTGCCTTCCTGCCATTTGCTTTTTCCACATCTTGTAGGCTTTTCAAAGACCTAGCCCATGCGTTCCTTCCTCGCACTCCCAGCGCTCATGCTGACGGCCGCAACACTATCCGGCTGCGCCTCCATCATCAACGCCAAGGGGACCCAGTCCCTCACGATCAACAGTGCACCTTCAGCTGCGGTGGTGTATATGAACGGCAATGAGAAGGGTACCACCCCGTACGTCTACACGTACGCCCCCGATGACGGTGAGGAGGTGCTCTTCGAACTACGCCTCCCTGGGCACCAAAGTGCCACGATGAACCTGCGTCCGGAGCGGAACAATGCGGTCCTTTTCGCCGACGCCATGCTACTACACATCCCTTATTTGGCCGACAAGAACGCCCCCCGCTTGTACTACTTGCCTGCGAATGAGATAACAGTCGACTTGTACAAGGAGCAAGGCGAGGTGGCAATGCGCCACATGCTGCCTATTGTAGGCTTCACCAGTGAACTGGTCAACCGTTCGGATCTTGGGAAAGTGTACAACAAGGCTGTCAAGTTGGACAAGGAGAGTCCCTTCCGCGACCTTTCACAGCCCGAACTGTTGGGAAGCTCCGTGGCGAATGGCCTGCGCAATAGCTGGCTGGACGCCCGTGTGGTACGTCAGGGCACGACCAAGGGCGACGAGGCCGTGCAGAAAGCCAAGATGTACCTGCGGCCTGCGATCAGGTCCTTCAAGGCCGAACTCCAAGGCGAGCGGAACAAATGCTACGGCCCGGTGGTGTTGGAGATGGACTGGAACATATTGAGCGCCTTGGCGATCGACAGCACACTGGTTTCGGTACCACAACGCACCACCTACCACGCCAAGGGTGAAAGGCCGATCGATGTCGTGAATTTGGCCATCACCCATGCTGCACGACTATTCGTTGAGGAGGAAGGCCTGCAGGAACGGCTTATGGGGCACTATGGATCGAGCATCGCTCTTTCGAAAGGGGGTGAGGTGTCCATAGCAGTGCCAGACCCGATCTTGTTCAACAGCCGTCGCGAGATGATCCCTGCCTTGGTAAAAGCGGTGGTGACCATTCAAACCGACGGAGGACACGGCAGTGGTTTCATGGTAAGCAGTGATGGCTACCTGATCACCAACGAACATGTGGTCGGTAACGAATCGATGGTACGTGTGAGATTCGAGCAAGGATTCAACCTGGATGCCCAGGTGGTGAAGGTGAACAAGGACTTCGACCTCGCCTTGTTGAAGGTGCAGGCAAACGAACTTCCCGCGCTGACGATCGGCGACGACTCGATACTGATGCTGGGCGAAGAACTGTTCGCCATAGGCACACCATTGGATGCGACACTGGGACAAAGCGTGTCCCGTGGAGTACTGAGCGGGCGCCGGGAACTCGATGGTCGAAACTACCTGCAGACCGATGTCAGCATCAACCCCGGGAACAGCGGTGGACCCTTCATCGATGTGGATGGAAAGGTGGTGGGGGTGGCCACCATGAAGATCAGTGGCAAAGGGCTCGAAGGACTTGGCTTCGGGGTGCCGATCTCAGTGGCACTGGAAATGCTCAACATCAACATGACCCTATGAAAGCTCGCTCCGTACTCCTCATTGCGCCGCTTTGGGCAGGTGGCGTAATGGCCCAATGGGGTATACAGGCCGCGATCCACCACGAACGGATGACCGGTCGGCATGGATTGCATTGGATGGCAGGGTTCGGCTTCGACGCATCGGACCGCACAAGCATTGGCTTGGACCTGGTGGGCCACCTGAGCTTCGAACCTTCGGAAAGCTATGTAGAGGATGTCATCTACAATGGCTACAACGTGAGCTATTCATTATCCCGCAACGTGATCGGACTTCAATACCGGTCCACCTATTTCCTGAGGAATGATAACAGCGGGGCCTACCTAGGCCCGTATTTGGGCTTTCGTCGATTCGACCGGGAAGTCCTTGTACTGAACACCTACTCCAACAGCGTGGGGTTGGGGAGTAGCGTGGATCCGTCATGGGCACGTACATACCGAACAACAGCTATGCTCTTCCCGGTAGGTATGCGTTTCGGCATTCGCTCCGAAATGGACGGTTGGTACGGAGACCTTTACGTGGGTTTGGGTCTGCAGCTTGGGAGTGTCAAGGAGACGAATGCGGCTCCTTTTCTCGATGAAAAGGATGAACTCAAAGGGTTTTCCTTCCAGGTCGGCTATGCCATTGGCATGGGATGGTACTAGTTCGGCCTTCGCACCGCAGATGTCCGGAAGTAACAAAGCCCCATACTTTCGTATGAGGCTCCGCTACCTGAGGGCTTTCCGGCCTTCGCAGGGCGCACGCTACAGCTTCACTACCGGTATCCGTTGATGTATGCGTTGGCAATGATCTCGCTTTCGCGGACAAGGCCGTGCACGATCTCTCGGATCACGTCGTTCAACTGTTGGTCCGTGTACCTCGCCAGGTCGTTGTACACGTGCGTTTTGCGCTTACTGCTTTTAATGAAGGCTATTTTGTCCTTCTTCGTCATGGGGCCTTCTACGCCACTCCCAGGTAAAAGGATCCACTGTACCGAAAAAATAGTTGGCGGGCCTTGCCGATCGGGGGATATACGAGCAACGGCGGGCTCCCTCCCGGAAACCCGCCGTCGTCCCTTCTTCAAAACCCGGGCACTTGGCCCAAGGTGGCCCTTGTTCGGGAGGCCACCAAAGATCCTCAGGCTATGGATCGCTTTTCTGCGATGCGCAGCTCATACAGTTCGCGCAAGGTGCTCAAGTAGCGCTGGACATCTCCTTTCAAGAGCAGGCGCTTCGCCCGGCGCTTGAGCATCGCATGGAATTCGGTCGGGGTCATCATGGTCGTGGATGTATTGGTTCGTTGCTGCACCCCATTTCCAATGCCGTGCCAAACTTTTGCAACCTACGTGGTAGCGGCCAATTGCCGGCACCGCGCTCTGTTCGTCGCCCCTACCCTTCCCGTTCACCGGGGTGGCCTATTTTTGAGGCCATGCATCGCGGATCCTATCTGGTGGGAATAGCCGGCGGCAGCGGATCGGGCAAGACCACCCTGGTGCGCGCCTTGCGCGACAGCCTCCCCAAGGGATCGATATGTGTCGTGAGCCAGGACGATTACTACCATCCCCGCGAAGCACAAGCCATCGACCCCAATGGCAAGGTGAACTTCGACCTGCCTTCCGCGGTGGACCTGGAAGGCTTGACCAAGGACCTGAAGACCTTGGTGGCTGGAAACCCCATTTACAAGAAGGAGTACACCTTCAACCAAGATGGCAAGGAACCCGGATCGGTAGAGATGCGCCCAGCACCGGTGATCCTCGTAGAAGGCCTCTTCGTACTGCACCACGAACCCGTCCGTGAACTCTTCGACCTACGGGTATTCATCGAAGCCAGCGAGCAGGCCCAACTCGACCGGCGGCTGCTGCGCGATGCCCGGGACCGCGGATACGGGTCCGAAGAGGTACTGTACCAATGGGAGCACCACGTTCTACCCGCTTACCGCGATTTTCTGATGCCTTACAGGCACTTGTGCGACCTGCATGTGGTGAACGAGAACAGCTTCGAACGTGCCGTCAAAGTGTTGGGCAACCACCTGCGGCATACGGCCGGCATCGTGGAAGCCAGTGCTGTTCACGACGTGTAGAGTCCATGCTGGCGTATGTAGGCCAGTACGGAAGGCAACACCCGGTCGTCCACACGACGCCAGTTGCGCACGTCATCACGGATACTCGTGGCCGAAAGATCCATCAATGGCGCATCCGGAATTATCGATACCTGGGGATGATCACGGTACTTGGCTTCTAGCAGATGCTGAGCGATACCGGGTCGCGGGTAGACCAGGAGGCGGTGATGCTCCAGGATCTCCTCGGGATCGCGCCAGGCATGAAAAACCGCCAGATTGTCGCTGCCCATGATCAGATCGAATCGATGTTCGGGCCAACGCTCGCGCATGAAACGCAGGCTGTATGCCGTATAGCTGGGTTTGGGCAGGTCCAACTCGAACCCGCTTGCAAAGAGCTTTGGGTGCTTCAGGACGGCCAAACGCACCATGGCCAGCCGATGTGCATCAGGGCTGATGTCCACTCCTTGCTTGAATGGGTTCTGTGGTGTGACGACCAACCAGACCTGATCCAGATCAGCGGCGTTCAGCAAGTGTTCCGCAATGGCTACATGGGCCCGGTGCGGAGGATCGAAGGTGCCGAAGAGACAGCCGATGCGCATCAATGAAGAAAACGTCTCACGAGCGACTCCGCTTCGCGGCAGGCGGTCTTCAGCTCGTCGTTGGTGATCACCGCATCGAAACGGTCAGCATAGCTCATTTCGTGCAGGGCTTTTTCGACCCGGGTACGCAACATGGCTTCGTCCTCTGTCCCCCGGCTCCGAAGGCGCTCTTCCAGCACCTCCACAGAAGGTGGACTTACGAATACGGCCATGGCGCGGGTCTGGTATACCTCCTTGAGATCCAAGCCCCCGATCACATCGATGTCGAATATGGCATGGTGACCAGCGGCCCAGATGCGCTCCAACTCGCTGCGTAAGGTTCCATAGAAGCGGCCGGGATACACCTCTTCCCACTCCACGAATTCACCGGCCGCCACGCTGCCCTTGAAATCATCCACGCTCATGAAGAAGTAATCCTTGCCCTGTATCTCGTACTCACGCGGAGGACGCGTGGTGGCACTCACACTGAACTCCAAGCCGAAGTCCTGCGCCAACAAATGGCGAACGATGGTGGTCTTACCGGCACCCGACGGGGCTGAGAATATCAGGAGCTTACCGCGCTGTTCCATGATCCCCTAAAGCACGTTCAACACCTGCTCCTTCACTTTTTCGAGCTCGTCCTTCATGAGCACCACCACGCGTTGGATGGCCGCATCGTTGGCCTTGCTGCCCAAGGTGTTGATCTCACGGCCCATTTCCTGAGCGATGAAATTGAGCTTGCGTCCCTGTTGATCATCGCCGGCCATGGTCTCCTGAAAGTAGGTGCAATGCGCCCGGAGACGCACCTTCTCTTCGGTGATGTCCAGCTTCTCCAGGTAGTAAACCAGCTCCTGCTCAAAACGCTCCTGGTCCACGTTCACCTGCAGGTCGGCCAGCTTGGCACGAAGGCGCTCCCGGGTGCGATCGGTGCGCACGGCGTCCAAGGACTCGGCTTCTATCAGGAGTTGTTCGATGCGCTGCACACGACCCGCGAGTTCATCCAGCAAGCGGGCTCCTTCATTGAGCCGAAAGCCATCGTATGACGCGAGGGCATGGCGCACCAAGGCCAGCAAAGCCTCCCACTCGGATTCTTCCAACACCTCGGTGCGGGTGGTCATCACATCCGGCATACGCAGTACGTGGGCCAGCAGATCGGTGTGGGCATCCGGGGCCACCTCGCTGGCAATGCTGTACAACTCCGTGTAGTAGCCTTGCACCAGATCGCGGTCGAAGGTGGTCCGGCGGGTATCGCTGCCCTGCTCGTGGTGAACGATCACCTCGGCTTTGCCGCGAACCATGAGCTCGCTGGCCATCTGGCGTAATTCCGCCTCTTTCTCACGGTATGCGCCTGGTAGTTTCACGAGCAGATCAAGCTGCTTGCTATTGAGGGAACGCGCCTCCACGGTGACCTTGCGGTCCTTCACCACTCCCTCGGCGCGGCCGAAGCCTGTCATTGATCGCAGCATCTTGTAGGAATGGGGGCAAATGTAGCGGCGGGGCGTGAAGGAGGCTGTCATCTTGCACCAACACTGGGGGCTGCATCTGTACCGTCGACCCAATGGGTCGACGGTACAGATGCAAATACGCAATGTTCTACACGCGCTACCGATCCGACCTACTGACCAGATGCACCCCTAGGAATATCGCGGCGGCGCACACCAGTTGCGGCCATCCCAAGGTCGCATCGTATTCACCGGGAATACCCAGACGCTCGGGGCCAATGAACACGAACAGCCAGGTGAACATGGCGGCCAGTACAGGTTGCATGTAGATGTAGGTACCCACCACGCTCGCGTTCAAGTAGCGCAGTGCCCAGGTATTGAGCAGGTAGGCCACGAAGGTGACGAGCACCACCACGAAGAACAGCGCGGCCCAGACCGGTGCCGACAAACCGGACCAGTTCACCTCCAGCAATTCACCTGTTCCGAAGGGCAGCACCAGCACCGCACCGAACAGGAAGCACCAGCTCATCACGGTCACGGCAGTGTACTTCCGCATCAGCGGTTTCACGATCACGAGGTAGATGCCATAGGAGGTGGCGTTGATGAGTATGAACAGATCGCCCAAGGCGGTGGCACCGGTGTCGAGCCTGTGGGGTTTCAAGGCGATAAGGCTGAGCGCGCCTGCCGCACCGAGCGCCACGCCGATGGCCTTGGGCCATGTGATGCGCTCGCCGATGAGCAGGCCACTGAGCACCAGGACGAGGATGGGGGTGACCACCATGATGATGCTGGAGTTGATGGGCGTCGTGCGCATCAAGCCGTGGAAGAACATCATCTGGTTGAGCGCCACGCCAAAAAACCCACACAGGAAAAGGCGGCCGAGGTCGGTGGTACTCACCCGCTCGGGCAGGGCGGCACGCATCAGCCAGAAGAGCGACCCGGCCCCCAACACGCGCAATACGATGAAGCCACTGGGTCCGATGACCGCGGGCATCAAGCCTTTGGCGACCACATAATTGACACCGTAGATGAAGTTGACCGTGAAGAGGGCGAGGTGCGCGCGGACGCTGCGGTCCATGGGAGTGTACGTGTGGGACGGATACCTTTAGCCCCAGCCCTGTTGAGGGCTGCGAAGTTAGATGGAAGCGGGCAAGGCCAAGGACCACGTGAACGAGGAACAGGACTTCCGCAGCAACTTCAAGCTGCGCAAGGTGATGTTGCCCGTGCTCATCGGCATGCTCGCAGCGGGCTGGCTGTTGTGGCGGGACCTGAGCAAAGTACGTTTCGAGCTGGTGACCGATGGCCCCGGCAACTACGCCTGGGTGGGCGATCCTGCCACAGGTATTCCAAACCTCAACGATGCCGAGCAGTTCGTGGAAGTGAGCGATGGCAGCGGACAGTACAACCGGATGACCCAACGCGAGATGCTCGGCCAGGTGCAATGGACGTGGTACAGCAGTTTCTGGATCCTGATGGCGGTGATCGCCACGGCCTTTCGCGACCTCGGCTACATCTTCCGGATGCGCGTGCTCAGCGATGGGCACCTGAATTGGCGACAGAGCTTCAATGTCACCTTCCTCTGGGAATTCGCCTCGGCCCTTTCGCCCTCGGTGGTGGGCGGCTCGGGCATCGCCATGTTCATCATCGGGCGCGAAGGGATCGCCCTGGGAAGGGCTACTGCGATCGTGCTTGTCACCGCCTTGATGGACGAGCTCTTCTACGTGATCATGGTGCCCATCGTGTTCGTATTGGTCGGCATGGACAATCTGTTCCCGGCACAGCTGGACAATGCCTTCTGGGGCCTTCCGATCAAGACCATTTTCTGGATCGGTTATGCCTTCATCCTGGCCATGGTGGGCTTGATCTTCTACGGCGTATTCTTCCGGCCCCGGGCCTTCAAGTTCGCATTGCTGCAAGTGTTCCGACTGCGCTTCCTACGGCGCTGGCGGCCCCTTGTGATCAAGGTGGGCGACGACATCGCGATCACCAGCATCGAGCTGCGCGGCAAGCCGAAACGCTTCTGGGCACAGGCCTTTATCGCCACGGTGCTCAGCTGGGCATCGCGCTTCCTGGTCATCAACTTCATCGCGGCGGCCTTCTTCGATGTGGGCGACCACCTGTTGCTCTATGCCCGCCAGTTGGTGATGTGGGTGATCCTGCTCATCAGTCCCACTCCCGGTGGCAGCGGCGTGGCCGAAGTGGCCTTCAGCGGCTTCTTCCGAGACCTGCTACCAACGCTCGGCTTCATCGGAGCCATCGCCATCATCTGGCGTTTGTTCAGCTACTACCTCTACCTCTTCATGGGAGTGATCATCCTGCCGCGGTGGTTGCGAAGGACGAAGGGGAATGTGTAAAAGAGCGCGACCACGGCCAAAGTGGATGTGTCGGGCCTTGGGCCCTTCAACCGATCCGGTGCCAACCACAGGGCCATCGACCCTGCGAATGCTTGGCACGACCTTAGCTTACCGTGGTCCAATGCCTTTGGTACGCTCGTTCGGTTCCTGCCGGTCACGCGATCCACTGCGTATGATGTAGACCCTCTTCACCACTCAGAACGCATAGCGCAGCGCCACTACCACGTTCCTTCCCGGTGCGCTGATGCCCGATGAATACGGGCGGTAGCGCTGGTCCGTGAGGTTCTCGATGCCGGCTGTGACCTCGAAGCCCTTTGCGATGAGGTAGCGACCGCGCAGGTCGATGGCGTACCATGCCGGCGCTTGCGGCCTGCCTTGTTCATCCTGCGCATAGATGGGGAGTTTGGCCTGTTCGCTGGGCGGCAATTGCTCGAACGAGAAGCCCCCACTGAAGCGGGCCACGCCCTGCACACGCCAACGACCACGCTTCCAGGATAACCCTGCACGGCCGAAAGGGGGTGGTGCGTGGCGCAACGGCACCTCGGCGGTACCGCCATCATCCTGCTCCACGCCACGCTGCCAGTTGTAGCGCAGCTCGAAAAGGAAGTCCTTGCCCAGGCGCACATCTGCAGAAAGGAACACGCCGAACACCCGTGCCTGCGCGGCGTTCACGATGGCTTCGACCTGGCTGGGTTGACCGTCGTAGAGGATGCTGTCGACACCGTTCAGAAAAAAGGGACGCCGCACCAAGGCCTGGTCCAGGAGCACCGCGTAGGCACCTCCGCGCAAGCGCGCACGATCGCGCCAAGTGCGCTCCACGGCGGCTTCGGCGCTGTAGGCATACTCGGGGCGCAGATCGGGGTTGGGCACCACCAGCATGCCCGGCTCGCTATCGAAGACCTTGCCCATGTCATCGATGTTGGGTGCGCGGAAGCCGGTGCTGAGGTCAGCGGAAAGCTTCCAGCCTACTGCGGGACGGAAGACCACACCGGCGTTGCCTGTGAGCGCGCCCGTGGACAGTGAGGCCTCGGTGACCGGATAAGGGAAGAGCGTGGTATCGAAGCTGCAGTCGAAGCCGGCTACGCTGTAGCGCAGCCCCCCCGAGAGCGTGAGCCGCTCGGTGGCGTCATGCTGTAGGCCCAGGTAGGCCGAAGCCGAAGACCACGTACTTCCATCCGGGTAACGGCTGTTGATGGGCACTTCCTGGCCGGTATCGATATTCCTGCGCAGGCCAGTGCTGCCCACCAGATTGCTTACGGCTTCGGCCCCGTAAAGCAGGTGGGTACGTGGCGAAAGCTCCTTCTCCAGGTCGAGATTGGCCCAAAGGCCCTGCACGCGCTCTTCTTGCACACGCAGGCTGCTGCTGCGAAAGTTGCGGTCGTTGCGGCTCTCGGCGTAGTCCTGCCAGGCTACCAACAGGCGCATCTTGTCATAGGCACCACGTTCGGCGCGGTGTTGTGCGCTGAAGCTGGCCATGCGCCAGTCCTGCGGACCGTAGTACCATTCGGCGCTGCGGGGATCACCGTTGGGTCGTAGCTCGATGAGGCGATCGTAGCGGGGAATATCGCTGGTGGTACTGAGGTAACCGTTGAGGCCGATGGTCCAGTTGCGGCCCGGCTTCCACGCCAGCTTGGCCAGGGCCATGGCATTGGTGAAACCGCTTCCCACCTGCTCGCGCGGATCGGGGTTGCTGAACACGCTATCGCGGCCTTCCACGGTGCGCACGTACCAGGGGCGCAGGTAGTCGTCGGGGCCATGACTGCCGGTGCGCAGATCACCGAAGTCGCTCACTGAAACACTGGTGACAAAAGCCAGCTTGCGACCGCCCACGCCATAGTGCAGGTGGGCCGTGCGTTCGTTGGCGGCGGTTCCGTAGCGTGCCATTGCAGCACCATGCGCCACCAGCCCGCTGTCCTTCGCGAAGCGCGGGCGCAGCAGGTGGAAGTCCATAACCCCGCCGATGGCATCGCTGCCGTAGGTCATGGCACCCGGGCCGTGCAGCACCTCGGCGCGTTCCAGCGCGTTGGCATCCACGCCGATCACGTTCTGCAGGTTGCCGCCGCGGAAGATGGCGTTGTTCATGCGCACACCATCCACCACGATCAGCACGCGGTTGGCCGAGAAGCCACGCAGCATGGGACTGCCGCCGCCGAGCTGGCTGCGTTGCACGAAGACCTCACCGCTGCTCTCCAGCAGATCGGCTGCGGTGCCAGGGTTGTTGAAGGCCACATCGCGTGGGCGCAGCACGCTCACCTGCTTGGGCACGCGTGTGGCGTCCTGTTCCCAGCGACTGGCGCTCACCACGAACTCCTCCAGTGCGAAGGCTTGCGGTTCCAATACCACGCGGTGATCCATGGCAGCCACTTGGGTAGCGCTCAGCGTACGCGGCTGGTAGCCGATCATCCGGAAGAGGATGCTGTCCATGCCAACGAATGGTGCAAAGTCGGCCTGCCCTCTGGCATTGGTGATGGCCGCAGTACCGCTGGCCACATGGAAGAGCGTGGCGGCTTCCAGCGGGGCGCGGGTGGTGGCATCGAGCACGGTGATGGTCCGATCATTATCGGACTGTGCGTGCAGGCCTGCCAGCGCACATGCCAGCCAGGTCATTAATAGGTAGGTGAACAACCGACGCATGAACGATCGCGAAGGAACGGCGATCGGATGGACCATGACCATATACTGCCGGGTAGAACGTGTGACATATGGCAAGGCGATCCCTAACTCCCCCGCCACCCGTTCATGTCGCACCCCGTCCGAAGCGCGATAGGTCCACCATTTCTTCGACACAGACACCACGCATGGGCGTAACGCTGCCCCGCCAAATACAGCGACCCTAACTTCCCGCACTTATACGCTGTCCTCACACCCCCATGAAATTCGCCACCAAAGCCATCCACGCCGGTGTGGAGCCCGACCCCGCCACCGGGGCCATCATGACGCCCATCTACCAGACCAGCACCTACGTGCAGTCCGCGCCGGGCGAGCACAAGGGCTACGCGTACAGCCGCACACACAACCCCACACGCACGGCCTTGCAGAACGCACTGGCTGCGCTGGAGAACGGCACGCACGGGCTGTGCTTCAGCAGCGGCATGGCCAGCATCGATGCCATCGTGAAACTGCTGAAGCCCGGCGACGAGGTGGTGAGCACCAACGACCTGTACGGCGGCACCTACCGGCTCTTCACCAAGATCTTCGAGGGCTTTGGCGTGAAGTTCCACTTCGTGGACATGAGCGACCTGAAGAACGTGGAAGCGGCCATGAACGCCAACACCAAGCTGATCTGGGCCGAAACGCCCACCAACCCGCTGCTACGCATCATCGACATTGCAGGACTCGCGGCTATCGCCAAGAAGCACAAGTGCCTGCTGGGTGTGGACAACACCTTCGCCACACCCTACCTGCAAACGCCCATCGACCTGGGTGCCGATATCGTGATGCACAGCGTGACCAAGTACCTCGGCGGCCACAGCGATGTGGTGATGGGCGCCCTGGTGGTGACGGATGATGCCCTGGCCGAGCGGCTGGCTTTCATCCAGAACAGCTGTGGCGCCACGCCCGGTCCGCAGGATTGTTTCCTGGTGTTGCGCGGCCTGAAGACCCTGCACCTGCGCATACAGCGCCACTGCGAGAACGGCAAGGTGGTCGCCGAGTTCCTCGCGCAGCACCCCAAGGTGGACAAGGTGTACTGGCCAGGCTTCGCTGCGCATGCCAACCACGCCATTGCGGCCAAGCAGATGCGCGATTTCGGAGGCATGATGAGCTTTACGCTGAAGGGCGACAACATGGCCGATGCCACCCGCGTGCTGAGCAGCACCACCCTCTTCGCCCTGGCGGAAAGCCTGGGTGGTGTGGAATCGCTGTTGGGCCACCCAGCGAGCATGACACACGCGAGTATTCCCCGAGAGGAGCGCTTGAAGAACGGATTGGCCGATACGCTGATCCGCTTGAGCGTGGGTCTGGAGGATGCGGATGACCTGGTGGAAGACCTGCGTATGGCTCTCGGGTAGGTCGGCATTCCACGCTGTAGCGCTATGTAGATCACGCGACCATGTACCGGTCCTTGGAAGGACCGTACCGATGGCCGGATTGTCGCCGCCATTTACCCGGCGATCGCTCCTATGGGCCGTCCAGAGCACGGCATCTGCCGTCCAACCACGGTCGGTTCCCTGTCGGGAAAAGCGATGCTGCGTCGCACTATCTTTCCCACGGTAAACCCTCGTCCCAGAACCATGCGTCCACTTTCCGCTGCCATTCTTGTAGCCGCCCTTATGCCCTTGGCCCTGTTCGCGCAGGAGCCCGCCGATGGCTTTTCGTGCCTGGCCAACCATCCGGAGGAATTGCAACGGCACCTGGATGCTACCCCCGGAGCCTTGGAACGGGCCATGCAGGCCAAGGCCGAGCTGGATGCGCATACCCTCGGGTTCCAGCGGGGTGGCGAACGCAGTCCCTATGTGATCCCCGTGGTGATGCACATCATCCACAACAACGGACCGGAGAACATCACCGATGCGCAGGTGTACGACCAGATCCGCATCCTGAACGAGGACTTCAACAAACTGAACCCCGATTGGCAGAACGTGCATCCGGACTTCCTGGACCGGGTGGGCGATGTGGGCATTGAATTCCGGTTGGCACGCAAGGACCCGCAAGGCAACTGTACCAACGGCATAACCCGCACGGTGAGTCCGCTTACCTACGTGGGTGACTACGAGACCACCCAATTGATCCAATGGCCCCGCGACCGGTATATGAACGTATGGATCTGCGCGGTGGCCCAGGGCGCTGCGGGCTACACCTACTACCCCATCTGGTTGGACGATTGGCCGGAGGCCGATGGCATCGTGATCCTAAGTGACTATGTAGGCAGCATTGGCACCAGCAATGCGGGCCGTTCGCGCGTATTGAGCCATGAGGTAGGCCACTGGCTGAACCTGAAACACTGCTGGGGCGATAGTAACGAGCCGGGCGATGAGAGCAACTGCTTCATGGACGATGATGTGGCCGACACCCCGCTTACCCGGGGCTGGACCTCCTGTGTGCTCAACGGCGCCTCGTGTGGTTCGCAGCGTGACAACGTGGAGAACTACATGGAGTATTCCTACTGCGATAAGATGTTCACCGATGGGCAGGCGGACCGTATGATCGCCTCGCTCACCTCCAGTATCGCACAACGCAACAACCTATGGCAACCTGCCACGCTGCTGGCCACGGGGGTACAAGGTGAAGGGGAACTGTGCCTCGCCCAATTCGCCAACGACAAGCGCGAGATCTGCGCAGGCAGCACCATCTCCTTCCGCGATGAGAGCTACCACAGCATCACAAGCCGCACATGGTCGTTCCCGGGCGGCACACCTGCCACCTCCAGTGCTGAGATGCCCAGCGTTCAGTACGATACCCCGGGAGTGTACACGGTTGCCCTGCAAGTAAGTGACGGCAGCACCAACTCCGTGGTGGAGAAGGTGGACCTGGTGACCGTATTGCCCGATCCCGGTGCGGCGCCTCCGTTCCAAGATGGCTTCGAGGCGGGGCTTTCCACGGAGGAGTGGGTGGTCTTCGACCCGGATGGAGGAAATGGTTTCGCGGTAACGGATGTTGCCGCATACACCGGTGTGCGGAGCGTGCGTCTCGCGAACAGCTTCGCTCAGGATGGTCGGAAGGACGACCTGTCCAGCACCACCTACGACATGAGCGACGCGGACCAGATCACCATCAGCTACCGCTACGCGTATGCCCGGCGCTTCGGCGACAACGACGACCGCTTGCGCCTGTACGTTTCCCGCGACTGCGGCACCACCTGGAGCCTGCGCCAACAGCTCAGGGGCAGCACCACCCTTTCCACCGCACCCAACACCAATGGTGGTTTCATTCCATCTGGTCCGGAACAATGGGGCTTCGCGGAAGTGTCGAACATCAGCACCAACTTCCACTCACCGGACTTTCGGTTCCGTTTCGAGTTCGAGAGCAACGGTGGAAACGACCTCTATCTCGATGATGTGAACATCAATGGGCAACCGGTGGGCCTGGGCGCGCTGCAAGCCACTGACGATGGGTTGTATGTGGTTCCCAATCCGGCCAAAGGCCATGCCGAAGCAATCATCGACCTTGGTATTGGGGGAGCGATGGACCTGGTCGTATTGGATGCCTTGGGCCGCCCCACGCCCATCGCGCTGCATCGAGTACTTCCTGCCGGGCAGCATCGCATTCCCTTACCCATCGGCCAGCTTGCTGCAGGAGCATATGTGCTGCACATGCGTTCCGCCGCATTGGTGAACGTGGCGCGTTTCGTGGTCGAGTGATCCTGGCCAACGTCGTTCGCGCTATCCTTCCCACACCGAGAACACACCCGATGGAACCCTGCTGATCAAGCCCTTGGCCGAATGATGCGATCCACGTATCTTCGAATCCCTGCAAACCACCCTTTGGAACCGACCTACTCGAAATGAAACATGTTCTATTCCTGATGACGCTGGGGCTCTTCATGGCCCAAGTGAGCGCCCAAGACCCCAATGTGCCGTTCCATTGCCATACGGGTGGCGTGGAATTCGACGCCACGTTGCACGGCAATGACCCTGTGTTGATGCAGGCCATGGCCGATGAGGCCGAGGCTTTGGAAGAATACACGCGCGCCTTTGCAGAGAACGGTGAGCTGCGCAGCAACTACGTGGTACCGGTGGTGTTCCACGTCATCCACAACGGCGGTACCGAGAACATCAGCGATGCCCAAGTGATCGATGCGATGCGGATCCTGAACGAGGACTTCAACCGGGAAAACCCCGATTGGCAGAACGTAAAGGCGGAATTCCTCGGCATAGTGGCCGATGT
Source organism: uncultured Chryseobacterium sp. (assembly GCA_964418285.1). Lineage (GTDB taxonomy): Bacteria > Bacteroidota > Bacteroidia > Flavobacteriales_F > PHOS-HE28 > PHOS-HE28. The sequence continues at coordinate 16,513 of CAYQMC010000027.1, forward strand.
GAGCATCGAGTTCCGCCTTGCACGCAAGGATCCACAGGGCAACTGCACCAATGGCATCACCCGCACGGTGAGCACCCTGACATACCAGGGCGACCAGGCGATGAAGAACCTGATCCAATGGCAGCGTAACCGCTATCTGAACGTGTGGGTGGGTGCATCGGCGAACGGGGCAGCGGGCTATGCCCTTTTGCCTTCGGCAGCGCAATTCCTATCGACCCAGGATGGCATCGTGCTTCAACATACCTACGTTGGGAGCATCGGTACGGGCTCGGCGCAACGCTCGCGCGCACTGACGCACGAAGTTGGGCACTGGATCAACTTGGCACATACCTGGGGCAACTCGAACAACCCCGCCCTGGCCAGCAACTGCAACGAGGACGATGGTGTATCGGACACCCCCAATACGCAAGGCTGGACCAGTTGCAACCTGAACGGGAGCACCTGTGGGTCCTTGGACAACGTGGAGAACTTCATGGACTACTCCTATTGCTCCAAGATGTTCACCGAGGGACAAAAGACCCGCATGATCGCATCTCTGAACTCCACGACCGCCCAGCGGAACCAATTGCACCAGGCTTCGAACCTCGCGTTCACCGGAGTGGAAGGCGCTCCGCAACTGTGTGCGGCCTTGTTCAACAGCTCCAGCCAGAATGTATGCACGGGAACAGCGATCACCTTCAACGATGTGAGCTACCATGGCGTAGCGAGCCGCACGTGGAACTTCGAAGGTGGAACACCTGCCACCTCGAGCGACGCGAATCCAACGGTGACCTACGATCAGCCAGGTACCTACGCGGTTTCGCTCACCGTGAGCGATGGCACCAACTCCTTGACCAACAATGCCACCAGCTACATCACGGTGCTGCCATCGACCGGTGGACCTGTTCCTGTAGTGGACGGTTTCGAAGGCTACAGCGATCTGGCTTCTTCCCCATGGACTGTTTCAGGTACGGGTAGCGGTAACAACTTCAGCCTCACGAATGCAGCCGCATTCTCAGGAAGCAACAGCGCGCGTGTGGTGAATTCGTCCAGCATGAGCGGACAGATCAAGGAACTTGTATCGAGCACCTACGACATGAGCGGTGTATCCGGGATCAACATCTCCTTCCGGTATGCATTCGCCAAACGCAGCAGCAGCAACGACGACAGGGTGCGTTTCTTTGTTTCCAACAACTGTGGGGAGACCTGGAGCCTGCGCCAGCAGTTGCGGGGCAGCACCAACCTGAGCACCGCTCCCAACACCACGTCCAATTTTGTGCCCAATGGTGGCGACCAATGGGGATTCAGCGAGATCACCAACGTGAGTAACGCCTACCACGTTGGCGACTTCCGCTTCAAATTCGAGTTCGAGAGCGATGGTGGCAACAACGTATACCTAGACGATATCAACATCAACGGTGCTGCCGTGGGTGTGGATGAACTGCTTGGGGACGGGAATGCATTGGTGGTTATTCCGAACCCAGCGACACATGAGGCCCGCGCCATGTTGAACCTGCATCAGGCCGGTACTGTGCGCATGGAACTGCTTGATGTACTGGGTCGGAGCATCCAGGTACTGCACGATGGGAACATGGCACAAGGCCGCCATCACGTGGAGTTGCCGATAGGGCAGCTCCAGAGTGGCATGTACTTCATCCGCGTGCAACAGGGTGCCTTGGTACAGGTCGAGCGCTTGGTCGTGAAGTAGGAACAGGTCTTTACCAGGTCACGTGCCGCAATGCGAAAAGTCCTTCGCATTGCGGCACGTTCCGTTGCAGCCCGATCCATCCAGAAGCTCCTTAGCCTATCAAGAGCGGTCAGCCCTGTGTGACCTGTGACACCAAGGCGAGGGCAGCTATCTCCGTATCTTGGGCTTTCAAGGAACCTGGACCCCCCACGAACAATGAACACTCGAGTACCCACCCTCGCACTCGCCCTTATGGCATCCATCGGACTATGGGCACAATCCACCCCGCCCCTTCCCTGTTTGGTCGACGACCAAGCCATGTTGGCAGCCTATCACAACGACGATCCGGAAGCGATGGACCGCATAGCAGCGGACCGCGAGGAGTTGGAGGAATTCACCCGGGAGTTCGAAGCGAACTACACTCCGGGTGCCCGTGACTCTTATGTCATCACCGTGGTTTTCCATGTGATCCATAACAACGGGCCGGAGAACATCAGCGATGAACAGCTTATCGATGCGATCCGTGTTCTCAACAACGACTTCAACAAGCTCAATACCGATTGGCCCAGCGTGCGGCCCGAGTTCTTGGACCTGGTGGCCGATGTGGGGATCGAATTCCGTCTGGCCCGAAAGGATCCCCAAGGAAACTGCACCAACGGGATAACCCGCACTTTAAGCACGTTGACCTCCGCTGGCGACCAGGCCATGAAGGACCTGATCCAGTGGCCACGCAACAGGTATCTGAACGTGTGGGTGGCGGCATCGGCAAATGGGGCTGCAGGGTATACCTATCGCCCGGGATCGGTGAACAACTCGCCAAGCTTGGATGGCATCGTATTGCTTCACAATTACACGGGTAGCATCGGAACTTCCAGTCCCTACACATCGCGCACGCTGACCCACGAGGTGGGCCATTGGATCAATCTGGCGCATACCTGGGGGAATTCCAACGACCCTGGCCTACCCGAGAACTGCAATGGCGATGACAGCGTTACGGACACGCCGAATACCATTGGACGCACCAGTTGCAACCTGAATGGTGAAAGCTGCGGCTCACTGGACAATGTGGAGAACTACATGGACTACTCGTATTGCTCCAAGATGTTCACGATCGGTCAGGCCACCCGCATGATCGCGGCGCTGAACAGCAGTACCGCCCAACGCAACCAGCTTTGGAGTCCTTCCACCTTGGCGCTGACCGGGGTTGAGGGGCCCGGGGTTTTGTGCCAAGCAAATTTCACCAGCAGCTCGCAAAGTGTTTGCAGTGGAACGGAGATCTCCTTTTCGGACGAGAGCTTCCACAATGTGGTATCTCGAACATGGAGCTTCCCTGGTGGCAGTCCGTCGAGTTCCACGGCAGAGGACCCCACTGTGATCTACACCGAACCCGGCGTGTACCCGGTGACCTTGGAGGTCAGTGACGGCACCACTTCACTCACCAACGCACAGACCAGCTACGTAACTGTATTGGCGAACCCGGGAGCCCCGGTTCCCGTGGAAGACGGCTTTGAAGACTACTCTTCCTTGAGCGAAGCCCCTTGGACCGTGATCAACCCGGACGGCGACAATGGCTTCATCCTGACGAGTGCAACAGCATTCAGCGGGGACCAGAGCGTACAACTGTTGAACAACAGCAGTATGGCGGGCAGGAAGGACGAGCTTGTATCAAGCACCTACGACATGAGCGATGTGGACGAAGTGCGCATCACCTACCGCTATGCGTTCGCCCGGCGGAACAGTGGCAATGACGACCGCTTACGTTTCTACATTTCCAGCAACTGTGGCCAGACATGGAGCCTGCGCCAACAATTGCGGGGAAGCACCAACCTGGTCACCGGCGGAACCGTGAGCGGCACATTCCTGCCGGCCGGACAGGACCAGTGGGGCTTTGCGGAGGTCAACAACGTGAGTGCGGCCAACCACACCTCCGACTTCCGCTTCAAGTTCGAGTTCGAAAGCGATGGCGGTAATACTCTGTACATCGACGACATCAATATCAATGGATCCGCAGTGGGTGTGGAGGAACTGTCCGCCAAAGAGCGTGATGTTCGCGTCGTACCCAACCCCACCCAGGGACCTGCCCAAGTGGTGTTCGACCTGGACGAAGCGGGACGCCTATCGGTGGAGTTGGTGGATGTACTTGGCCGTGGTCTGGGCGTAGTATTCGAAGGAAACGCAGCCCAAGGTGAGCAGCGTTTGGACCTGCCTGTCGCCAACCTGCAAAGCGGCATGTACTTCGTTCGTCTGCTGCAGGGAACAGAAAGCCGCGTGGTGCGTTTTGTAGTCGAGTGAGTTTCTCTTCTTGAAGTCGGACCTCCTTGGCTTTTCGAAACGAACGAATATGAAGAAGACCTTCTGCCTTCCTTTCATCCTTGTTGCAGCGCTTGCAGGCACCGACCTCAAGGCCCAACAAGGTCCGCCCTTCGGCTGCCTGGCGAACGACCCTGCGATGGTCGCGGAAATTCATGGGAATGATCCTGTTGAGCTTGCGCGGATCGACCTTGCACAAGCCGAGTTGGATGCTTGGACACAGCACTTCGTTGCGGGATACGACCCTGCTGCGCGCAACACCTATGTGATACCGGTGGTATTCCACATCATACACGACAACGGCCCGGAGAACATCAGCGATGCGCAGGTGGAGGACGCCATTCGAATCTTGAACAACGACTTCAACAAGCTGAACACGGATTGGCCCAATGTGAAGGAGGAATTCCTGGACCTGGTTGCTGACGTGGGTATCGAATTCCGCTTGGCACGGAAGGATCCGCAAGGCAACTGCACGAATGGGATAACCCGCACCCAAAGCGCGACCACCTACCTGGGCGACCAACAGATGACCAGTGTGATCCAATGGCCTCGGAATCGGTACATGAACGTATGGGTGGGTGCTTCCGCCGGCGGCGCAAACGTGGCCGGCTATACCAACTACCCCGCAGTACTGAACAACTCCCCGGGGCGTGATGGTATCGTACTGCGGCACAACTACGTTGGGAGTATCGGCACAGGCAATTCCTCCGGTTCGCGCACGCTCACACACGAGGTGGGCCATTGGATCAACCTGCCACACCTGTGGGGCAACAGCAATGAACCCAACCTCCAGTCCAATTGCAATACCGACGACGGCGTATCCGACACGCCCAATACCATCGGCTGGCAAAGCTGTAACCGCAATGGAGTCACCTGTGGCACCTTGGACAATGTGGAGAACTACATGGAGTACTCCTTCTGTTCCAAGATGTTCACCAACGGGCAGGCAGCCCGCATGATAGCGGCACTCACATCCACCATTGCGCAGCGTAACCAACTTTGGCAACCTTCCAACCTTGCTGTTACAGGAGTGGATGTACCGGGCGAACTGTGCCTGGCACGTTTTACCACCAACACCCGAAGTATTTGTGCTGGTGCCTCGGTGGAATTCATGGACCAGAGCTACCACAATGTGGTGAGCAGGGAATGGACCTTCCCGGGAGGGACACCTGCCACATCCGTGAACGAAACACCGACCGTGGTATACGGAAGTCCCGGAGTCTATCCCGTGACCCTCACGGTCAGTGATGGCACGAGCAGCCTTACCAACACCATGGTGGCCCATATCACTGTGCTGGATGATCCAGGTGTGGCAGTGCCGGTGCAAGACGGATTCGAAGCCTATTCTTCACTGGGTGCTGCTCCCTGGACGGTGATCAACCCCGATCAGGATAACAGCTTCACCCTCACCAATTCAGTTGCTTTCAGCGGGGACCAGAGCATACAACTGTTGAACAACAGCAGTATGGCGGGCAGGAAGGACGAGCTTGTATCGAGCACCTACGACATGAGCGATGTGGACGAAGTGCGCATCACCTACCGCTATGCGTTCGCCCGGCGGAACAGTGGCAATGACGACCGCTTACGTTTCTACATTTCCAGCAACTGTGGCCAGACATGGAGCCTGCGCCAACAATTGCGGGGAAGCACCAACCTGGTCACCGGCGGAACCGTGAGCGGCACATTCCTGCCGGCCGGACAGGACCAGTGGGGCTTTGCGGAGGTCAACAACGTGAGTGCGGCCAACCACACCTCCGACTTCCGCTTCAAGTTCGAGTTCGAAAGCGATGGCGGTAATACTCTGTACATCGACGACATCAATATCAATGGATCCGCAGTGGGTGTGGAGGAACTGTCCGCCAAAGAGCGTGATGTTCGCGTCGTACCCAACCCCACCCAGGGACCTGCCCAAGTGGTGTTCGACCTGGACGAAGCGGGACGCCTATCGGTGGAGTTGGTGGATGTACTTGGCCGTGGTCTGGGCGTAGTATTCGAAGGAAACGCAGCCCAAGGTGAGCAGCGTTTGGACCTGCCTGTCGCCAACCTGCAAAGCGGCATGTACTTCGTTCGTCTGCTGCAGGGAACAGAAAGCCGCGTGGTGCGTTTCATCGTGGAGTAGGTAGCACCAGCCCAGCAATGAAAGCCCTGCCCCGTAATGGCGGGGCTTTCGCTTTCCATCGGGTGTTGAGTGCCGTTCATGTGAAGGAATTCACAGGATCGGTCGTCAATTCGCTTCGGACGACCGGGGACAGTGTCCACCCATGGCGTGGTGCAGAACGAAGAAGCCCCGCCTTGGGGGCGGGGCTTCTTTCCAGTTGGCCGACTAGGGCTCGAACCTAGACTCTTCTGAACCAAAATCAGACGTGTTGCCAGT
>CAYQMC010000028.1:0-22773 GCA_964418285.1 uncultured Chryseobacterium sp.
GTGTCGTTCAGAAATGTACTGATCGCCACCTGTCCTGATTCTCCCTACCACCTCAATACCACGGATGCGGCGGCACAGGCTGATGTGGCCTGCCTGCGGCGCTTCTTCGTACACAAGCTGGACAGCAGCGCAGCGCAGGACTTCTGGTGGCAGCCGGATGTGGAACTCTACGTGCGGCCCTATGAGGACCTGCTGTACACCGAGTACGACAGCGAGGCACGCCTGCGCTACCTGCCCACGCTGATGGAGCGTCGCCCCCTGCCCGATGGCACACGGCTGCTGCGCGTGAAGTGGGCCGCCCCGGACAGCACCGGCAGGGCGGAGGAGGTGCGGCAGGTCTTCGACTTCCTTGCGCGCGACACGCCCGAGGGCACGCGCCTGGCGATGCCCTTGGAATTGAACACGGCCACGTGGCAGCGGCAGCAGGTGGGACCGATCACGTACATCGTTTCACCGCTGCGGCGTTTCGATCCTGCGGTGGCGCGCGCACAGGAGCAGGATGTGGAGGGCCTTGGCCGCTTCTTCGGCATCGCACCCTTCCCCCTTACGTACTACAGTTTCAAGGACCCGGCGGAGCTGTTCCGGGCGCGGGGCTTTCTGGTACACCCGGTGATGTACGCGCACGCCACCGGCGGCCGGCTGGACCACGGTGGGCAGGTGTACGCGGGCAACAACAGCGAACGCTACACCCACGAGATCGTACACGCTTTCATCTTCCGCAGCCTGGGCCGCAAGGGCATGGACCTGCTGCACGAAGGACTGGCCACCTGGCTGGGTGGTAGCAACGGACACCCCTACGCCTGGCACCGCGCACAACTGCAGCGCATGCTGGCCGAAGAACCCGAGCGGGACCTGCGCCAGGACCTGAACGTGTACAACAGCGCCTACTACGCCGACGAAACGAACGTGGCCTACACCATTGGCGCCTTGGCGGTGGAGCACATCCTGCGCACGGCGGGCAAGGAAGCACTCTTCGCCCTCTTCACCGAGGAACACGCGGAGCTGAGCGCCTTGGAAAAACACGGCATCCGCGAGGCGGAGATCAATGGCTGGGTGCGGGCGGCGCTGGAGAAGGAGGCGTTGCTGTTTACGCCGTGACAGCTGCGGCGAAGCGCATTCCCTTCACACTTCACAAATAACACTTCACACCTCACCTTTCGAGGAGGTGTGAGGTGTGATTGCGGAGGTGTGATCTGTGAAGTGACCCCGCGCTATTCCCCGCTCGCCAGCCCCCTCATCACCACCTCCGCCTTCTTCGCGCCCACCTCGGCCACCACATCCTCGGGCATGGCTTCGCGGATGCCTTTGATGCTGCCGAAACGTTTCAGAAGTTTCTGGGCGGTGCCGGGGCCGATGCCGGGGATCTCCTCCAGGCCGGTGCGCACGATGCGTTTGCTGCGCCGGCCGCGGTGGTGCGTGATGCCGAAGCGGTGCGCCTCGTTGCGCATGTGTTGGATGACCTTGAGGCTGCTGCTGCGCTTGTCGATGTGCAGTGGGTAGGGGTCGCCGGGGAAGTAGATCTCCTCCAGCTTCTTGGCGATGCCGATGATGGCGATCTTGCCGCGTAGGCCCAGACGTTCCAGCCCTTCCAAAGCGGCGCTGAGCTGGCCTTTGCCACCATCGATGACGATGAGCTGGGGCAGCGGCTCACCCTCGGTGACGAGCCTGCTGTAGCGGCGCTCCACGGCTTCGGTCATGCTGGCGAAATCGTCCGGCCCTTCCACCGTGCGGATGTTGAAGTGGCGGTAATCCTTCTTGCTGGGCTTGGCGTCCTTGAAGACCACGCAGGCGCTCACGGGGTCGGTGCCCTGGGTGTTGCTGTTGTCGAAGCACTCGATGTGGCGCGGCAGTTCGGTGAGGCGCAGGTCCTGCTTGAGCTGCTCCAGCGTGCGGGTGGTGGCGCCCTCGGGGTCGGTGAGCTTCTCCTGCTTCTGCTTGTCGAGCATGAAGTAGCGCACGTTGCGTTCGCAGAGTTCGAGGAGCTTGAGCTTATCGCCGCGTTGGGGCACGGTGAAGGTGAGGCCGGGCACTTCGATCTCGGGGTCGAAGGGCACGATGGCTTCGGGCGAGAAGCTGTGGTAGCGGGTGCGCAGTTCGGCGATGGCAAGCTGGAGCATCTCCACGTCGGTCTCCTCCAGGCGGCGCTTGAGCTCGATGGTGATGCCATGCACCACGGCCCCGTCGATCACGCGCATGTAGTTGACGTAGGTGCTGGCGGTGTCGCTCACTAAGCCATAGATGTCCACATCGCCGATGTCGGGGTTCACCACGATGCTCTTGGCGCGGTAGCTCTCCAGCCGTTCGATCTTCTGGCGGTATTCCTCGGCCGCCTCGAACTCGAGCTTGTCGGCGTGCTCGTGCATCAGGGGCTTCATCACCTTGAGCAAGCCGTTCACACGCCCCTTTACGATCTCGCGGACCTGCACCATGTTGGTGCTGTACTCGGCCTCGTCCTGCAAGCCTTCACACGGTCCTTTGCAGTTGCCGATGTGGTATTCCAGGCAACGCTTGAATTTGCCCGCGGCGATGTTCTTCGGCGAGAGGTCGTAGTTGCAGGTGCGCAGCTTGTACAGCTTGTGCACCAGGCCCAGCACGGTCTTCATGGTGCGCACGCTGGCGTACGGGCCGAAGTAGTCGCTGCCGTCGTTCTCCGGATTGCGCATACCCTCCACGCGGGGGAAACGCTCGTCGCGGATGCGGATGAAGGGGAAGCTCTTGTCGTCGCGCAGCAGGATGTTATAGCGCGGCTGGTGCTCCTTGATCAGGCTGTTCTCCAGCAGCAACGCCTCGAACTCGGTGGGCACATGGATCACACGGAGGTCCACGATCTTGCGGACGAGCAGGCGGGTCTTGCCATCGCTGTGGTCCTTGGCGAAGTAGCTGCCCACGCGGTTGCGCAGGTCCTTGGCCTTGCCCACGTAGAGGATGGTCCCATCGGCATCGAAGAACTGGTACACGCCGGGGGTGTGCGGCAGCAGGCGGACCTTTTCGCGGACGTCGAGGGGGTTCATCGGCGGGTAAAGTTCGGTGTTGGGGGGCGCAGCTAAGCACCAACGTTGATCGATGCACCTGTAGCGTCGACCCATTGGGTCGACATTGGCTACGGTGCAGCAGGACCATACCCCGCGCACCGCCAGCGGCACCTCATGCGGACTGAACTGCGGATCCACCGCAAGGAATTGCAGGCCAGCGGCTGGCCGGTCCTGAAAGCAGGCGACGAAAGCACTGACTTGTAGATCCGTTCTGGTCCATCGATGGCGCTGTAGTGGTCGACCCTGTGGGTCGACGCTACGGTTGCCACCGACAACCGATCGTGTCACGCTTCACGGTCTCCCCAGTACCTTGGCCGCACACAATCTCTCCACATGCAATTCACAGCTACCCAGATCGCCCAGCTCCTCCAAGGTACCGTGGAGGGCGACGCAAATGCCACCGTCAACAAGCTCTCGAAGATCGAGGAGGGCGGACCGGGTTCGCTGAGCTTTTTGGCCAACCCGGCCTATACGCAGTATGTGTATGAAACCACCGCCAGCGTGGTGATCATCGGTGCCGAATTCGAGCTTTCCGGCCCGGTGAAGACCACCCTGGTGCGCGTGGCCGATGCCCAAGGCGCCTTCGCGAAGGTGCTGGCGATGTACAACACCATCAAGCTTGACAAGAAGGGCATTTCGCCCCAGGCGGTGATCGAGGAAGGGGCCACCTACGGTACGGACTGCTACATCGGTGCGCTGGCCTACATCGGTGCCAACGCCAAGCTGGGCAACAACGTGAAGATCTACCCGCACGCCTACATCGGCGACAACGTTTCGATCGGCGACGACACCACGGTCTTCGCCAACGTGACGATCTACTCCGACTGTGTGGTGGGCGCCAATTGCATCATCCACAGCGGCACGGTGATCGGCAGCGATGGATTCCGTTTCGCCACCGGTCCTAACGCGGCGGAGAAGATCCCGCAGATCGGCAACGTGGTGCTGGAGGATGATGTGGAGATCGGTGCCAACTGCGCCATCGACCGCGCGACGCTGGGCAGTACCATCCTGCGCCGTGGCGTCAAGTTCGACAACCTGATCCACATCGCGCACAACGTGGAGGTGGGTGAGAACACCTACTACGCGGCGGGCGGTGTGGTGGCCGGCAGCACCAAGATCGGCAAGAACTGCATGTTCAGCGGGCAGGTGGGCATCATCGGGCATTTGAAGATCGCCGATGGCACCATCATCGCGGCGCAGAGCGGCATCAGCAAGGACACCAAGCCCGGCGAAGCGTACATGGGGTCACCGGCCTTCGAGGTGCAGAAATACCGCAAGAGCTACATCCACTTCCGCAACCTGGACCGCATCGTGGACCGCATCGACAAGCTGGAGAAGGCGGGAAAAGTGTAAAATGTGGAGACGACCAGGATGTGAAAATGTGGTGGACCGAACGGCATCGGCATCTCCTCCCCACATCTTCACATCCTACTCATTTCCACATCTCTTCCTGATCAAGGCACCTGCTCCAAACGCACCTGCGTGGGTACTATACCGCCGATGTTGAGGAGTATGGGATCACGGTCGTTATCCATACCTGTGTACTTGGCAGTTCCGTCCAATGAAACGTCCTCGGCCATGTAGCCTTCCACGGTCTGTGTTGGCACCTGCCCGCCTATGATGGCCAGGATACCATCGCGGTCGTTGTCCACGCCGGTGTACTTCAGCACGCCATCGCCGTTCACGTCGCCGGCCCACAGCATGGCCATGTTGCCTGCGATGCGGCGTGCTTCAAGCCCCCAGGTGGCCAGCACCGGATCGCGGAAGTCCACCTGCTGCACCTCGCGCCCGAAGTGGAACGTAGCCGCCGTCATGGCACCCAGGTGGTTGCGGTGGCGCACCACCACATGGTAGTCGCCACGTGGTGCATCGGCGAATCGTAGAGGAGCATCGCCATTGGGCATCACCACCTTGCCGTTGGTGAGCAATACCGCAGCGAGCTCGTCCACCACGATGGTGGGATCGGCAGCATCACGGAGTTCCACACGCACCCAGTCCACGGGGGTGGCGCTACCCATGCGGGCCAGCACCGGTTCGCCCATGGAAGCCCCAAGGCCGTAGGGGTCCATGGTGGGGATAAGGTCGGTGAGGCGCAGGTGCGTGCGCATGGCGTTGCCGTTCATGGCACCTTCCAGGTAGAGGGCAAGGTCCAGTTCCACATCGCCGTCCACGTAGTCGTAGATGCCGTCGCTATCGCAGTCCACGCCCATGCGGATCTTGGTGTTGGGGTGTACCAAGGTCCAGGTAAGCGGGCTGGTGCCGCTTTGTGCGGCCGCGATCAGCTGGGCGTGGGTCACCGTTTGGGTGATCAGGTCGCTCTGGTAGGTATCCCCGCCCTGGAAGAAGAAACCGCGCTGCTCGCCGTTGTACAGGCCCTTCACGATCATGGCATACTCGGTGGGCCGTGTCTGCGCCAGGTTCTTCATGGTTGTGATGCGGCCCGTACTACCCACACCGCCGTTGACCGCCATGCGCAAGCCCACGGCCGGCATGGCATCGTTGGCCTGGTGGACCAGGTCGAAGTTGTGGCTTTGCGGGCTGTTCACCTGGGTGATGCCGCCGCTCCAGCTCAGCAGTTCCGGTTCGTAATCGCCCACGTAATGGTTGGTACCAGCCTGGTTGAACACGGTCTCCATGACCCCATCGGCCATCATGCCGAAACCGCTGGTGCATTCACTGGTATTGTAGAAGAAGCCGTTCTTGCGGTACACGGTGCGCAGGTCGGGCACCATGTTGGTGTTGTCGGTCATGTCCACGATGGGTGGGCTGCCAGCACCGGAGTTGGAGCCGTTGCCGGGCAGGTGACCACGACCGGTGCCGGTCTGGTGGCAATGCGAGCAGTTGATGTTCACCGCCACGAACAGGCGCACACCGGCGTTGGGGATGGTCTGGAAGGAGGTACCGGTAAAGCGCACGCGACTGGGATTCATGCGCTCGCGCGCAGCGGCCACGGAACTGTCCGGACGGTAGGTGCGGTACGGATTGGGTACGTGCCAGGTGGCGGCCAGGAAGTCACTGAAGGCCTGCATGCCCGCAGCATCCATGGGTTCCGCGGCACCTTGCAGTTCCTCGAAGGCTCCTGCGAAGTCGTGGAAGCTACCCTTGTCGCCACGCCAATGGAGCTTGCCGGTTCCACGGCCAATGATATCGATGAGGAACTGTGTGGTCTTCAAGCCTTTCATGGGGTGGAAGGTCTTGTTGCCGGCCGCATCGTTCACGGTGACCAGATCACCGGCAGGATTGCCAAGATCCCAGGCCAGGCGGTCCCAGCGGCTGTCCACATGGCAGCTGCCGCAGGCAATATGGCCGTGCCCGGATCCGAGGTGGGTATCGTACATGAACTTCCTTCCTTCCTTGATGGTCAAGGGGGTCGGATCGAAGAAGGTGGTCCGCGCTATTTCGCGCTCGCTGTCCAGGTCCACGGTGGAAATTGACCCATCGAACTTGTTGAGCACATAGGCCCGTTCGTTGGTCTCGTCCAGCACGATCCCGGTCGGCCCCTCACCCACGGTGATCGGTTCCACATCCGTACGCGCACCGGTGCCATTGATGGTGACCACATTGTTGGAGCCCATTCCCGTCACGTAGGCCTTGCTTCCATCGGCCAGCCACGCAATACCACGCGGGTCGCCCAGCGAGCGCTTGCGGAGCGGCTCGGGCGAGGTATGCGTACCGTAATCGATATGCGGGTTCAGGTCGGTGATGGTCGGGTTGCCGGCGGAGGCGAAGCGAGAAACATTCACCCGCAGGAACTTGCCCTTGAGGTTGGGTTCGAAACGAACCTCGTTGGTGGCATCGGTACCCACCACGTACACTTCACCACTTTGGGGGTGCACGGTCATGGCCATGAGGATGTTGCCCAGGTGGTTCTTGTAGGAGAGGGCAAGCGTATTGGCGTTCAGCACGGCCACATCACGATCCGGCATGTCCCACCCGGCCACACGGGCGGTTCCCGGCACTCCACCGGTAACGATGTTCGTCCAATTGCCCCCGTTGTCGTCCATCCACTGGCCCGCTGCGTTCTTCCGCACCACCAGGCTGTGGTTGGCATCCATGGGCGGAAGGCCGGGGTTCATGGGTGGCTGGAAACCCGCTCCTGCGTTGGGCACAGGCACCTGACCACCATAGGGGCCTGCGGGGTGTTCCACATCATTGGGGATGGTGGTACACCCACCTTGGGGGGAACAGAATCCACCGGCGTGGAAGGCATTGCCCGGCACCACCGTGGTCTGGTTCCCGCTCTCGAAGAAGGCGGTATACACGGTGTTCCCATCGGGGCTCACGGCCATGGCGCGGGGCTGTTCCCCTTTCAGCAGGACCTCCGTGGGCACCGCCTCCAGGTTCGCGGGGTCGAAGACCTGGATACTCTCGCGCTCGGCGCAGGACACAAAAGCGCGCTGGGGCGATCCGGCAAAGACCACATCCGCAGGTTCGTTCTCGGTGAGGACGCTGCGTACCACGGCCTTCAACGTAAGGTCCACGACACTGATCTCATCGCTCACCTGGCACACCACCCACACCTCGTTGTTGGTGCGCGCACGCACGGTCACCGGGTCGAGGCCCACTGGAATACTTGATTCATGCAGCAGCCCTTCCGCAGTAATGGCGTAGACCTCCAATGCATTGTTGCCGGTGTTCACGGCAAGCAGCTTGGTGCCGTCCGGGGTCTTGTCCAAGGGATGCACGTGCGCCGATTCGAAGTTCACGAAGTCGCTTACAGGCACGTCCGTCTTGGCGTTTCCTTCGGTGCGTGCAGCCCGTTCCTGGAACTCGAATGCCGTAAGGGCGAACAGGGCGGTAAAGCCCACCAAGGTGATGGTGGACTTACGCGAAGGACGGTGGAAGCGCATGGCTCGTACTGTGTAATGAAAGCGCATGGCACTGCCCAGGACCTACCCGAACACTCGCGCATGCTGTGGAACAAGGCAGAGCAATGTAGTGAGAACCAGCGCTTAACGCAAGCCTCGACAAGCCCGACCCGTGCTCAGTACACCAGCAGGCGGTGCTCGCTCATCTCCTCCATGGCGTACTTGAGGCCCTCGCGCCCCAAGCCGCTGTCCTTGATCCCACCATAGGGCATGCTGTCCACGCGGAAGCCGGGTACACTGCCGATGATGACACCGCCCACCTCCAGTGCGTTGTGGGCCTGTTTCACATGGGCGAAGTTGTTGGTGAAAACACCCGCCTGCAGACCGTAGTCGGAATCGTTCACCTTGGCGACCGCTTCGCTGAAGTCCTTCACCTCTTCCAGGATGGCCACCGGACCGAAGACCTCGGCGCAGCTCACCTTCATGCTGTTGGTGGTTCCGGTGAGCAGGGTGGCGGCGTACACATTGCGCTCAGCATCCACCGCCTTGCCTCCTCCCAGCACTTGGGCGCCCTGTTCCTTTGCCTCTTGCACCCAATTGCTGATCCGCTCGAAGTGGCCCTTGTCGATGATGGGGCCTACCGACACCGAAGGGTCGGTTGGGTCACCGGCCTTCAAGGCTTCGTACTCCTTCACGAGCAGATCGCGGAATTCGGCGAACACGGACTTCACCGCATAGATGCGCTGGGTGCTGATGCATGTTTGACCCGCGTAGAGGTTCGCACCCATGGCCACGGTCTTGGCCACCGCGGCCAGATCAGCGTCTTCATCCACGATCACAGATGCGTTGCCACCCAGTTCCAGGGCCACTTTCTTCTTGCCACAGATGCTCTTCAGGTGCCAACCCACCTTGTCGCTTCCGGTGAAGCTGAGCATGGCGACACGCTCGTCCTTCACCAGTTTCTCGGCCACAGGGATGCCGCACAACAGCACACTGAATGCACCCTTGGGCCAACCGATCTCTTCCAGCAATTGCCCGAGCAATAAAGCGCTCAAGGGCGCTTGGGGGGCGGGTTTCAGGACCACCGGACAACCCACGGCCATGGCGGGTGCCACCTTGTGAAGCACCAGGTTCAGTGGAAAATTGAAGGGCGTGATGGCCGCGATGACCCCAATGGGGAAACGTTTGGTGAAGCCTGTCTTGCCCGCACCTGCGCCGTAGTCGATGGGTACGCTCTCGCCCGTGAAGCGCAGTGCTTCCGCAGCAGCCGTGCGCACCGTGGTGATGCAGCGTGCGATCTCACCCTTGGCATAACCGATGGGTTTACCGGCCTCGTGCACGATCAGTTGTGCGAGGGCCCCCTCGTGCTTCACAAGCAGGGCAGCCAAGGCTTCGAGCTTGTCGCTGCGCTCCCCGGCGCTCATGTTGCGCAGCGCTTCGCGGCTTGCGTTGGCTGCCGCGATCGCATCCTCCATCTGTGCTTCGGTGGCATGCGGAATGCGCGCCAGTTCGAAGCCGTGGTACTTCTCCACCACCGTGTTGAAGGTCCCATCACCATCGGAGTACCACTTGCCCGCTACGAAATTGCGGTCGTGGATGAGGGACTGGATGGGCTTTGGCAGGGTGGCGGTGGCGGTGGACATGGCAGGATGGCTTGGTGGGGCAAAGGTACCCTTGGCCTCACGTGGAGGTGTCGGCGCGTTCCTACTTCGCCAAATAGCGTCCCACGGGGCGAAGCAGTGTCACTTGCACCAACTGCTCCTCGAACTTCTTGAACCCCACCTCCACTTGTTTGCCTGGCCACACCAATTTCACGGTGCCCCGGTCCAGGTCATAGGCTGCGGTATAAAGCGTACCGAATCCGCGCAGATACTGCTGGAAATAGAGCGGCGGGCGTAGGAAGCGCTTCAGCAGCTGCGCCCGGTCGATGTTCTCGTCAAGCAGGCATTCCTCCAGATAATCACGGCGGTACACGGTATTTGTGAAGGCGGCATATTCATCCCACTCCACCTGTTCCTGGTGGTTGGTGCATACGGGGCGCTCCACCACCTTGGCGGGCCGGTCGGGGTTCACGTACACCACGGCATAGTGCCCGGCCTTGTCCAGGAGCAGCACATTGTAGCTCATGTGGCTTGGTATACGCTTCAACGCAGCGACCGCTTCGGCCACCGTGCTGCAGGTCTCCAGCACGTAGCGTACGATCAGCGGTATGCCGAAGCCTTCGCCGCTCACCTTGCGCCCACCGAACGCCAGCGCAGCGCCCAGGCCATCACCGTTCATCCCGTCAAGGATGCCCCAGGCGCTGTCCTGAACGCCGATGACAGGCTTCAGCCAGTTGGTGTAGCGCATGCGGCCATCGAAGAAGCGCGGATCGTAATCGTAGTTGCGGATGAGCGTTGGGTTACCGCGCACCCATGCGGCCTGCGAGCAACCAGCCATGTAGGGTGGGGGGTTCCACATGCTCAGGAAGCGGGCCTCCAGGTCACCACCTCCGGCCAGTTCGCAGAGGCGCTCGTAGGTGGGCAGCAACTCGGGCATGTGCTGTTCCAACATACCGAGGCTCGTGGTGAAGCCTGCCCGTGCCTCGATGCCTTCGCCCAGGAACCAATGCCTGTACAAGGGCCACACGCGGTGCCAGAAGCGCTGCCAGCGTTCGCTGGGCTTCGGTTCGTCAATGAGCTTCAGCTGTACGAACATCGCTCTCGTTCTTCTTTCGATCAGGGGTAGTGGCCACTTGCAAGTTGGCGCGTTGGAAAGGCGTTGGGGCTGGTATTCGCCCACTTGCCAACTCGCCACTCGCCACTACATCATCTTGAAGCCTCCGATCTCCAACACCGCCTGGTCGCCGTTCATGCCCATGCCGCCGGGCACTACGCTCTTGTACTGGCCCTTGATCGCCTTGAGCCACTTCTTGGCACGTTCGTTCAAGTTGAAATCGTCCGTCATCATGCGGCCGCGCATCACCAGGATGCCCATGTCGGCGCCTTCGTAGAGCCAGTCGCCCGTGCGGCTGATGCGCAGGAAGAACGCTTCGTCCTCATGTTCCACAGCACGGCGGTGCGTGTCCATGCGGCTGAAGGAGATGCTGCCGTCCTTGCTCATGCGCCAGATACCGCTACGCGGTGCTTCGGTCACGCGCTCAACGGTATCGCCTGTGTGCTTGATCACCATCTGCCCCCAGCTGTCGATGTTCTCCGCACGCGCCCATCGGCTGTTGAGGGCCTTCACATTGAGCGTGTAGGGCTGGTCCATCCACTCCAGCACATGGAACACGAACAAGGGTGCATCGCTGAGAGCGAACACCGCGTGGTTGGTGATGCTGCTGGCGCCGGTGATGCGGGGATTGAGCTCTCCGAGGTAGATCTCCCCGTTGTCCTGATCGATCAGGAAGTCCAGCTCGAAGTAGCCTTTGTAGCCCTCCTTCCGCAGCTGGTCACCAAAACGCTGGGTGTACATCCGTGCCTTGCGGCGGATGCTCGGGGTGAACGCATCGGCATAGATCTCATTGCCACACCACCCCCCCTTGTACGGGGTCAACTCCTTGAATCCCACCAGCTCGGTCATGAGCGGCGCTACGATGGTGCCATTCTGCGTCACACAAGCTTCCATGGCAGCACCCCGGCAGTTGATGCGCTTCATGATCTTGCACTCCTTCTCCGCCTCGATCTCCTTGCTGTACTTATCGTAATCGGCCTCGCTATTGATGAAGAAGGTGGTGTGGCCGCTGTCGCCGAAAGGCGTTTGCACCACCAGGTCGCTGCCCAACTTCCCTTTGGCCGCCACCTGCATCAGGTTCTTGAAGTCCTTCACCGGGCTCAGCACATAGGGCACGCAGGCCACACCGGCCTTCTCGGCGATGCGGTTGGTGTTCACCTTATTGTCCATGAAGGTGCGCAACTTGGCCGGGGGGAAGATCAACTCCAGTCCCAATCTGCGCGCGAGCTTCTCGGTCTTCTCATCGAACATCAGGAACATGGCCTTACCGGCCTTGCCTTTCTGCATCCTGCTCTCAATGAAGTCGTGCACCTCCTTGTGCTCCAGCAGGTAGTTGTTGATGTCCTCGATGCTTTGGAACTCCTCGTGCGGAAGCTCTTCCTGCGGGGTGAACACGTTGGGGTGCAACCCGTCGAAGGTGCTGATGTAGGTAATGAAGCGGAAACCCTTGATCCATTCGTCCGCCCCCAGCAGGTTGAAGTTGGTGGCACTGATGAAGTAGATGGGCACCTCGTTGCGGTAGAAGAAGCGGCGTATGTCGGATATCCCGCGAAGCATCGCCGGTTTGGCGGCAACCCCTTTCTTCCTGGACTTCGCAACGTTCGCCCCAGACTTGGTACCGGGCTTCTTGACAGCGGTCGCCTTGGACTTCGTGGCGACCGTGGGGGATTTCTTCTTGGCCATGTGATCAACTCCCGCTACGCGGTTATGGAATTGGTTCTGGTATGCTACCGGACCAAGGTAGGGGTCGGTGTCGCACTGCACCAAGCAAACCCCGTGGCACGCGGCTCACAGCGTGCCCCAAGCACGGACCTGAAGGAGCCGCAAGCGCCCGTCCCGCAACACGATCTCCCGCCCATCCAGGTTCCAGAGGTAGACCGAGAGTCGCTCATCCCCTTGTGGGTAATGATCGACACCCACCGTGATGTGCATGGCGCGGTCCTCGTGCATGCTCCACTGGTGGTGCACCGGAACCGCCCGGTAGAATGTGTGGTCCGCGTTCGGCTCGCCCACCTGCACCACCAACAGGCACTCGCCCGTGGCGGCTCTGGACGCATTGAAGACCGCAACCAGGTCCACTACCAGTTCGGAGCCTGGCCGGGCTGCAAGGCCGGAGGCGAAAAGCTCCACGAATTCATTGGTGGTGGCAGGGATCGCAACAAGGCTGTCCAGCACCACATGGCGTTGTGCAGGCTGCCTGGGTTCCAGTAACCATTGGCCGGAATCATCCGGGGCCAACACCAGCTTGAAGTCCTTCTCCCATAGTTCGGGCTTGCGTGCATCGGCCAGTACCAGATCGGCCCAAGGAAGTGGATCCTGTGCCGGTTGCAGACTTGCAAAAGCCGCTCCTTCGCTGAGCAGCTTGTGGTCCCAGATCACAGCAAGCGGAGAGGGTCCGGCTACCAGCAGTCCATGATCACTGGCCTCCTGGCGATCACGCACCATTTGGTAGATGGCATCGGCAATGGATTCCTCCGGCCACTGGATGGTCCTGTGGAGGTTGGCCCCTAGCACGGTGTAGGTCGGCAGAAGCAGCAGCGGAAGGGCCAGCCAGCGCATTTGCGACCTGTACTGTACCAGCACATCCAACGCGCACACAAGGGCAAGCAGCAACAAGGGGAAGATGTGCAGGATCGCCCGGTCCTTGGGGTACAGTACCCCGAAGAACTCGCCCAGTACGATGCGACCCACCAATTCGCAGAACAGCAGTCCGCAGAGCAGGACCAGAAGTGCGTGTCCGCGCAGGCTGCGCTGCCTTGCCACCAGCACAAGGGCGATGGTCAACAGGGCCAGCACAGCGAGACAGATCGCAAGGCCTGCAGCATCGGGCATGGTGGGCAGCAAACGCTCGCGCAGCGATGCGAAGGAGCCCAGGACCAGGCCTCGATCGGAGCCATAGTACAACAGGCCGCGTTCGCGCAGGCCCATGCTGAAGGCCACCATCCAGAGGCCGCCAACGAGACCCGGTACCAACGCCGTCACACGCCCGGGCAAGCCCCCTATCATCCGCTGAAGTACAGGCCTTGGTCCGCTCCTGATGACGCCATGCCCAATGCGGACTACCAGCACCGCCATCATGATCGCCCAAAGCGGCAGTAGCGATAGGTTGGCCATGACCGCTGTACCCATGGCGATGGAGGCCATGAACATGGAGCCCGTGCGCCCCCGCTCGATGAACCTGAGCAAGGCGAGTATGCCCAGCAACAACAGCGCGAACGATGGACCGTAACCACGGAAAAGCGCGAAGAATTCGATGGCAAAAGGCATGGTCAAGAGGCCGGCCCAGCACGTCCATCGCAGTGACCGGTCCTTGATGCGGAGCCCAAGGTGCCACGCACTCCATGCGTAGAGCAGGAAGCTCAGCACGGCGAACGCGCGCAACGACAAGGGTGATGCACCGAACAGGGTGTAGGAAACATTGCCGAGGGCCATGACCAACACATGGTTGGCGGCATCCCACTTGCCGTTGAAGGGGATCCACGAACCCGCGCGGACATAGTGGAAGAAGGAGTTGGCCTCATCGTGCACCAGCGGCACCAGCGCAGCCCGTGCAAGCACATACGCGAAGGCGAGCGAGGCAAGCAGGACGAAGAGCCATGCATCAGAGCGAACTGCACGAACATTGCTCTTGGTCATCGGGATCAGAGCTTCATCCTGCTTGCGTTGCACTCCGTACAACGGGTGCATCCTGTTGCGCTGTCATGCATGGCGTCCTTAGCCCCGCTTCATGGCCGAGCCACTGGCACCAGGACCGATGCCCCCCATGCGCTGTCCACCCAGGGCGGTGCCTGTCATCTTCCGTTTCAAGGCCCCATCGGCGAAGACACGCAGACCGAGCTCGACGCGGTAGCCGTGGATCTCCTTCACGTCCAACGCGAGCAGGAAATCCAAGATCTCCTTACTGATGACCTGGCCTGGGACCAACACGGGGAACCCCGGGGGATAGGGTATCACGAAGTTGGCCGACACCAACTGTCGTCCACCAGCAAGGATGCCGAGGCACTCGTCCAGCTTGACGTACTCGCAGTTCTCTTCTTTGTAGGCAAGGAAGTAGGCTTCGCGCAGGTTACCCCCGGGCACGTTGGGCACCGCACGGAAGCTGTCGTGGAAACGGCTGAAATCCGGCAGTGGGGGTACCTCCTGCGTGAGCGATCGGATGCGAGCCAGGTGTACCTTCTTCTCCGCAAAGCTCATGGCCTGTGTACGCTCCTCAAGCTCATCCGCGATCTGCAACAGCACATGGATCAGGTAGGCTATGCTCCCACGGGTGGTCCCGATGTTGGTCATGAACAGCACCGAGTTCCGCGAGGTCTTGTTTATCTGGATCTGATGCTTGTCCATCAGATACTGGTTCTTGAAGGTGTCGCCATCCACACCGGTCTTGCCCACGTAGAGGTTTATCTTGGTGGGGTCAACCACGAACTCATCGTTCGCCCAGGCTTCCTCGATACGGTTCCAGCCCTTGTCCTTGGTGTAATACTCCTTAAGGCCTGATGCGCGGTATTGGGTGGGGATGAGGTCCTCCACGGTGACGATGTCGAAGTACTTCCGCAGCTTGGGGTGGTCGTTGATCTTGCGGCGCAGCAGCATGCCCAGCTCGATGGCCTTGTCCACAAGTTCGTAGCCTTCGAACTCCACCTGTCGCCGGCCGATGTCCAGGCTTGCCAGGATCTGGTAGTTGGGCGAAGTGCTCGTGTGTGTCATGTACGCCTCGTGGAATGCATCCTCGCTCTTGCGGCGGTAATCCTCGTCCCAGATGTGGATCATGCTGCCCTGACGCATGGAAGTGAGCGTCTTGTGCGTGCTCTGTGTGGCGTACGCACGGATGCGCACCTTGTCCGGGTCGGGTAGGCGGGGCGCTTCGCCGGGATTCAGCGAAGCGATGTGCTCGGCGTACTCCTCCCGGTAGGCCTCAGTGCGGTACTTGCGGTGCAAACGTGCAGCACTGAACATGGCCGTACGCTGTTTGAAGATGTAGCTGAACCCTGCGAACGCGAACCACGCCTCATCCCACAGGAACACCATGTCGGGCTTGATGGCGAGCACCTCCTCCATCACGCGTTGTACGTTGTACACCACGCCATCGAAAGTGCTGTTCGTAAGCAGGAGCATCTTCACCTTGTCCAAACGGCCGGCCTGCTTCAGCTCCAACATCTTCTCCCGGATGTGCGCCAACGGCACCGCACCGTACATACTGAATTCGCTCAGCGGATAGCTATCCAGATAGACCGGGTAAGCACCGGCCAGGGCCATTCCGTAATGGTGGCTCTTGTGGCAGTCGCGATCGATGAGGACCAGGTCGCCGGGTTCCACCAAGGCCTGCAATACGATCTTGTTGCTGGAGCTGGTGCCGTTGGTAGCGAAGAAGGTATGCTGGGAACCGAAGGCACGTGCCGCCAGTTCCTGGGCCTTCTTAAGCGGGCCGGTGGGTTGCAGCAGCGAATCGAGGCCACCACTGGTGCTGCTTGTTTCGGCCAGGAAGAGGTTGCGGCCATAGAACTCACCGAAATCCTGGATCCAGCGGCTTCTGAACACGCTGTTACCCCTGCTTATCGGCATGGCATGGAACACGCCCATGGGTCTACGGCTGTATTCCGTAAGCGCCGTGAAGAAGGGTGTGGCATAGCGCTCCTGGATGTTGCGCAGGATGGTAAGGTGGAGCTCCTTGAGATCCTCCTGCCGGTAGAAGATGCGCTTGAAGTTCTTCAGCGTGCTATCCTTCAAGTCGACCACAGGCGTATCCGTCACGTAATAACGGTCCACCTCGGGTCGGAACCAGCGCATGAGCTTGCCCAGCAGCGGACCCATGTCGGCCTTGCTGCGATCGTTCAGGTCCACCTCATCCAAGGCCCGGATGTAGTCGCTGAGCAGGCCCTCTGCATTGGCCGACGCGTAGGACATACCATAGCGCACTACACAAGCCTGAATGTTATGGTTGAAGAGCAGGGCGATCAAAGCATCCTGCACCGTGGGTACCACGATCACATCATAGGTGAACGCATCGCTGCGGTCGCGGGCCTCGGCCAGGCGCTGCTTCAGTTGAGCCTCCTCATCGGTATCCAACTCATCTACGAACAGCACCTCGAAATACTTCGGCTTGGGCTTGCTGATCTCTGCTGGGTCTTCTGCGGCTTCACCGGACAGGTTCTGTTCGCTGCGGAACATACCGCTTGCCAATGCGCGTACTGCCTGTACTACCTCCTTCTCCAAGGCAACGTGATCCTTGTGCTCCAGCAATTGCTGCATCCGCCGCACCGTCCCTTGACCGGGAAAGGCCCAATAGCGCTCCAATATTTCGAGGTCATCAAGCAACTGGCCCACCTGCGGCGTGGCCCTGCTGGTGGCAGGCTTTGACCGCGCTTCTGCCAATGCGGTGATCGCCAACTTCAGCTTTTCCCAGGTATGGGAGCGCAGGCGTGCGGCGTTGAAGTGTTCCTGGGTGGTTTCGGTGGACATGCAGCGTGGCTGTGGTGGAAAGGTAAGACGGGCGGTGGGCGTCGCGAACCAAGTCGGTCAACAGCAGCTGGCCACGCTGTTGCATGCACATGTCGGGAAACGGGCATCAGCACTGAAACCCGCCCCCAGCGATCGTATGCCGGACCTCCACGGAAAGCCGGTCTCCCTTGGTCCGTGGAACGACCTTGGTTCCTGTGCACCTGCACCCTTGATCGGGGGGGAAGGCCCTACCGCTTCTTCGAGGCCTTCCTTGGTGCTGCCTTCGCAGCCGGGCGCGCAGCTTTCTTCGCAGTGGATCTCTTCGGGATGGCAGGCTTCTTCTCTTCCTGCGGCGGTGCTTCATGGAAGGCCAGGCGGTTGCCTTCGCTATCCACGATAAGGGCGAAGGAGCCCGCGCCATCACTGATCAGCGTGCGGCCCATCACGATGCGGCCGCCAGCGGCTTCAACACGGCTGAGCATGCCATCGAGGTCCTTGCCCGCATTCAGGTAGAGCAATGCCCCGCAGTCATTGGGGATACAACCCGGACCCTGCACCACGGCGCCACCCACCCCACTGTCGGCCGGGAAATAGGCCATAGCATAGTCGCCGTTGTAGCTCGTTTCCATGACCAAGCCATACACGTGGTCGTAGAACGCTTTCGCGCGCTGCAGGTCGTATGCGGGTATCTCGAACCAGCTCACATAATCTTTCAGTGGCTTGGCCGTGGTGGTGGTCCGGCGCTGAGCTGCAGCTTCGGCAGCATTCTTCCCGGTATTCGCGGTGGTTCCCATGGTGTGTTCGCCAACGATCGGCGCAGCTTGGTTCAATCGATGCTATCAGTGGTATCCGACGCTGGGCGCACGGATGGTATGAAGGTTGGCTTGGTCGGGATGCCGGTCTCCTCCTTGATCTGCAATTCCCCCAACTCTTTCACACGTTGGGGTTTCAGCAAGGGGCCCAGGCTATCCAGGTATGGGTGTTTGACCCCTTTCTGGTAGATCTCGAAGTCCATCAGGTGGTCACGAAAACTCTTCAAGGGTTGGCCAAGGCGCAGGACGCCCAGTTCACGGCTGCGGCGTACCTTCTCCATGTTGATCTCGATCGGGATCATCTCCTCGTTGTTGTCCGCCTGGTACAACACACGCCCCTCGGGACCGCACACGATGCTCCGTCCACTGCCACCGGCGTCCAGTCCGTTGATGTCGAAGAAGTAGCACTGGTTTATTGCCGCACTGGAACGCGCGATGCTCAGCTCGATCTCCCGGTCGATGGTGCCTGTCAGCGTGGGGTGCAGGATCACCTCGGCTCCCAGAACGGCCAGCGTACGTGTGGTTTCGGGGAACCACATGTCGTAACAGATGCTCACACCGAAGCGGCCCACATCGGGAACGTCGAATACACAGAACTCATGGCCCGGAGTGACGCCTACCTCATAGGGGTAGAAAGGGAACATCTTGCGGTAGCGGGCCACGACCTTGCCTTGGGGGTCGATCACGCTGGCGGTGTTGTAGATCCTGCCTTCCACCTTGTGGAACACGCTACCCGGAAGGATCCAGATCTTGTGTTTCACGGCCATCTGCTGCATCACCTCCTCGAAGTCCTCGATGCGATCGAGCGCATGGTGTGTCAATGGCCCGAACGCGCACAGTTCGCTGAACACCACCATGTCCACCCAGGGGTAGATGTTCATGAGGATGTCGAGCTTCAGCTTCATGGCCTCCACATTGCTGTAGGAGGCGCTGACGCGCATTTGGATACCGGCTATGGAGAAGGGCTTCATTCTTCGGGGATTGGAAAGTCGACCCGGTGGGTCGACAGTACAAGGGCTTCGATCAGCGTATGGGCATCCTTCGCAAGCGGCTCAGGCGCAGATCTTGGCCAGTTCCTCTTCCATGATGTCGAGGCCCCTGTTCAGGGTGGCGTCATCGATCACCAAGGGGCTTAGCACGCGGATCACGTTCTTGTGGGTCCCGGCGGTGATCAGGATCAAGTCCCGCTTTGCGCAGGCGTTCATCAGTGCAGTACAGGTGTCGGCGTCGGGTTGCTGCGGGTCACCGCTCTTCACGAACTCGATGGCGAGCATGGCACCCAGGCCACGTACGTCGCCGATCCGGGAGTGCTTCCTCTTCCAGCCCTCGAAACGGGTGCGGATCACCTCGCCCACGTGCCGGCCTTTGGCGTTGATGTCGATCTCCTCCATGTACCTCAGCGTGGCCAAAGCGGCAGCACAGCTCACCGGACTACCGATGTAGGTGCCGCCTATGGTGCTCGGACCGGCCTTGTCCATGACCTCCGCGCGACCCATCACGGCGCCGATGGGCAGGCCGCTTCCAAGGCTCTTGGCCCAGGTGCTCAGGTCGGGCGTGACACCGAAGTGTTCGTAGGCGCTCCATGCTCCGGTGCGCCCGAAACCGGCCTGCACCTCGTCGAATATCAACATCACACCGTGCTTCGTGCAGAACTCGCGCAAACCCTTCAAGTAGGCTGCAGGGGCCACATTGAACCCCCCTTCGCCCTGGACCACCTCGATGATGATAGCCGCAAGGTTGTTCACGTCGACGCTGTTCTGCGTCGCTTCCTCCAAGCGGGCCAGTTCGTCCTTGGCGAACTCCTCCTCGTTGCGGCCATTGGCATAGCGATAGACATTGGGGTACTGCAGACGGTACACTTCCGGCGCGAAGGGTCCGCAACCCAGTTTGTAGCCCACCTTGCTGGTGAGCGTCATGGCCATCATGCTGCGGCCGTGGAAGGCATCGGTGAAGCACAGCACCCCTTGGCGACCGGTGGCCTGGCGTGCGATCTTGATGGAATTCTCCACCGCCTCGGCACCGGTGCTCACCAGCATCGTCTTGGTGGGTCCTCCATGTGGAAGCAGCGCGTTCAGCTTTTCGCACAGGGCGATGTAGGGCTCGTAGCTGGCCACATTGAAGCTCACATGCAGGAACTTAGCGGCCTGCTCCTGGATCGCTTTCACCACAGGTGGTGGGCAATGCCCGGCGTTCACCACGCCGATGCCTCCGGCGAAATCGATCAGTTCGCGGCCATCGGCATCGGTGATGATGGCGCCGCTTGCCGCGACCGCTGTTGCGTGGTTGAACATGCCCACGCCATTCGGTATGGCGGCCTTTCGGCGGGCGATCAGTTCCTGGCTTCGGGTGGTCTGCTCGGTCATCGGGATGCGGAATTCTGGTACAAAGGTCTCCTTCTGCTGCGATCTGTGGACGGAGACCCGCACGCACCTTGAATAGCCGGCCGGAGCTTCAGTCCTGCCCGTTGAACAAGGCCTCGGCCTCTTCCTTCGCGCGGTCCATGGCTTCCTTCACCCACTTGGTCTCGCCCAAGGCCGGGATCACCAGCGGGGCGAAAGCCCTGACCGGAGCATGAAGCATGGACTCCTCCCCGACCTCCTTGGGCGGAAAAGCCTCGTCGCTCCAGCCCACCAGAAGGTTCAACACGATACTGAGGGTGAACGCGGACCGGAGCACACCGAAGAGCGTACCGGCGAGTTTGTTGGGAAGTCCCAACTGGGCGAGATCGATCAGGGTGGTGAGGAAGCGGGCCAACACGTGGACAGCCACCAGCACGGCCAGGAACGTCAGCAGGAACGCAAGCGTCTCCCTGTCGGCGCCCAAGCCGACCGCTTCAGCAAAGCGCAGGCTGAAGCGCGCCGCAACCCAGATCCCCGCCACCAACGCGAGCAGGGAGCACACCTCCACGATGAAGCCGCGCGAGAACCCCTTGAAGGCGGCAAAGAGCAGCAGGGCGATCAATAACCAGTCGAGCCAGTTCATGGTTGGGATGTGAAGATGGTGAAATGTGGAGATGTGGAGACGGAAGAATGTGGGAATGGAACATTCTCAGCGTTGTCCAAGAGGCTTCGCTACACCTGCCGCAAAGCGCATCTTTGCACCCCTTTCGGTATTCCCACACATTCCTTCATCTCCACAACCTTTTCCTCCGGTGGACCTCGCATTCGACAAACGCTGGCGCGACCTGGTCGCGATGCTCTCCAAACGATTCGATGCCGGAACCCTGGACCTCAACGCCATCCTTTTCCTGGTGGGCGTTCAAGAGCTGGGGCAGCATGCCCGCGAATTCAAGAAGGACGAGAAAGTGGCGCTGATGCACATCGCCATCTGCGTGCTGCTGATGCCCTACGGCTACTACCGTGAACTGGGGCGTGATGCCGATGGATGGCCACACTTCGAACGGGTGAAGGACCTGCCCGCATTGAGCCCGGAAGAGCAGGAGCGCCTGATGAAGGAGGCGCTGTTGACCTACTTCGAGACGAATTGAGTACGACTTGACCCCTGGACCAGACCTTAGATGGGCAGCAGGACGACGGTCTCCTCGTTGGTCTCCTCCTCCAGGATCTTGATGATCCCCGCACCGGCAAAGTCCTCCGTTACGGCAAGGATATCGAGCACAGCGAACCCGGCCTGGCCCTGCTTGTAGAAATCGGAGTAATCGAACTCCACGCGACCTGAAGCGGATGTGACCCCCTCCTTGTTCAGGCGCGTGGGATCACCCAGCGGGAAGGAAGGATTGGCAAAAAGCCTCACCTCAACGCCCGGCACCACGGCACCTGCCTCGTTCTTCACCACGATCACGGCCTTGGTCGGCTTCTCCTTGTTGCAGGCAGAAACCACTACGGCACAAAGGGCCAGCGCAAGGGTCTTGGAAAGGATGGTACGGTTCACGGGGAAGTTCATTGGGTTACTTTTGGTGCCTTCCTGAGGGTCGTGGTACGCACGTCCTGCAAGGGTTCCGAATGCCAAATGTAAACAAGTGGCCGCGGTCCGTGCAATGTACGGCCGGCAGACCCCTGCTGTGGGTGCTGGCCGTGCTGTTCGCCGTACCCATGTGGGGGCAGGTGCCCAAACGGCCCTTGGTGGAGATACGAACAGAGCTGGGCACCATGGTGGTGGCACTATACAACGAAACGCCTACCCACCGCGACAACTTCCTGAAGCTCGTTCAGGAGGGAGCCTACGACAGCCTCCTTTTCCATCACGTGGTCCAGAACTTCATCTTCCAGGGCGGTGATCCGGATAGCCGATATGCGAAACCCGGCACCCCATTGGGCGCGGGCGACCCTGGCCATTCCCTGCCGGCAGAGATCATACCCGGACTGGTGCATGAGCGTGGCTCTTTGGGTGCAGTACGTCAAGGCGACCAGGTGAATCCGGACCGGCGCTCCAACGGCATGCAGTTCTACATCGTCGATGGCCGTACTTATGAAGCTGCGGACCTGGACCGATTTGCCGAGCGAGCAGCGCGCAATGGCGATACGCTCGTTTACACTGCTGAGAACAAGGCTGTTTATGCACGGGAAGGCGGAACCCCACACCTGGATGGTGCCTACACGATCTTTGGCAAAGTGGTGGCCGGCCAGGAGGTGATCGACGCGATCGCCGCCCTGCCGTGCGATGCCCAGAACCGACCGATGAAGGACCTACGTATGACCATGCGCATTGTGGAATGAACCTGCTCGAACGCATAACCGAACTGGAAGCCCAGGTGGCTTCGGCCAACGCCTCCAACGCCGAAGAGGCTGAACAGGTCCGCGTGTCCCTGCTGGGCCGCAACGGCTCCATTACCGAACTCTTTGAGGCCTTCAAGCAAGTGCCTTCCGAAGAGAAGCGTGCCTACGGGCAGCGGATGAACCAGCTGAAGCAGGCTGCGCAAGCCCTTGTTGAAGAATTAAAGGCCTCGGCGGAAAGCGGAGGTGCCAAGAGCGATGACCCTACCCTTGACGGCAGTATGCCCGGCATCACCGC
>CAYQMC010000029.1:0-22543 GCA_964418285.1 uncultured Chryseobacterium sp.
CCCAGGCGGCCCGGCTCAGTGATGCACAAGCCGCCATGATAAAGGAGGTACTGGATAACCGAAAGCTGGATACCCATGCCACGCTCGTGATGGAAATGTCCACCAAGGTGCAAGGCGTTCTTGGCATCGATCCCGCCGAGTTGCGCCCCCAGCAATTCCTGGAGACGGTACTCCGTGACCACATCATGATCACCAGCGGCCAGGCGTCGGAGACCTTCGATGGACATACGGGAGGTCCAAGCATGCCATCATACCGGTGAAGGGCCGATCCATGAACAGGCTCGTTCGGATCCTTTCGAAGGGCAATGGGGGAAAACAGGAAAGCCACCGGTCCGGTGGCTTTCCTGTTCCGGTCGGTCAATGTTACCGCATGTCGTTCACCTCGACACCAGGGTGTTTGCTCTTGTCGAACATGAAGAGCGCGTCGGCGAGGGACGGATTCGGGGTGAACTTCTTAAGGGTGTAGGTGACGATGTTCCCATCCTTGTAGAGCACCTGGACACTGCGGGGCTCGCTCTTGGCCTTGTCCACGGTGATCACCACGGTATGAAAGGGCTTCTTGGCGGGTTCCAAGGGGAAGAGCTTGACGACCTGTACGGTCGCTCCGGCGACCACTTTCTCTTCCACGAACTGGCTCTTGAAGCCCTTCTCGTATTGGGTGAACAAGGTGCTCGGATCCAGTTCGGAATCCATTTCCGCAGGGTCGCTGAGGGTCACCTCGTTGTTGTCCTTGTTGTAGGTGTAGATGGTAACACCATCGTTGATCACCGTGTTCTTGTCCAGGACAAGGCGGAACTTCTTGCCCTTCACTTTCATGCTGCCTGCTTGTTCCACATCCAATTTGTCCTTGGTGCTTTGCAAACGGCTGGTGAAATCGGCTTCGAAGGTGGACCAGCCTTTGGCCTGGGTCATCAGTTTATCCACGATGGCCTTGCTCTTGGGGTCATCTTGTGCATTGGCCGTGGCAAGGCTGACCACTAAGGCGATGGCGAGAAGGCTGAGCTGTTTGAACATGGGGTTGGTATTGCGTTCGGCTGGGTAGGCAAAGGGCGTGCCAGCAGATCCGATGGTGGTTAGGACTTTTTTGCCTTGGGTTTCAGCATGGTGCCTGTGCAACTCGCCGAACCACAACGGCAGGCCCATGCAGCAAGGAGTTTCTTGGTGTAGGGCACATCGAACTCGAAGCCATAGTCATAGGTGATCTCTTCCCCTGGTGCGATATCCCGAAGGGCTTCGATGATGATCTTGTCTTTCTTCAGCTTCCGGCTCTTGTGCTCGTGCACGAACGCGATGGCATTCGGTTCGCAGCTGTGGTTTATCCAACGAGCCGTATTCCCTTGCTCGTTGGCGTTCACGATCCACTTCTCGTTCAGGGAGAACAGGAAGGTGTGCCCTGTATCGATGTCGTTATGGTGCTTCTTGTCGGCCTCGGCGTGGGTGATGAGCTTCCCTTTGTATTGCACAATGGGCTCACCTTTGGAGATCGGAATCTTGGCGAATACGCCGTTGCCGTGAATGGGCGAGTTGCGCCTTTCGATTTTCCTGGCCATGGGGCGCAAAGAAAGGGCATCGGCAGCAGTCGACCCCAAGCACCCATCAAGGTGCTAATGCGCGCAGCCCGTACACCATGGGTAGTTTGCCCTCCATTCCGCGAATGCGGTATAGGCCATCCTTACCTTGGACGGTATTGGCAAAACAGTCGTGCGGGGAACCATCCAGTTCGTGGAATCGCTCCAATCGCAATCCCATGCTCAGCAGGGCGTTCAGGACTTCGGCAAGGTCATGGTTCCAACTGTATGCCTTCTGTATCAAGGGGGCATTGCGGTCGGCATAGCTGCCTTGTTCGGTCTCCACGATCATCTCCTGATTGAAGTATGAATAGGCAAGTTCCTGGAAGTCGTTGTCGAACATCCATAGCAACGGATGGAACTCGACGAATACGAAACGTCCGCCCGGCTTCAAGTAGCGCCGGATGTTACGCGCCCAACTGGTCAATTCGGGCAACCAGCCAATTGTGCCATAGCTTGTGAAGACGGTATCGAAGCGTCCCTCCAGGGCCGGCTGGAAGTCGACCACATTGGCGACGATCCACTCGGCCTGCAGTCCACATTGGGCGGTCAGGTCCCGCGCAGCTTCGATGGCGGCATTGCTTAGGTCGAGTCCGGTGACATGGGCTCCTTTCCGCGCGAGGCTCAAGGTATCCTGACCGAAGTGGCACTGCAGATGAAGGACGCGCTCGCCGTTCACGTCGCCGAGCAGGTCCAGTTCCAGGTCCGACAGCGGCTCGCGACCAGCCAGGAAACCCGGTACGTCGTACATGGCCGATCGCAGATGGATGGCGGTCAACGCGTTCCAACGCTCACGGTTGGCATCATAGGCCTTGGCGATCTGGTCCTCGTTCATCGTGTGGATGTGTTTCGTCAGACCCGGTCGTCCACCAGGTCAGCTGCATTGCGCGCCACCCGAATGCCCATTGCCACGCCCATTCCGCTTAGTCCCGCTGCGACACAGGTCCGGTCGCTGTGGCGCGCCACCAAAGGCTGTTTCCCTTCCGAGGGAAAACCCATGACCCCGCTCCAGCGCTTGGCTATGGTGAAGTGCGTGTGTGGTAGTATCATGTCACGGAGCATGCGCTCCAGCGCATTTTGGATGACCAGCGTGGTTTCCTCTACTGCGGTGCTCTCCCCGGGAATGTCCAGGTTGCGCCCCCCCCCCAGGAGCAATGCTCCGCCGAGGTCCCTGAAATAGTAGAAGCCTTCATCGGCGTGGAATGTTCCCCGAAGACGCGATCCGGGGATGGGAGTCGTGAGAAGGACTTGGCCGCGGGCTGGGCGAATGCCGGCAGAAGGAAGTAGTCCATGGGTGTATCCATTGGTCGCCAGTACGAGCTGGTCGCTGACCACAACACTACCGTCGTCGAGGTGGATCTCGACAGCATCAGGCCGCTCGTTGAAGTGCAAAACGGCGTGACCGGTGCGAACCAGGACACCTTCGGCCTGAACGCGCCGAAGCAGCGTGCTCATAAGTGCACCGCTGTCCAACCCGCCTTCAAGGTCGGTCCTTGCAAGGTGGTCGAAGCCCTGTAGGCCGTTCCGGGCGATCGCAGCATCATCCCAGCGGAAGACATGTTCGCCGATGATGGACCGGAGCAGCTTGTTGAGCGCATCGAACCCCTCGGCCACCCGGGTGTACTGGGGGGTATGGCCATCGAATACCTCATGTCCTCCGCTCGGTACGAACCCAATGGCGTCATCGCCCAACTCCGCCCGCAGTTCAAGAAGGCCCTTCCAGCGCTCCTCCACCCGCTTCATGGCCACATCCTCGCCCTCGATCGCGATATCGGAAAGCAGTTCACTGGGACTTCCGAAGCATGCGAACCCGGCGTTCTTGACACTTGCACCGGCCGGGAATGCCCCCCTTTCGATGACCAGGACATGATGGTGCGGTTTACGGCGTTTGTGGAACAGGGCCGTGAACAAGCCCGTGATACCGGCACCCACCACGACCAACTGGGGCCTCCGATGGAAGTGCCCTTCTTCCCATATGCTCACCACCATATCGTCCGGTTCTACTTGTGCGTCAAGGTACAAGCATCCAAAGATGTCTTAATTTGCGGCGTCGTATGAACATGCTGTACGCTTTGCATCGAACAAGGTCCGCCGCAAGGTCGGGTGTCAGCGCCGTTGGCTTGCTGGCCGTATTGTGCCTTCTGCTGGTATCGCTCCAGGGGAGTGCCCAGGATATGGTATACATCTACGGTACCGTCAAGGATTACTATACCAGCAAGAAGATCGATGGGGTTACCGTGACCGTCTACAAGAACGGATCCAAGCTGATGGACGTGCGTACCAACGCGAGCGGCAAGTACGATGTGAACCTGGATTATGGCGCGGACTACAAGCTGGTCTATTCCAAGGATGGTCTCGTTGCGAAGAGCATAGCAATGGATACCCGCAACGTGCCCGAAGAGGACCGTTTGGGTGGGCACGGGTTCAATTTGGAGATGACCCTCTTCAGTGATCTGCCCGGCGTTGACTTTGCCGTCTTGGAACAACCCATCGGCAAGGCCAAGTACTATCCGGAAAAAGGCGAGGTCGCCTGGGATATCGCCTATACAGAGCAGATCCGTAGCGAGGTGAACCGGTTGATGAAGGAATATGAGGACCGCCAGAAGCGGGAAGCCAACGCCGATGCGGACTATGAGAAGCAGATGAAGCTGGGGGAATCGGCCATGACCTCGCTCGATTTCAAGAAAGCCGTCGAGGCTTTCACAGCGGCCTTGGAAGCGAAGCCTGCCGACCCTGTGGCCACAGCGAAATTGAGCGATGCAAGGATGCAGCAGGAAAGCCAGGAGAAAGAGCAACAGCTCGAGGCGAATTACGCTGCATTGATCAAGGAGGCCGACGGTTTGTTCAGCAAGAAAAGCTATCCCGAGGCCAAGGCCAAGTACGATGCTGCCAGCGACCTGAAGGATAAGGAAGCTTACCCCAAACAGCGCATCCGCGAGATCGAGAGCATACTCGCTGAATTGGCGCAAAAGGCGGAGGAGGAGCGGTTGGCCAAGGAACTCGAAGAAAAGTATCAAGCCGCCATTACCGCTGCCGATGCAGCGTTCAAGGCCGAGAAGTGGGACGATGCCACGGCTCGTTACAATGATGCGCTGGAGCTGAAGGCCGGGGAGAAGTACCCCAAAGACCAGCTTGCCGCAATAATCGTCAAGAAGGAGGAGGCGGCGAGGAAGGCGGAGGAGGAGCGCCTGGCCAAGGAACTCGCAGAACAGTACCAAGCTGCCATTGTCGCGGCCGACGCTGCGTTCAAGGCTGAGAACTGGGACGCCGCTGGGGATAAGTACAACGAGGCATTGCGGTTGAAAGCCGGGGAGAAGTACCCGACGGACCAGTTGGCTGCCATAGTCAAGAAGAGGGAAGAAGCAGCCAAGAAGGCAGAGGAGGAGCGTTTGGCCAAGGAGCTTCAAGAGCAATACCAAGCCGTGATCGCTGCGGCGGATGCGGCCTTCAAAGCGGAGCAGTGGGACAATGCCACGGCCAAGTACAACGAGGCGCTTGGTCTCAAGTCCGATGAGAAGTATCCCAAGGACCAACTTGCTGCCATCCTCAAGAAACAGGAAGAAGCTGCCAGGAAGGCCGAGGAGGAACGCCTCGCCCAGGAGCTGCAGGAGAAGTATCTGTCGGCCATTACCGCTGCCGATGCCGCCTTCCAAGCCGGGCAGTGGGATGAGGCCACTGCGAAGTACAACGAGGCCATTGGTCATAAGCCCTCCGAGAAATACCCCAAGGACCAGTTGAGCGCTGTACAAAGGGCCAGGGACGAACAGGCTCGGAAGGAGGAGGAGGAACGGAAGCAGCGCGAGATCGATGAACGCTACCAAGCCGCCATCGGTACAGCTGATCAAGCGTTCGAAAAGGAGGACTGGGAAACGGCGCGGAACAAATACAATGAAGCCGCTGCTATCAAGCCTGCCGAGAACTATCCCAAGGACCAGTTGGCAGAGATCGGCAAGCGCATCGCTGATGCCGAGGCAAGGCGCAAGGAGGAAGAGGCGAATGCCAAGTACGAGGGTCTTATCGCATTGGCGGATGCTGCCTTCGACGGTGAGGACTATGCCGCAGCCAAGAGCAAGTACCAAGAGGCCAGCTTGGTAAAGCCCCAGGAGCGTTATCCGAAGGACCGTATGGCCGAAGCGGACGCCAAGGCGGCCGAGAAGGCCAGGTTGGCGGAGGAGGAACGCAAGCGCCAGGAGTTGGAGGCACGGTACGCGGAACTCATCTCCACGGCGGATGAAGCCTTTGGCAAAGAGGAACTATCCGCAGCTTTGAACGATTACAAGGATGCGCTGAAGCTGAAGCCGGCGGAAGAGCACCCCAAGTCACGGATCGTTGCCATCGAGCAATTGATGGATTCGGCAGCGCAAGCCAAGGCCGAGGAGGAGCGCTTGGAGCGGGAGCGCAGGGATCTTGAGAAGCGTTACAGCGACCTTATCACGGCTGCTGATCGCGACTTCGCGGGCCAGGATTACGACAAGGCCGAACAGGCCTACCGCGATGCCTTGGGTATCAAGCCGGGGGAGGCGCACCCGGAGGCACGCTTGGCCGAGATAGCCGGGATCAGGGATGAACTGGCAGGTGCCGAGGAAGCTGCCCGGCTGGCTGCTGAACGCGAAGCTGCCGAACGCGCGCGGAAGGCCGAGGAGGATCGACTTGCGGCCGAACGTGAAGCTGCCGAAAGGGCCCGCCTGGCAGAGGCCGAGCGCCTTGCTGCCGAAGCCGCTGCCGCTGAGAAGGCGAGGCTTGAGGAAGAGGAGCGGATGCGCAGGTCGTCGGTGGCAGAGCAGGAAGCACGGTTCAATGCTTTGGTGGCCGAAGGTGATGCGGCTTTTGGCGACAAGGACTATGAGCAGGCCAGGAACCGGTTCAATAGTGCTCTTGGCATGAAGCCGGATGAGCAGTACCCCAAGGACCGCTTGGCTGCGATCGATGCGGCCGTGGCCAAGGAACGCGCGGATCGCGAGGCCGCCGATCGGGATGCTGCTGAACAACGGAGACTGGAAGAGGAGCGTTCGCGCAAGGAAGCCGAGGCCGCTGAGGCCGCGCGACTTGCTGAGATGAACGCCAAGCAGCGAGAAGAGGACGAGCGCAGACGGTTGGAAGCCGAGGAAGCTGAAGCACGGAGACTTGCCGAAGAGCAGGCAAGGGCCGAACGGGAAGGGTCCAAGGCCATCGAGGAGCGATACAGGAATGCCATAGCAGAGGCGGATGAGGCTTTTGCGGCGAAGG
The DNA here is from genome assembly GCA_964418285.1 of uncultured Chryseobacterium sp. Classification (GTDB taxonomy): domain Bacteria; phylum Bacteroidota; class Bacteroidia; order Flavobacteriales_F; family PHOS-HE28; genus PHOS-HE28. The sequence goes on from CAYQMC010000029.1 coordinate 6,795, forward strand.
ATTACCAACGTGCACGAGGCTCCTATGCGCAGGCGAGTGATATCAAGCCCGCTGAGACATATCCCAAGTCCAAGATGGACCAGATCGACCGCCTTCTGGAAGAGGAGGAGCGACTGCGTGTCGAAGCGGAATTGGCGGCCCAGCGGGCCCGTCAGGCCAGTATCGAAGAGAAGCCACGGGGAGGGAGCACCATCGACATTCGCAAGGAGCAGGAGGCGGAGCAGTTCATGCGGGCTGCGCGCGAGCGCGAAGAGGCCGAGAAGTACGAACGGATCAAGAAGTTCCGCTCCGATCTGGAACAACAGGAAGAAGCCAACGCATCGGTCGCCGAAGAGCGCCGTATGGAAGGTGTGACGCGTAAGGTCCGCTATCAGGAGGATGGCGCCAGGCTTTTCGAGGGTGATGAGTCGAGGCGCATTCAGAGTGCTGAGGAATTGGCAGCCTACCGCGAGGCTCTGGAGCGTGCAGAGGCGGAAAGGGCCGAACGTGCGGGGCGAAGCCGTGAACAGAGTTACGAGGAGAAACTCGCTTTGCAGGAAGAAGCCGATGCTGCCAGGGTCGACATGGTGGAGCGTCAAGGCGACCGCACCCGGGCCGTCGCTGAGCGGGCTGCCGCCTTGCAGAGTGCCGAACGCGAGCGCATCGAAGCGGGCCGTGAGCAGGCCGATCGCAACCGCGATGCCTTGGAGGAGGTGGCACAACGGAATATGAGCCTCGAGGAGCGCGGAAGGGCACAGGTGGAGGAAAAGAGAAGGCTTGTGGAGGACGAAAAGCGAGCGCGGGAGGTCAATGAACGTCGCCTGGTGCAACAAAGCCATGAGAGTCGCACCCAGGCGCAGGAGCGTTTGGCCGATACCGCAGTGGACCAACCACGCGCGTACAGCGACATGAACCGCTCGAAACTGGCGCAGGACTACCCGCCCGGAGTTACTGAGGAAAGCTATACGGAAGGGAATAAGGTGATCATCCGCCGGGTGGTTGTCAACGGGAATCGTGCGGATGAGTACAGCAAGGTCATCGCCAAGTGGGGGACCTTCTACTTCAAGAATGGTCAAAGCATCACCGAGTACATCTGGAGCCGCGAGACCGAGGGTTGATCGCTCAACCTGCCCGAACTCCCAGTAGTATCATCGATCGCTCTTCCACATGCAGTTCCGATTCGAGAAATGGCACGGCACGGGGAACGATTTCGTCCTGTTCGATGATCGCATGGCTTTGTTTCCTGCTGACGATACCGACCTGGTCCAACGCATCTGTGACCGCCATTTCGGTATCGGATCCGACGGGTTGATACTCCTGGGGGCACCTGCACATGCCGGAACGGATTTCCATATGGAGTTCTTCAATCCGGATGGCAGCAAGAGCTTTTGCGGCAACGGTAGCCGTTGTGCCTTCGCCTATTGGAGCAAGTTGAACACGGGGGTCGAGGCGGCCCGATTCTCGGCCATCGACGGTATCCACGAGGGAACCTGGTCACATGGCCAGGTGTCCATCTCCATACCACCAGTGAATGGACCAGCACTGGATCCAACTCGACCACACATCGATTTCATCGATACGGGGTCGCCCCACCTGCTGGTTTGGGTCGATGATGTTGAAGCGGTGGATATCCTTGAGGACGCTCCTCCACGACGTCGATCGGCCCGGTATGGAAAGGGTGGTACCAACGTGAACTATGTGCAGACATGTGCTGATGGCATCCGAATGCGCACCTTCGAGCGCGGGGTGGAGGCAGAGACCTTGAGTTGCGGCAGCGGAGTTGTCGCGGCTGCCTTGAGCGCCCTTGGACGCGGTCTGAGCAAAGCTCCGGTAGAGGTGTACACGCGGGGAGGCATCTTATCCGTTGGGTCGGTGCAACCTCATGAGGACCGCTTCGAAGGCATTCGTTTGGTCGGACCTGCGACTTTCGTATTCGAAGGGTCGATGGAGATCTAGGCCATGAAGCGCTGGAGGATCCTTCTTTTCATGTTCGTTCTGGTCCTGATGTGCTCTGTGGGCGTGGCGTATTGGGCTTGGAACGCAATGGTGGGCCCAAGCGCCGACTTCAAGGAGGAAAGTCGCGTGTTGTACATACCCTCCGGTGCGGACCTCGATGCCGTTGTGGACAGCCTTGTGGCCATCCAGGCCGTGAGCGACGAAGGTCGTTTCCGCTGGTTGGCAGAACAGAAGAACTATGCCGTTAAACCAGGGCGGTACCGCGTGGTCAATGGCATGTCCATGAACGACTTGGTGAACATGCTCAGGGCCGGTGAACAGGAACCGGTGATGGTCACTTTCAGTAATGTCGGCGACCTGGCTGGATTGGCAGGCCGCATCGCGACAGTTCTGTATCCTGATTCCCTCGCCTTTCTCGAAGCCTTCCAGGACCCTGCAATGCAACGTGAGGTTGGGCTCAACGAGGCTACGATCATCAGCCTTTTCATCCCTGATACCTATGAATTCTGGTGGACCACCGAGCCTGGGCAGTTCATAGCCCGTATGCGTCGCGAGCATGATGCATTCTGGACCGATGCACGTACCGCAAAGGCCGAGGTTCTGGACATGACACCGGTCGAGGTGGCCACCTTGGCATCCATCGTGCAGGCCGAAACGGTGAAGATGGATGACGCGCGCCGCATAGCAGGTGTGTACCTGAACCGGCTCCGGATCGGCATGCCCCTTCAGGCGGATCCCACGTTGAAATTCGCCCTTGGGCTCAAGGGTGTGAACCGGATCCTTAATGTGGACAAGCAGGTGGACTCCCCCTACAATACCTACCGCAATCCGGGTTTGCCCCCCGGCCCCATCAACATGCCCGAACCCCGCTTCATCGACGCTGTATTGGATGCTGAAAAGCACGACTACCTGTACTTTTGTGCTCGTGCCGACTTGAGCGGATATAGTGAGTTCGCGCGCAGTTACGAGCAACATTTGGTCAATGCGCGCAAGTACCAGCGTGCCTTGGATCGACGGGGGATATACCGTTGAGACTTACAGGGGATAGGTCCGCTTCACATCAGGACCCTATTTTCGCGCCTTCTTCAAGAACAATACGACCCTTCGATGACCAAGATCAAATTCGGTACCGATGGCTGGAGAGCCATTATCGCGCAGGAATTCACCGTGGACAATGTGGCTCGTGTAACCGTAGGTGTGGCCAAATGGACCAAGGCCAATTTCCCGAACGAGCCAAGCATCGTTCTTGGTCACGATTGCCGCTTCGCTGGGCAGCTCTTTGCCGAAACGGTCGCCAAGGTCCTTGTTGCCAACGGCATCCGTGTACATATGGCCAAAGGATTCGTAAGCACACCCATGGTTTCGCTGGGTGCCCGGGAATTGAAGGCAAGCCTAGGCATTGTATTGACAGCCAGTCACAATCCTCCCAGCTACAACGGCTACAAGTTGAAGGGCCACTTCGGCGGCCCCTTGATCCCTGAGGATGTCCAGAAGATCGAGGATATCATTCCCGATGAACATGGCGTCGATCTTTCGGCCATCGACCTGGATATAGCCGAACAGAACGGCAAGGTGAGCATCGTGGACCTCGAGACCATGTATGTGGAACGGGTCGAGCAGAGCTTCGACCTGGCGGCTATCCGTGGTTCGGGGATGAAGCTGGCTTTCGATGCCATGTACGGCGCCGGGCAGAACGTGATCCCACGGATACTTCCAGAGGCAGAATTGCTCCACTGCACGTACGACCCATCGTTCCAAGGCCAAGCGCCCGAGCCGATACACAAGAATCTGCTCGAGTTCTCAGAGATGATCCGGACCAGCAACATCAGCAGTGGCCTGGCGGTGGATGGTGACGCGGACCGAATCGGATTGTACAATGGGAAGGGCGAGTTCATCGATTCCCACCACATCATCCTCTTGCTCATCCACTACCTCGTCAAGTACAAGCACTACACGGGCAAAGTGGTGGTGGCGTTCAGTGCCACGCCCAAGGTGAAGAAGATGTGTGCCCATTACGGGCTTGAGTACCAAGTGACCAAGATCGGCTTCAAGTGGATCGCCAGCATCATGATCACCGAGGACGTGTTGCTGGGTGGGGAGGAGAGCGGAGGCATTGCGATCAAGGGCCACATCCCTGAACGTGATGGCATTTGGATGGGACTGACCATTTGGGAGTATATGGCCAAGAGTGGAAAGACACTGGACGAGTTGATCGATGAGGTCTATGGCATCGTGGGGCCGTTCGCCTATGAGCGGAACGACCTGCACATCAGCGAAGCTTTGAAGCAGGACGTGTTGAAGGCCTGTCAAGAAGGCCGTTATTCCGCGTTCGGGGACTACGTTGTTCGCAGCGTGGAGACCATCGATGGCTTCAAGTTCCACTTCGACAACGACCAGTGGTTGATGATCCGGGCTAGCGGGACGGAACCAGTGCTGCGCTGCTACGCGGAATCGGACACCTTGGAGAACGCCCGCAAGATCCTAACGGCCTGCCGTAAGTCGATCGGGGCCTAGCCCTTCAGGAAGCGCGAACGAGCCACTATGTTGCCGGAACCGTCCAGCAACACCAGGGTGTAGAATCCATAGGGTAGTCCTACCAGTGGTCCACCCTGTATGGATCCGTTGGTGGCCGGTACATCGGCTATCAACCTGCCCAGCGCATCCAGGATACGGGCCCGTTGCACCTGGTCTTCTTCGATATCCCAAACAAGCAGTTCCGCAACAGGATTGGGATGTACGTTGACGCTGGATCCACGCTGCAGGGTGATCACAGGGGAGTACTCGTAGGACCCATCCAGATCTTGCATGCGCAAGCGGTAATAGGCCAGTCCTTGAGGGGGGGCGGTATCCGAAAAGTGATAGTCGATCAGCGCGAAGCTATTGCCGGCAGCATCCACGCTGCCAAGTGATAGGAAGTTCCGGTTGTCCAGCGAACGTTCCACCACGAAATGGGAGGTCCCCGTTTCGGTCGCTGTGGTCCAGTGCAGGAGGTTTCTGGTACGCTCTTTTTCTCCAGTGAATTCGAGCAATTCCAAGGGTAGGACACCAATGTCGCCGTGCGCTGAAGCATAGCCGTAGTACCAGCGGCTGAAACGCTGACCATCCATGGAACGGTGTATGGGCCATTCCACCCGTACGCGCCACTTATAGCGTCTGAAGAAGGGTTCTTTGAAGACTTGTTCCCTGATCTCCGTGCCATTCACGGCCAGATCGGTGAAGGCGGCACTTTGTGCTGTAAAGCCCAAGCTGTTCGTGATGATACTGGACGTGGGGTTGATGGAGTATGGCTGCCCCTCATGGACCACCTCCCAGATCAAGCGGCCCGGCTTGCGCTGCATGTGGCTGCGTGCCAAGTGGCCTATACCAAAGTACAGGCCGTCGGCGGGGTCGAGCGCATTGGTCGCCAAGGGCGAGACGAGGTCGGCACGATAAAGCTTTGTCGGTCTGGATACACTGTTGGACCAATTGCCACGCAGGACGGTGAAGGCGCCTTGGTCAGCGTTCGCATTGGGTGATCCTGTCACGGCATCCGAGAAACCATCTCCATCCACGTCGCCGCCACCAGCCACGGACCAGCCGCTGCGGTCGCCGCCGGTATTCGGTTCCCAGTTTCCGCCGGGGATGAAACCAGTTCCGGCCGAGCGCCCGATGTATACGTAGGTCCGTCCTTCTTCCACTTGTGGGTTGGACAAGTATGGCGCGCCTACAACGAAGTCCGCATAGCCGTCGCCATTGATATCGCCACCCTCGGCCACACTGTATCCGAAACGGGAACCCGTGGGCCCCTCGGTTCGTGCGCCGGCATTGTTCACCAATCCTGTCGCTGAACCGCGGAAGAAGAACGTGGCCCCCTGATCGGGGTTCACCCGGCTCCAGGTCGGAGCGCCAACAAGGGCATCGAAGAAACCATCACCGTTCACATCGCCAACGCCTGCGACACTGGCACCGAAACGCACACCCACCTCCGACCCTTCGCGCATCCACGCTTCCGTATCCACCAGTCCTGAATCCGACCCATGGTAGGCGTATGCGGCTCCTTCGCCCGCTTCGCCATTGCTGAAGTCGGGCGCACCGATGATGATGTCCGAGAACCCGCTGCCATTGACATCACCAGCGGTCGCAACAGCAAAGCCGAATGCGCTTCCCGGTTGTGGGCCCGAAATGACGATGTGTGCTGTAGCGATCGTACCTGCACCAGAGCCAAGATGTACGGAAGCGGTTCCAGCCACCGGCGCACCGATGATCACATCCGCGAAGCCGTCGCTGTTCACATCGCCTGCCGTGCTTACGGCATGCCCGTAACGGGATCCGGCACTACCCGTGAGCGTAAGCGCTGGCGCTGTCGAAAGCCCGCCACCGCCTCCTCGGAAGATGTAGGCCCTTCCTGTTCCTCCAGCCTGTGGTGCGCCAATGATGACATCGGCATACCCGTCGCCATCCACATCGCCTGCGGTGGCCACGCAATAGCCGAACCGGGCATTGGCCACGTTCATCTCAAGGGTCACGTCCGGGGTGGCCCCCAAGCCACTGGCACTGCCGTAATACAGGAATGCGAGTCCTTCGGTGGCTTGACCACTGCTCGCTTCCGGAGCACCAACAAGCACATCGGAATAGCCGTCACCATTCACATCGCCAGCATTGGCAACGGAGTAGCCTGCCAGTGAATTGGCGGAACCGGGAGCGAAAGCGATCGGGTTGATCGCACCAGCAGCACCTCCTGAAGGGGCCAGCACATAGGACCCTCCCAGGTATGTTCTTGCAGCTCCTCCAATACCTTGTCGGTACGCTCCTGCTATGAAGTCGCTGTATCCATCACCGTCGATGTCACCAGCCACGGAAACGCTTTCGCCCAGAAGGGCTCCGCCCACACCACCCGTATAGCGAAGGAAATAGTTCGGTGATATGCCTGTGGGGCCGCCGAGATGTAAGTAGACCGCACCTTGAAGTATCGTGGCGCCTATAGAATACTGGGGAGCGCCAACAAGAACATCGGCGTAACCATCGCCATTCACATCACCCGCGCTTGATACGCCACGCCCCAGCCAGGAATTGCTCAGGTTGTTCTGGATGATCGTGGCGGGTGCGGTATTCAATCCTGCCGCAGAGCCATGGAAGACCAAGGCGATCCCTTCATTGTTCTGACCTCCGATGTTGTCCCGCCAGTCACCTACGATGATATCGCTGTACCCGTCACCGTTCACATCTCCAGCAGTGGATACGGACCACCCGGTATTGTTGCTTGTGCCTGCCGAATTGAATACCAGTGAGAATGGGGGGTTTGTGAGTGGCCCTGTTCCTGGCCACAGCGGCCTGCCCATATTGAGGTTGCTCCCGTAGTAGATGAAAACGGCACCATCGTCGCATGGCGCAGGGCAATTCAAGTCATAGCGGTGGGCTCCGATCACCACGTCATCCAAGCCATCTCCATTGATATCACCAGCCCCTGATACCGCCGAGCCGAACTGCCCCCCGTTCTGGTTCTGTTCCATCCGGTGGGCAAACGCATTGGAGAGGCCAGCGGCAGTGCCACGATATACCCATACCAAGCCTTCGTTGGACTGACCATTGGCGCCTACGTTGCTTCCCACTACTATATCGCTGTAACCATCACCGTTCAGGTCTCCGGCACCATCGATGGACCAGCCCATGTATTGGAATGCCACGTTCGGCTGAATGATGAGGTCCGGCACGCTTGCTATGCCGGTGGCCGAACCATAGTAGACGAATACCCCTCCTTCATCCTCTTCAGCAAGGTCACTTTCATAGTAGATGGCCCCCACGATGAGATCGCTGAAACCATCCCCGTTCACGTCTCCGGCATGGGCCACGCTATGGCCCAACCATGCACCGGCCTGGTTCGACTCCAGGATCACATCCGGGGCTGCTCCCAGACCGGTCGGTCCGCCGTAAAAGACGAACGCAGCCCCTTCCTCGAACTCTCCTGAAGAATATTTGGGAGCACCGACCACCGCATCGCTGTATCCATCGCCATTAAGATCACCGGCGGAGTGCACGGACGAGCCGAATTCCGCTCCACTTGAAGCAAGAACGAAAACGGAACTTGTGGCGATGGGATCCACGGTTACTGGATAGACAGCGTAGTGGTCATCCACGTGCAGCACCAGAGTGCCATCGTTCTCATCCACAGCCATGTAAGCGTCGAGTACGGTTCCACAAGCATCCCATACATGGAGGTCCTCATACCTGAAGCGCTCGATCCCCCATTCGTCCACGAAGGCGGCTCCGCGTTCGTTCAAGGCACTAAGCTGGAGGTCGCCGCTGGCTTGCAACAGAACCTGCAGGTCTCCCACACCTGGTGGCGGACAATGCACAATGAAGTTCTGGCGCATGCCAGCTTCACTGTGTTCGTAATGGATCGTCAAGTTTTGGCCCTCCCAGTGAAGCTCCTTGCCTAGTGCGTGTGGGGCAATGGCGTTCCATGGCTCAATAGCACTGCATCCCTTCCGCAATCCTTTTACGTCGATACCGGTCTCCCAAACCGGAGAACGAGCCGGCCCCGAAACGGTAAAACCGGCCGAATAGATGCGGGAGATCAGGTCTTGGCGGTGGTTCACAGCAAGGAACTGTCCACCTGCAGCTGAAGGATGTATTCCGTATGAAAGCGAATCCAGCCAAGGAGTCGGGGCATCCAAACCGGAGGTGCCTTCCCCAGGAATGGCCGATACCAAGACCGCACCAATGCAGTAAGCGAAAGCGAGTGTTGAACGGAGCATCTGGTTACGTCTGGTCACGGGCTGAGCCTCCCGGTTGCACTTATACCGACAACTGTCAAAGATAGTTCATTTTCAGCGCTTTGTCTACGGTAGAACGACCCTGCTGGAGCTACTTTTGCGGCATGCCGGAGATGCTCATGCTGAGGGGGATACGGTATGGCGCATGGCTGAGCATCGCGATCATCGTGACCTTCTTTCCCATTGCTGAAGGGACCGCCCAAGCCACAAAGGATACCATCCCTGGTGTGCATTGTGGGTGTACCGCTTGGACCATTGGAGGTATCGGTGCGGGAATGGCGGGTTCGATCGTGTTGTTGGATCGCGCTTGGTACGCTGGATACGATCGTGCCCCCCTGCATAGCTTCAACGACGGATCGGAATGGGCGCAGATGGACAAGGCAGGGCACGCGTTCAGTGCCTACACGCTCGGATCTTGGGGGCATCAACTGCTTGACCGTTGTGATCCAGGAAACGCGAAGGCGTTGTGGGTCGGGGTCGGTTCCGGTCTTGCTTTCCTCACAGCTGTGGAACTGCTGGACGGTACTTCGGCGGCTTGGGGTTTTTCCTGGTGGGATATGGTCGCCAATGTTTCCGGTTCCGCCCTTTACCTGGGCCAGGAATTGGCTTGGGGCGAGCAGCGGGTGCGCATGAAACTATCCGCTCACCACACCTCCTATGCTGCCATGCGTCCCGACTTACTGGGCGAGGGGGCCATCGAACGCTACCTGAAGGACTACAACGGGCAAACGATCTGGCTTAGCGCCAACCTCAAGGCTTTCTCGCGGAGCGCAGGGTTACCGTCCTGGCTTAACGTGGCCGTGGGGTATGGTGCCGATGGAATGGTGACCGCCTCGCCGCCGGCCGGCCCCGATGCGTTCGGCGCCGATCTGATCCGGCAACGCCGCTACTTCCTTGCCCCTGATATGGACCTCACGCGTATCCCTACGCGTTCCAAAGCGCTGCGAACCGTATTGTTCGTGCTTAACAGCATCAAACTACCGACACCTGCCTTGGAACTGAACAGTAGTGGCCAGCTCCAGGGTCATTGGCTCTACTTCTGACGCGGTAGTCCACCTTCGAGCAGCATAAGATGGACCTTCATCACGGCTGCAACGGTCAGGCTGTCCGTCACATCACCGCGCATCACCATGGCATAGAGCTCGGTGAAAGGCAGTTTTCGCACAACCAGTTCCTCATTGGGGTCAGGTTCCGGTTCGTGGAGTTCCAGGTCCTGGGCCACGAAGATGATCGCCTCTTCGTCACTGGCCGAATTGCTCAGGTGCATATGTAGAACCTCGGTCCACACCTGCGCAACAATGCCGACCTCTTCCCGTAGTTCGCGTTTGGCGCTTTCCAACGCAGGGCGGTCCCTGCTTCCGCCACCCTCGGGGATCTCCCAGCTGTATGTCTCGATCGGGTAACGGTATTGGCCTACGATCCAGGTGTTCATTTCCTCATCCAGCGGTATGATCCCCACGGCGAGGCTGCGAAAGTGTACCACGCCATAAATGCCCGGAGCTCCGCTCGGATCGAGTACTTCGTGGTGGCTTACCGAGATCCAAGGAGTACTGTAGCGTTCTTCACTGCTTAGTGTCTTCCACGGTCCGCGTTCTTGCATTTTGCTGATGGTGTTTCCACTAGGAATTCGTTCGTGTCACCTCGGCCGGGGCCGGGCATGCGCCTATCGCCGTTGCTGGGGTAGTGTGAATCGAATGCTCACTTCACTGCTGCTGCGGACCCGTTCGCCCCCCTTGGTGCCTGGTGCCCATGGTGTCTTGTAGATCAATCGGATGGCTTCGGCTGTGCATCCACCGCCGAGTTCATCCACCACCACCACGTTCGAAACACTGCCGGAGGGCTCCACTACGAACTGGACCTTCACCGTACCCTCGATGCTCCTGCGATACGCTTCTTCCGGATACCGCATGTTGTCCGACAGGAACTGGCCAAGTCCTGCGTTGCCTTTCGGAACCAGGGGAACCACCTGCGTATCCAGGCCGCGAGGCCCATGTACGACGAGGCTGTCACTTGCAGGTAGGTCGAACACAGGACTTTCGCGATCGGGTCGTGCCTTCAGCCAACGCTTGTACTTCCCTGGGTCGAAAGGCACAACGATGTAGTGGTCCGCGGAACCGCGTTCTTCACTGGCGGTGGAGGGGCGCCAATTGATGAGCCGCACCAAACGCAGGGCTTCGGCATCGCACTCCGGGCACACCTCGCGCCATACCTGCATGGCTTCCACAGAGCCATCGCCATTGACACCGACCACAACGGTAACGTCTCCCTTGATACCCACCTCGAGCGCAGAGCGCGGATAGTTCAGTTCCTGTTCGATAAGGTGTTGGAAGGCAGTGAGCCCCCCCATGGGTTGCGCGGCTTCAATGCGCTGGGCGGTCAGGCTGCCATGGCCCAAGAGCAGGAAGATGGTGAGCAAGAGTGTGTATCGCATCGTTACAGAGTGCTTGGTCCCGTAAATTTGAGGCATGATCCGCAATAAGCCACTACCCGGGGACCGTGTGGTCTTCGTGAACGAAGTGGGAGGCGGGATCGTACTGCAAGTTACCCGTCCGGGATTTGTGCTGGTCCGGGGTGATGATGGATTTGAACTGGAGCACGCCATGAAAGGGCTTGTAGCTGTTACGAATGAGGAACGGAGCCTGCTTGCTCGCATTTCCGATCACCAAGCCGGCATGCTTGCCGCCAACGATACGTTGGATGAAAAGAGGCGAAGACGCATACCACCCCGGCCGGGAAAGACCCCGAAACGGCCAGAGGACAAAGGCGTAGCGGAAGTGGACCTGCACCTGCACGAGCTGATCGACGATGAGCGCTTACTGAGCGATGGAGAGAAGCTGGAGTACCAAGTGCGCTACTTCGAGCGGTCCCTGGAGAGTGCCATCCGGAATGGAAAGCGCAAGCTGATCGTGATCCATGGGGTGGGGGAAGGGGTGCTTCGCGAAGAGGTGCGGCGCTTGCTGCAGTTCTACGACAACGTCCAGTTCCACGATGCGGATCTGCGGCGCTATGGTTCCGGGGCAACGGAAGTGATAATCCTGCGTCACCGCTGAGGGTGGCGTAGAACAATTGGTTCTTTGGCATCCTGTGCATCGCTCTGCCGCCCGATACCGAAAGGTTTCGGGAGGAAAGTCCGGGCAGCTTAGGGCGCCGTGCTTCCTAACGGGAAGAGGCTCCACTGGGAACGGTGGGGTCATGGAAAGTGCCGCAGAAAGGGAGACCGCCACGAAGCAATTCGGGGTAAGGGTGAAAAGGTGGGGTAAGAGCCCACCAGTGCTTGTGGCGACATGAGCAGCTTGGTAAACCCCACGGGCTGAAAGACCATGTAAACCGGAGCAGTTGCTGCCCGCAGCGCCCTGCCGCAAGGTGGGGATCCGGAGGGTAGGTCGATCGAGGTGTTCCGCGAGGGGCATCCCAGATAGATGGCAGAGGTCCTGCCGCAAGGCTGGATACAGGACCCGGCTTATAGATGCACAGGCCATACGCAGAGGGCCTTCGCCGCACATATCCACGTGCTGGTGGAGGCCCTTCTGCTTTTCTCGGATGTAGTTCGGCGCGCCATTTGAACAGCGCGGCCGATACCTTTGTCCCCATGGTCCGCGCTGCCCTGTTACTGGTCATTTCCCTGCTGAGCCTGCCTTGGCTGAAAGGTCAGGACGAAGTTTTCATCCAGGGGCGTGTCATCACCTCCATTTCCGACCAGCGCACTTTCTACGACCTGATGATCGTGAACAAACGCACGCGCTCCGGCACCTTCGGGAACAGCGATGGTACCTTCCTTGTGAAAGCCTTGCGCACGGATACGCTCATATTCGGTTCGGTGGGTCACCAGACGCAGCTGATCACCATGCGTGATAGCGTGCCGAAAGAGCGCTACGTGATCGTGGTGCGAATGAGACCGTTGCAGGTCCAGTTGGCCGAGGTGGAGGTGTTGCCCGAACGTACCCTGAAGCAGATCCAGAAGGACATCGATAAATTGGGTTATCGGGATAGTGACTACCGGATCGGTCAGGTGGACGCACTGCAAAGTCCCATCACGTTCCTCTACCAGGAGTTCAGTCGCCGTGAACGGAGCAAACGGCTTGTCGCCCAGTTGGAGAACGAGGACCGCAAGCGTGAATTGCTGAAGGAGTTGCTTCACAAGTATGTTCAGTACGACATCATCAACCTGAGCGATGAAGCCTTTGATGATTTCATCGATTTCTGCAATGTGCCCGATGAGGTGATCAAAGGACTTACCCAGTACGAGTTCCTGCTTTATGTGAAGAAGAAGTACGAGCTCTACGCCAGCCTTGGTCCCACCCGCAGGCATTGAGCCATGATCGGATGGAGCACAGTTCGACCAGGAACCTTGCCGCCTCCGTGCCGCCCTGCCGATACCATCGGTCACCCGGCTGGTCGATCGTTGTGTCATTGGTCATCGGCTCGTTGCCCTTGCAGGCACAACCCGATACCTTGTTCAAGCATGTGCAACTCGATGAGTTCGTGGTTTCCGCACAAGCCACGGGCTTCAGCGTGGAGGCCTTCATCCAGCAGGTGCTTGCGGACACGTCCTTCCACAAGGCCTTCCTGAATACACGGTATCACCCCCATCGGATGTATAGTGCACTGGTGGTGAGCAACAAAGGTGAGCGTGAGCTTGCCACACTGTACAGGGAGACACGGCTTGTACGCGATGGAATGCTGGCCAGACAAGTGATCGATATCGAAGGTGTTGAGGGGAAATTGTACGATCGGAAAGGGGATTTCCGATACCTGACGGCCGAGATGTACGACGATGTCTTCTTTCCCAAGGGAACTTATGTTGCGAACAACAGTGTGGAGGCGCGCAAACTGGAAGTGGAGCGTGGTAGCCGCTTCGAGAAGTACAAGAGCGAATTGAAGAAGTTCATGTTCGATCCGGGCAGCGAGATCGCCAGTGTACCTTTCATCGGTGGCAAGCTCGCCTTGTTCGAGCCACACATGGCGCCGCTTTACGACTTCCGGATCTGGAGCGACACGCGCAACGGCGATAGCTGTTGGGTGTTCAGTGCCGACGCCAAGCCCGAGCACCGCGATGGAAAGACGGTGATCAAGACCATGGACACCTGGTTCGATCAGCAGAGTGGCGAAGTCATCGCACGGCAATACCGCATTGCCAACAGCTCATTGATCCTGGATTTCGACATCACCATCAAGGTGGAGAACACCCACGTCGATGGTGTGCTGGTGCCCACCCGTGTGGACTACGACGGGGATTGGAACATCCCTTTCAAGAAGCGGGAACTGGTGAAATTCTGGCTCGTTTACAAGGGCTGGGAGATCATCCCTCATACCATGTCGCATTAAGGATCGGGCCAGAGATACGCTGCTATACGATCGCAAGACGACCTGTTCTGATACGTCGCAGAAAAGGAGCAAGCAGATCGCCCCGAGCTTGATCGTGGGATGGTATCAATGCCTGCCTTGGGCAGCCAACCAGCGTTCCGCATCCAAAGCGGCCATACACCCCGATCCAGCGCTTGTAACGGCTTGGCGGTAAATCTTGTCGGCTGCATCGCCAGCTACGAACACACCCGGCACGTTGGTCCAAGTGCTATCGGGCTTATGCCTCAGGTAGCCTTGTTCATCCATGTCCAGCTGTCCCTTGAAGATGGCCGTGGCCGGGGTATGGCCAATGGCAAGGAAGAGTCCAGTAACGTCCAGTCTGCCTTCTTCCTTGGTCACGTTGTTCACGATCTTCAGGCCTTCCACACCGTGCTCGCCGAGTACGTCAAGCACCTCGGTGTTGAAGAGCACTTCGATGTTGGGGGTGTTCATCACACGATGCACCATGGCCTTACTGGCACGGAACTCATCCCTGCGCACGAGCATATAGACCTTGGGGCAAAGTTTGGCCAGGTAGGTGGCCTCTTCGCAAGCGCTGTCGCCGGCACCTACCAGGGCCACGGTCTGACCCTTGTAGAAGAAACCATCACACACAGCGCAAGCGGTCACTCCACCACCTGCATCGCGCAAGCGGATCTCATTGGGCAGGCCCAACCACTTGGCACTGGCACCAGTGCTTATGATCACGGTATCGGCATGGATCTCGGTCTTCTCGTCCACCCAGACCTTATGCACAGGTCCATTGAAATCGACCTTGGTGACCCAGCCATGCCTGATGTCCGTTTCGAACCGCTGGGCCTGCTTCTTAAGGTCCTCCATCATGTCCGGCCCTGTGCGTCCTTCGGGATAACCTGGGTAGTTCTCCACCTCTGTGGTCTGGGTCAGTTGCCCTCCAGGTAAGGGGCCTTCGTATAGAACCGGCTTCATGTCGGCACGCGCCGCGTAGATGGCTGCGGAGTAACCTGCTGGTCCTGATCCAATGATCAGGCATTTTACGTGTTCTGGGGAGGTGCTCATGCTTGTTGATATGCTCGAAATGACTCTAGCCGTTGCAGGAGGGTAAAGGTAGTCGGGTATTGCCGAAGCGAATTTCCTGGATGTTCGGTTCCTTGGCTGTGTGAATGCCGTTTCACGGTACGCAAACCACCGTATCCAGTCGTACCCCATAGCCAGCCCACACGCCCAGGCCCCCCTCGATGTTGGTGATGATGTTGGAGGGCGTACTGAACACATCGCCCTGTGTGGCGGCGTTGTTCTGGTAGCTGTTGTAGAACAAGTATTCCGCCCTGCCTAGATTCACGAATTTCACCACGACGGTATCTCCACGCTTGAAATAGCCGCGTTCCTCATTCTCATCGTCCAAGGCATCGCTGAACGGCAGGGCGCCGCGGTTGAAGGAGAAGTCGAACGTAAGTCCATTGACGTAGCGGTCCTCATAGACCGAGAAGAAGGGAGCCACAAAGCTGGCGTCCTTGGCTTCCCCGTCCGGACCGGCATTGACGCGTTTCGCCATCCAGCGGTAGTGGTTTCCGATGGTGTCCGGGTCCACGATCCGTGCCCAGAGGAAACCCAGCGAATCATCGTTCGGTCGCTGCTGCGCCAGCTTGAACCAGAGGGAATCTGCACCGATGGAGAAAGGTATGGTGGTGGTACTTCGCAGCTGTTTATCATCCGCTTGGATCTCAAGGCGGTAGCTAC
>CAYQMC010000030.1:0-11406 GCA_964418285.1 uncultured Chryseobacterium sp.
CCACGGAACCTTTCATGGCGTCGCCGAAGCAACCGCAATCGGTGACGCAGGTGACGCTTCGGGTAACTTCCTGGCCGTCCACCATAATGGTGTAGGTGCCAGCGGGATCGCAGGTGGCTGTGTAGGCGGTGAGCCAGCCGAAGAACAGGGTGAGGATGACCAGCGATGCGGTGGCCAGCTTCATGCGTCCGCCGAAAAGCACCGCGAAACCCAGGACGATCTCGGCCAGACAGGCCAGCACCGCCAAGGTGAGCGCAAAGGGCTCGAGGAAGGGCAGGTTGAGGGCGCTTTCTGCGAAGTACTCCTCCAACTTGTAGGAGAAACCGAGCGGGTCGTTGGCTTTGATGAGGCCGCTGACGATGAAGAGGGGACCAACAACGAGGCGGGAAAGCAGAAGCAGGATGCGCATGGTCGTGTACTGCGGATTGGTGCAGGTGGCGAAGTTAGCCGTCCTGCACAGGGCTGGTACAACGTTCACAAGGCGTTAAGAAAAAGGACAAGGCCCGGTTCGGATCGAACCCGGATCCACACGGCACTGACAGGGATGTTCAATCCTGCCCCTTGCACGACATGGTTCCGTTGCCATGCAGCAGCTTGCGCATAAGCACCAAGTGGTGGTCGTCGTGTTCTGCGAGGTAGAGCACCATGTCCGCCACGGACATGCGTTGGTCGCGGCAGGGATGCTGGGCTTGATGACGCAAGGCACCTGGGTCGAGGCTGCGCACGCGTTCCACGAAATAGGCACGCTTCAGGCGGAACTCCTGCAACACATCACCCAAGGCCCGGGATGTGAAACCGGAAAGGACGCGCTCCTGATCGCCAAGATCGATGCTGCAAAGACAGGCCCGTTGTGCTGCATAGTCGTCGACCCGCTCGTCCATCCGATCCTGCAAATGGATCAGATGCCCGATATGCTCCAACACACTCCACCTGCCCTGGCGGCGCAGGCTGAGTCTTTCCAATGGTTCGTGGGCTGTCAGGTCGGCAAGGCGGGCTGGCGTTCCCAGCACACGCTCCAAGAGCACGGGAAGCTCCTCCAAGCTCCTTCCATAAGCCAGCGTGCGCTGATCCCATGGCTTAACCTGTATTTCAGGGCCGACTTGCATCCGTGGTCCGAAGGTAAGGGGAGCATGCAGGGTAACGCCTACGCCCAGGCATCGGCTTTTACCGATCCATGACGATCGGTGGATGGTCTCGAAGCCTTTCCAGGACCTAGTTAGCCTCGTTCCCGTCGGTGCTGCGCCGACGGTGTGCAATGGCCTCGAAGCGCAGGGCTACTTCGGCGGTGAGGCGTTCGGCCTCGGGCCGTATGCGGCGCTCGTAGTCCGCGCTCCAGGCCACGTGGCCTGTCATGGGGTTGAACCGTGCCATGCCCATCGGCATATCGAACCACCCCAGGTCCAGACCGGCCACCGGCTCGAACAGGACGATGTCGATCTCCAGGTCCTGCACACGCTTGTCGTCCACCCAGGCCGCACCCCGGGTATCGATGGTGTAGCTCTTGCTGACCTTGCCCGCTTGGGTGAAGCGCAGCACATACTCCGCGTGGTTGTCCAGCAGGATGGTGTAACGCCCATTGGATGCGGTATGGACCACCTCGGACCGCTCGCCGTTCCGGTAGATCTTCACGGACACATCGGCGATGGGCGCCTTGTCGATCAAACCCAACACAGCGCCTTGGACACGCAATTGGATGCCATACACCGGCACCAGGATGGCGATGGCGAGAGCGCTGAGGATGATACGGAGTATGGTCATCGAAAAGGTCGCTCAAGAACGAGCGCGGCAAAGCTATCGCTGCATATCCGCGGGTTCGAACGTCGGGAGGCCCTTCGGCGGAGCAGTTACCAACACCCGAATGTGGATGGCGTCCCCAGGGGCATGCCCCCCGGGACCGGTACGTGCGGGCTTACGGTCCTCCGCGGCTGTGCTCCATGGCATTCCAAGGCCCGAACAGCACCAACACCATCCGGGTTGCTACATTCATGCCCATGCCTCCACCAAACTCCTCCCCTTCCCCCATGCGGGCCCTTGCACTTCTTGCGCTGCTGCACGCAACGTTCTGTTGGTCGCAAGCGGGTGAAGAGGCTGCCGTGATCGCAGTGGTCGAGCGCTACTTCGAAACGATGGGCCAGCGTGATGCCGAGGGCATGCGGGCCATCCTCACCACCGATGGCATGTTCCATGGCAAGTATGCCGATGATCCTTCGGCACCGACCATCCTGATGCCCCACGGCCCTTACCTGGAACGCTTGGCGAAGGACTCGGTGGAACTGAAGGAGCGTTTCTGGGACCCAGTGGTGTACATCGATGGACCGATCGCCACCCTGACCACACCCTACGACTTCCATGTGGGTAGGAAACTGAAGCACTGCGGCACCGATCACTTCACCTTGGTGCGCGAAGCCGATGGTTGGAAGATCAGCGGCGGTGTGTTCACGATGCAGCGATCGGGTTGCCCGGAGAGTCCATTGGGGGAAGCGTATTAGGGGACCAAGTTGTTCGTTGTTCGTTGTTCGAACATCGAGCAACGATCACCGTGCTTCCCCGTCCAACTGGATCATGGCGAAGACCGCATAGTTCACGATGTCGAGGAAGTTGGCGTCGATGCCTTCGCTGACCAGGGTGCTGCCTTGATTGTCCTCGATCTGCTTGATGCGCAGAAGCTTCATCAGGATCAGGTCCACAAGCGAACTCACGCGCATGCTGCGCCAGGCCTCACCGTAGTCGTGGTTCTTCCGGGTCATCAGGTCGCGGGCGTGTAGCATGCGTTCCTCCACCATGCGGGCTGCATCGGCAGCGGCCAGGTCGGGGCTGTCCACCACTCCCAGTTCGAGCTGCACCAAGGCCATGGACGCGTAGTTGATGATGCCCACCAATTCGGGCCGGATGCCTTCGCCCACCTTGCTCTCCCCCACTTGCTGAAGCGTGCGGATGCGCTGGGCCTTGATGAAGATCTGGTCGGTGAGCGAGGGCACGCGCAGGATGCGCCAGGCGGTGCCGTAGTCGTGCGCCTTCTTGGTGAAAAGCGCCAGACATTCGGCGATGACGGCATCGTATTGCGAAAGGGTCTTGTCCATGCGTGCAGGAAGCGGCAACTTCGCCCCTGATGGAGCGCGGCGAAGATAGCGGGGTCCGTCCCGAAACGTATCGGGATGGATCGGATAGTGGGCCCACATGGCGCCTGCATGAACGGTTGGTGCGACCGCGCTTCCCCCTGGTGATGGGCATCCTCAATGCCACGCCGGATTCCTTCCATGCCCAAAGCCGGGTGGATTTGGACGCCGGCTTGCGCACGGCCGAACGCATGCTGGAGGAGGGTGCAACCATACTGGACGTGGGCGGCATGAGCACACGTCCGGGGTCGGAGCCGATCGCTGAGGCGGAGGAATTGCGCAGGGTGTTGCCGGTCATCGCAGCCATCCATGACCGTTTTCCGGAAGCGTGGCTGAGCATAGACACCTACCGCAGCGAGGTCGCGCGGCGATCCGCAGAGGCTGGAGCCTGCATCGTGAACGACATCGGGGCAGGCCTGCTGGACCCGGACATGCTGCCCACCGTTGCGCAACTTGGTGTGCCGTACATCGCGATGCACATGCAAGGCACGCCGCGCAGCATGCAACACGCACCCGCCTACACCGACGTGGCCGCCGAAGTGACCCATTTCCTGAGCGAACGCTTGAACGCCGCCCGGGCAGCAGGCATTCCCGATGTGGTGCTGGACCCCGGGTTCGGTTTCGGCAAGACCACCCCGCAGAACCATACCCTGCTTCGGGAGCTTGGCCGCATTACGGCCTTGGGAGCACCCGTGCTCGTGGGTGTTTCACGCAAGCGCATGATCAACGAGGTACTGGGCACCACCGCGGCAGAGGCGCTGAACGGGACAACCGTGTTGAACACCATCGCCTTATTGGGTGGTGCGTCGATCCTGCGGGTGCACGACGTCCGCGAAGCCATGGAGGCCGTGAAGCTGGTGGGAAGCTTCCGAGCTTGACCACGGGGCTCAGAAATCCACCCGCTTCCGCTTCTTGGATCCTCCTTTGCTGGAGCCGCTGGACCGTGCCGCCTTCTCCCGGGCGGTCAAATGCCGCTCGTAGGCGATCATCACACGGGCCAGCTCGGTGCGACGTTCCTGGGTATAATCGGTGTTCCAATTGAGATTGCGGACGGAATGCTTGTATTCGGCGAGGGCAACGGGCGCCTCGAAGGCCGAGAAATCGAATCCATCCACCCACTCCACGCCGGTCATTTGCAGGTCCATTTCATAGAACGGAACATCGGGATGCAAGGGGATCTCCCGAGCATCGATCCGCGCATGCTTCGTGACCATGTCATTGCGGTAGAACCAGACTTGGTAATCGTAGCCCCTTTCCAGGAAGAGTTCGTATTTGCCGTTCCACCCTGTGATCACCGTTTCTCGTTCGATGCTGTCCTTCACCAGCCGGACCTGCACGCCCTTCAGGCCATCGCCAGTGAAGTGCTCGGTGACCACGCCATACAGGTGGATGTGGAAGGCCTCTGCGCTGGAGGGGACCCAGAACAGTGCCATGAACATCCACATCCCGATCGGCCAACTCCTCATGGGGTCCAAAGATACCCGCAATAGAACAGGAGGCGGTCGATCGTCGCCTCGCCCCACAGGGCACACGCGCCCCGTCATGCTCCACCGAGGAGCGTGTCCGTTAACATTGCGGATACAGGTTGCAGCTACCTTCGCGCCGCTCATGAAAGACCCCTTGGCCCCTACCCGTCTGCGCGCCAAGCGGACCTTGCGCATTGCGTTGGGTTGGGTGGGTGTAGGCCTGGTGGGTGCCTTGTTCGAGCACAACCTCCTGTTGGAGCATGGGGTGGAGAGTTCCCTGAAGTATCGCCTGGACACCCAGTTCATGCTAAGCCTGCTCGCCGGACTGGTGGGTGGTGGTATCTACATCTTCCTGCTCCGCGACAGGCTTCGGCTCTTTCCTTACGTGAAGGCCTTGGGGATCATGGCCCTGCTGATGCTTGCGGTGCTGGGGCTGGTACTGGTGGTTCTTCCAGGCTACAATGGCGGAAACTCCATCGATGCCATCGTAGACAACCTGTTCTCCCTGCGTTTCCTGGGGCAGTACCTCTACTGGACCCTCCTCATGGGTGCCAGCATGCTGATGGTGCGGCTCAATGACCAATATGGCAACGGAGGTTTCGATTACCTCACCGGCCGGTACAGCAAACCGCATCAGGAGATGCGCATCTTCATGTTCCTGGACATGCGTTCTTCCACCACCATCGCCGAGCAGCTCGGCCATGTGAAGTACTTCCAATTGCTGAACGAACTGTTCACCGACATCACCGACCCCATCGTTTACGCACGGGGGGAGATCTACCAGTATGTCGGGGATGAGATCAGCGTGAGCTGGCCCTTGCGGCGCGGGGTGCGCAAACAGCGTTGCGTGCGTTGCTTCCTGAACATCCGGGCCAAGTTGGACAAACGGGCGAAACACTACGAGGCCCGTTACGGGCTGGTCCCCACCTTCAAGGCCGGATTCCACTACGGACAGGTGACCACGGGCGAAGTGGGCGTGGTGAAAAAGGAGCGCATCTTCAGTGGGGATGTGGTGAATACCGCCGCTCGCATCCAGAACAGCTGCAATGCACACGGGGTGGACAACCTCTTCTCGAAGGAACTGCTGGATATGCTGCACCTCCCGGCCGAGTATCCGGTGCGTGAGATCGGTACCATTTCCTTGAAGGGCAAGCGGGAGCCCATGAGCTTGTGGACCTTGAGCAATGTGGAAGAACTGCTGGCCAAGGACAGGCGTTCGGCTCTGCGCGTGTGATCTCCGGGTGCCCCGGCATCGCAAAAAAGGGACTAATAGAGGTACTTGCGACCCTTGCGGATCACGGTGATGAGCCCGGTGGGCGACGGATAGACCACGGCATCGTCGTACACCTCGAAGCGCGGGATGGCCGCCTCGTTGCCGTATCGCAACCGGGCGCCATCCTCGATACCACGCAGCTCACGGTTGATGTCGAGATACACCAGATGGTCGCCCCACACCTGCCAGCGCTCCGGAACGTAGCGCTCCACCACCATGGAAGTAGTAGGTTGGAAGAGCATGAGGCTCCCCCCTTGCAGATAAAGTAGAAGATCATCCTCCATCCAGTACTCGGTAGGTATGGAATCCGTCAACGTGTGCACGATGCCATTGCTGTAGCACTTCAGCCTGCCTGTGCCGTCCACGAAGGCCAGCATGCGTCGTCCGGCCTTGGCGCTGATGGGGCGCAGATCGCTGAGCACATCCTCGCGCTCCCCATCCAGAACCTTCCACTGCTGGCCGACCGCGTTCCAATACCCGACGAGATCCTCGCCGTTCACGGCCATGCCCAGGTCGGTACTATCGGCGAGCACACGCACCTTGCCCCGGTGGTAGAGGAAGAGCCGGTACGCCGAACGATCGAAGAAGGTGAGCGTATTTGCGCCGATGGACCATTGCGGGGCTTGTGAGCCGCGCTCCACCTCGGCAACGGGGAACACAGCACCGCGCCACAGTGCGTTCAGCTCGTGGCGTGCACTGTCATGGTACACGATGAGGCTATCGCTCACGCTGAAGCGCTCCACACCGGTGGCCACGACCTTGGCCTTGCCCGCGCTCAGGGTCTTGAGGGTATCGCCAACGGTCCAGGCCACCTTGCTGCGCGAGGCCTTCACATTGCCGGGGGTGGCAGGACCCAGCTCGTACAGACGGCGACCTTCGGCATGGAACACGCGCAGGCGTCCTTCGTGGTCGAGGTAGATCACACGTCCCTCCTGCGCCACGGTCCACTGCGGCTCGCGGGGTTCCAGCTTCTCGAACCGTTCATTGGCAAAGACCATGAAGCGTCCGTCCTTCGAGGTGAAAGGCACCGGAACCTGGGCCTGCGACCATACGGCCGGGAATAAGAACCCCAATGCCAGCAGGAACATGGACCCTCGCATCTGCTTCATACCATCCCTCTATGCCGTTCCACGGAATGCACGCGTACCTCGCGCCTGCGGCCTTTCACGGGCACGGTGGTCTCCGGGCCGAAGACGAATCGTTCGCTCGCCTTGGGGATCCGTTGCAGCAGTTCGGCCGATACAAGCAGATCCACTTTCATCGTCTTGGCCAGGCCCAACATGCGTGAAACGCTGTTCATCACATCGCCACTGAGGTCTATGGCCCGTTTGATATGCCCCACCTGCGCCGAGATCACGCGCCCCCCATGGACCGCAGCGCGGAAGCGGGGCACGGCACCGAACTCGGCCTTCAACTCATCGGCATGCAGGGCGATGCGTTCAACAATGTCGAAATACAGATCGAGACAATTCTCGTAGCGCACACCGACATGCATGGGCCAGGTGAAGATCACCTCGTCGCCCACGTATTTGTGGATGTCCGCTTCATTACGCAACACCGCATCGGTCATCAGCGAGTAGGTCACGTTCAGGAACCGGTAGTAGCGCAGGTCACCCATGCGTTCGGCCAGCCCCGTGCTGTCCACCAGGTCCATGGTGAGCACGATCCGCTCTTCGGCCTTCGGCTTTTCATACCTGCCCAAAAGGAAGCCCAGGAACATGCGACGCCCCATCAGCTCCTCCACCTGCACCACCAGGATGGCGATGGATGTGACCACCACCACCCGCAGCACCAGCTTGTAGAACTGGCCCATGACGAAGATCTCATGGACCTTGTAAGGCTCCTCGGTGGCAAGCAGCAACATGCGATCGCTGTTGGCCAGGAAGGCCACGGCGATGAGCACGATAGTGAGCAGGTTGACAAGCAGCACCTTGCCGATGAACTGCAAGGGGATGGCCAGACCACGGAAACGGCGCCCGAAGAAGAACTCCTCCAACACACCCGTCCAAAGGCCCAACAGCAACCAGGCCCCCAGCAGCATGCTCACTTGGTCGCCGCTGAACAACGTAAGCACCCAGGCCACCAATACGGTGACGACCGCGTACTTCAGGACCTTTCGGAGCTTGTATCGTGTAATTGCCGTCAAATGCGGACCGCTGTGCAGCGGGGGCACGAAATTACACCGGAACCGGCGGGTGGTCGAACGGTATGGACCGCTGTCCTGCTTGAGCACCATTCCAGGGGCCTGGGAGAACGACGCGCTTCCACCGCTATCTTCGGACCTTAGGGCAAGCGCATTGCCTTAAGCCGCGCCGATAGCTGGAAAAGAACCGAACAACCGCCACAATGAAGAACTTCCACGGCAAGGTCGCTGTGATCACAGGCGCCGGTTCGGGCATCGGGCGTGCTCTGGCGGTGGCCTTGGCGGAATCGGGTGCAAGCACAGTACTGGTCGACATCGATCCCGCTGGGTTGAAGGAGACCGGCTCGTTGCTGGCGAAGTCAGACGAAGGACACCAGGAACACATCGTGGATGTTTCCGACCGGGAGGCCATGTCGAGACTGGCCGAAGAAACCGTTGATCACTACGGTCGCGTGGACCTCATGATCAACAACGCAGGGATCGGCATGGGCGTGGTTCCTTTCCACACCACGGACATGGACCTTTTCGAGCACGTGATGCGCGTGAATTTCAACGGAACGCTCCATGGCAGCCGGGCCTTCGCCCCCCATCTACTCCAGCGCCCCGAAGCGGCGCTGGTGAACATCTCCAGCGTGTTCGGTCTCACCGGGATCGACTCCAATGCAGCTTACTGCGCCTCCAAGTTCGCCGTGCATGGGCTCAACCAGGCACTCTACCAGGAGTACCGCACTACCAGGCTCGTTGTACACAGCGTCCACCCCGGTGGGGTCGATACCAACATCACCCGCAACTCCCTGGCGCCTTCCGGATACGAGGAGGCCTTCCACGCCAAGTTCTTGAAGATCCCCGCCCAGTGGGCCGCCTCCGTCATCCTGAAGGGCGTGCGCAGGAAGAAGCACCGCATCCTGATCGGCCGTGAGGCGCACGGCCTGGACATCGCTGTGCGGCTGATGCCCGAATGGGGCGGAGCGTTGGTGAACAGGATCATTCGAACCAAGATAGCCGCAGCCCAAGACGCGTGGACCACCCCATGAACAAGCACGAGGATCCCGAACTGGATGTTGTGGTCATCGGCGCCGGCCTTTCCGGCATTGGCGCGGCCTATCACCTGCAACACACCTGCCCGAACCTAAGCTTCACCGTGTTGGAGGGGCGTTCAAGCATGGGTGGCACGTGGGACCTTTTCAAGTACCCTGGCATCCGGTCGGATTCGGACATGTACACACTGGGCTTTTCCTTCAATCCTTGGAAGGACCCCCAAGCCATCGCGGACGGGCCTTCGATCCTGCGCTACATCAAGGATACCGCGCGGAAGTTCGGCATCGACAAGAAGATCCAGTACGACCACAAGGTGGTGGACGCCGACTGGTCCGACGCAGACAAGCGGTGGACACTGCGCATCGCAGAGAACCCTGGCGTTCCCGCTGCGATCATCCACTGCCGGTTCCTGATCACCTGCTGTGGGTATTACGACTATACCGAAGGCTACACACCCGATTTTCCGGGTCGTTCCGACTTCCAAGGCCCCATCGTCCACCCGCAGCACTGGAAAACCGACCTGGACTACAGCAACAAGCGTGTGGTGGTGATCGGCAGCGGCGCCACGGCCGTGACGCTGGTACCGGAAATGGCCCGGAAAGCGGCCAAGGTGACCATGTTGCAACGCACTCCGACCTACATGCTCCCCCTTCCCCGCACGGACAAGGTGGCCAACTTCTTCCGCAAGGCGTTCCCGCAGCAACTCGCCTACCGCCTGTCGCGCTGGAAGAACATCCTCTTCGGCCTGGGCTTCTACACCGTCTCGCGACGTTGGCCCAAGTGGGCGGGATCGATCCTGCAGAAAGGCGTGAAGCAACAGCTTGGCGAGCACTACAGCGCCGAGGACTTCGCACCGCCCTATGACCCGTGGGACCAGCGGTTGTGCATCATTCCTGATTCCGATCTCTTCCACGCCATGAAGGCAGGCAAGGCGGAGGTGGTAACGGACACCATAGAACGCTTCACGCCCGAAGGCATCCTCCTCGCTTCAGGCCGCGAAGTGGAGGCCGATATCATAGTAACGGCCACCGGACTGAAGGTGCAGCTGTTGGGCGGCATGGCACTGCGCGTGAACGGCGTGCGAGCCGAGACCAAGGACATCCACTGCTACCGGGGCGTTATGTTCAGCGGCATACCCAATTTCGCCGTAACGATCGGCTACACCAATGCCTCGTGGACCTTGAAATGCGACCTGAGCTGTGGTTATGTGGCGCGTATCCTGGACCATATGCACCGCAAAGGCTATGACACGTGCATCCCACGTTTCGACCAAGGCCGCTACGGCTCGGAGCCCCTGCTGGATTTCGATGCGGGCTACATCAAGCGCGCAGCGGACATTCTTCCCAAGCAGGGGAGCAAAGCGCCATGGAAGGTGTATCAGAACTACTTCCGGGATTCGCTTTCCCTGAAGTACAGCCGTCTCCACGATGGGCACTTGGAATTCCGCTAGTCCGAAAGGCAACCGGCAGCACCACCCCGCATTGGACACATCTTTGCCGCCATGATCGGCAACGTGCTTTGGAAATGGCTCAGTTGGGTCTGGCCTGTGCGCACGGGACAAACCCAGGGCAGGCACGGCCTCTTGGAGATCCGCTGGGAATATGGGCGCAAGGTCCTGAACTCGTCACATGGCAATCAGTCCTTCGGTAGCCTGCACAGTGTGCTGCAGGGTGCCTTTGCATACATGGACCTCGGCCATGCGCCACCACGCGATGTACTCTTGCTCGGCCTTGGTGGCGGAAGCGCGATCCACATCCTTCGCCAAGAACTGGACATCCGGTGCCCCATCACAGCCGTGGAGATCGACCCTGCCATGGTGGAACTGGCACGGAGCGAATTCGGACTGGACACCTACCCCGATGTGCAGGTGGTGCTGGGTGATGCCATCATCCACGTACAGGCCATGCGCCACCGCTTCGGCATTGTAGTGGTGGACCTCTTCGCGGACCTCGACCTTGCTCAAGGCGTGGATACGGCGGGCTTCGCACACGCCCTTCGCGACCGTTGCGCGGAGGACGGCGTGGTCTGCTTCAACACGGTGTCCTACGATAAGCCCAGCGATGCACGTTGCGCGAAGGTCAAGGACCGCCTCTCCCGCGTGTTCGGCAGCGTGGAGGAATTCCGAACAGAGGAATTCAACAGGGTGTTCATTGCCCGTTGAAAGCGCGTGCAACTTCATTTGCCCCGTGTGCGTCATTGGACCGAAATTTGCCCGACCATCCGCCTTTCGCCTATTGCACACATGCCGTTCAAGACCCACGCGCTCCTTGCGCTCGCACTGATCGTCCTTTCAAGACTTTCGGGACAAGCCCAAGACGTGTGCAGCATCCAACTGCAGAACGACACCACGGTATGCGAGGGCGAAACCGT
>CAYQMC010000030.1:11416-22390 GCA_964418285.1 uncultured Chryseobacterium sp.
TGCTACTGGCAGGCCCGGGTGGTTTTCCCAACTACCTGTGGAGCACAGGGGAAGTCACCCAGGACATCACCGTGGATGCCACCGGTACGTATGGCCTTCAGGTCTCGTACCCCAGTGGTGAGTTGGTGACAAATGGTGATTTCAGTGCAGGAAACACCGGTTTCACTACGGAATTCATCCTGAACAGCAATTTGAACACGGGTGATGGCTACTATTGGATAGGCACAAATGCCGCCAACCACCACCCCCAGTTCCTTGGTACGGGCAACGGACAATTCATGCTTGTGAACTCCGGTTTCCCTTCGGCCTTGAGGCTTGTGTGGTGCCAGGAAGTGGAAGTGTGTCCAGAGCAGACCTATACCCTCACCTTCAGGGCGCGCACGGTCTCCAATGCGACACCAGCACGCTTACAGTGGTGGATGGACGGGGTGCCCGTTGGCCCGGAATGGAACCTGCCCTTGTTCTCGGCAGGCTGGCAGCCCTTCACACAAACATGGACAACGCCTCCGGGGAGCACCACTGCGAACATCTGCTTGCGCGTCATGTCCGGCGAGGGCATAGGCAACGACTTCGGCCTTGATGATATCTCCATGGTGGGCCAGATCGTGCTCACCGATGCGGTGGATGTTACCGTCACCCCATTGCCTGATGTCGACTTCGGTCCGGACCAGAACCTCTGCTTCGGGGAAACCTTGGTACTCGATGCCACCGTACCGGGCGGCACCTACGTCTGGCAGGATGGCAGCACGGCACCCACCTTCACCGTGGACCAGGCCGGCACCTACACGGTGGATGTTACTGCGAACGACTGCAGCACAACGGAGACGATCGACATCGCATACAACGCTGCGCTGGTCCTGGACCTGGGTAACGATACCGTGCTATGTGCCGGAGCGACCCTGGTGCTGGATGCCACGCTGCCCGGCGGTGCCACCTACCTCTGGCAGGATGGAAGCACCGATGCGACCTTTACCGTAAGCACGGCCGGCACCTATTCGGTAACCGTAACGCGCAACGGCTGCGATGTGACCGAAAGCATCGACGTGGGATACAACCCTTTGCCGGTTGTGGACCTGGGACCGGACCAAAGCATCTGCGACGGGACCCAGACCACTTTGAATGCCACCACCGTCGGAGCCACCTACCTCTGGCAGGATGGAAGCACCAACGCCACCCTGGTCGCCAACGCTGCGGGCACGTACACGGTGGATGTGACCGTGAACGGATGCACCACCAGCAGCAGTATGGATCTTACCGTGACCCCACTGCCTGCGGTGGACCTTGGCCCGGCACAGACCGTTTGCCCCGACACGGAAGTGCTCCTGGACGCCACGGTGATCGGTGGAACCTACCTCTGGCAGGATGGCAGCACGGCTTCCACCTACTCGGTTACACAGCCCGGCAACTACAGCGTTACCGTGACCGCCAACGGCTGTAGCACGGACGCCAGCACATCCGTGCAATACTTCACCCTGCCGGTGGTCGACCTCGGCACCGATGCCACCATCTGCCAAGGCGGATCAGCCCTCTTCGGTGTGGCCGTCGCAAATGCCAGCTATGCCTGGAGCACCGGAGCCGTCACAGAGACGATCAGCCCGACAGCGGCTGGTATTTATTGGGTGGATGTGACCCGCGATGGCTGCACCGTTCGCGACTCGGTGGAACTGTTCGTCACACCACTGCCGGTGGTCGACCTGGGTACTGCACCGGCAGCATGTCCCGGCACGGAGGTCACCTTGGACGCCAGTACGGCAGGAGGCAGTTACCTCTGGAGTACCGGAGCCACCACCGCCACGATCCAAGCCACCCCGGGGGATTATACCGTTGAGGTGGAGGTGGACGGGTGCAGCAGCAGTGCATCCGTTACGGTGGATGCCCTACCCGCCCCTCAGGTTGCATTGGGGAACGATACCACCCTGTGTGCCGGGGACGAACTTGTATTGGACGTTTCAACAGCAGGAGCCACCTACCTCTGGAACACGGGAGCATCCACACCGGACCTTACGGTGACCAGCACCGGCACGTACAGCGTTACCCTCACCGATGCGAACGGCTGCAGCACCAGCGATGACATCCTGGTGGACTTCGTGGTACCGGCACCTGTCGACCTTGGCGCGGACATCACGGCCTGCGAAGGAGATGTCGTGGTACTGGATGCCACCACGCCTGGCGCAAGCTACCTGTGGAGCACCGGCGAAACCAGCGCTACCATCACGGCACCCACGAGCGGTTCCTATTCGGTGGAAGTGATCCAAGGATCGTGCAGCGAAAGCGGATCCATCCAAGTCGACTTCCAGGTCGCCCCTGTGGTCGACCTGGGTACCGTGACCACCCTTTGTCCGGATGAGACCCTGACCCTGGATGCGACCACAGCGGGTAGCGTCTACCTTTGGAACACGGGCGCCAGCACCCCCACCTTGGAGGTGGTCGCCGGAGGAACATACTCCGTTGAAGTGACGAACGCCGCGGGTTGTTCCACCCTTGCATCCATCGACATCGTAGCCGTGCAGCCCGGTGTCGTGGACCTGGGTGGGACCTTGGAACTGTGCGCGGGCGGGACCGTGCTACTGGACGCCACCTTGCCCGGGGCCACCTACGCGTGGAACACGGGCGCCACCACGGCCACCTTGGTGGTTTCGGATGCCGGTGTCTACTGGGTCGACGTTTCACAGACCGGGTGTTCGGTAAGCGATACCGTTACCGTTTCCATTGTGGACCCGGGGTCGGTTGACCTGGGTGGAGATGTCACCCTGTGCGCGGGAGAGATCCTTGAGCTGGACGCAACGCTGGCCGGAGCCACGTACCTCTGGAGCGATGGATCTACCGGGAACACACTGACCGTTTCCGTCACAGGATCCTACAGCGTTGAGGCCATCGTGGGGCAATGCAGCGTTAGCGATGCGGTGCAAGTGACCTTCACCCCGTTGCCGATCGTCGCTCTGGGTGACGATGTGGAGTTGTGCCCGGGAGGTTCAGCAAGCTTTGACGCAACAACCGTTGGTGGCAGCTACCTATGGAACGACGGCAGCACCGCAACGACCTATACGACCACCAGTGCCGGCGAAGTGACCGTAACGGTGACCGTTGCCGGATGCAGCGCATCGGATACGGCAATGGTCTCCTTACTGGACGGTCCTCAGCCGGATCTGGGCCCCGATACCTTGCTTTGCGAAGGCGCCACCCTGCTGCTCGATGCCACGGAGCCGGGAAGCACCTACCTCTGGGACGATGGCCAGACGCAGCCCACCCGCTTGATCACCGAAGCCGGCACCTATTGGGTGCGACTGGAACGAAATACCTGCCTGGGCAGCGATACGATCACGGTCGATTACTTCGCTCCATCCACGTTGGACCTGGGGGACGATATCACCCTGTGCCAAGGCGAAAGCGCCACCTTGGAAACGGGTCTTACCGGTGTGGACCATCTCTGGAGCACGGGGGCCACTGGTACTTCCATCACCACCTCTGCTGCAGGAGAATACTGGGTGGAAGTACAGGTGACCGGTTGTACCGTTCGCGATACCGCATTGGTCACAGTGATCGAGCTGGCCCAGCCGGAACTGGGTGAAGACCGTTCCATTTGTTCGGACGAGGAGGTGGTGCTGAGCGTATTCCCAGGGGATGCAGCCGTCCTGTGGACCACGGGCAGCAGCGGAGCATCGGTCACGGTGACCACCTCCGGGACCTACGGTGTGACCCTTTCGTTGGACGGTTGCAGCGTTGATGATGCCGTCACCATCATCGTGATCGACCGGGTCGATGTACTTCCCTTGCCCGAAGAACTGAGCATCTGCCCGGGGAGCGCGATCGTACTGGATGCCGGGGACCTGCCCGATACGGAATTCCTTTGGAACACGGGCGATACCGACGGAAGCCTGCTGGTGCTGGCACCGGGTACCTACTCGGTCCAAGCCACCGGAACCTGTGTGGACGCCAGCGCGACGGTACTGGTGGTTCCGGGCGAATGCGAAGCGACCATCTTCGTCCCCAACGCCTTCACGCCGAACGGGGATGGCTTCAACGATGTGTTCCTGCCCTCGGTACAAGGCCCCGCGGACGACTATCGCTTGGATGTCTTCGATCGCTGGGGGGAATTGCTGTTCAGCACCACCGACCGCAGCGAAGGCTGGGATGGCGCCTACGGAGGAGTACTGTCGCACGATGGTGTCTACATCTGGGCCATCGAGTACACCGAGTTCACCGAGTTGGGTGTTACCGGGCGGCGGCTCGTTGGGCATGTGACCTTGCTTCGTTAATGCACCAAGGGGTCCGATGCCCATGACGCAAGCTCCCATCCAGGCTGCCCCTCGACAGTCCCTGATCTATTCCGCCGAATCCAAAAGGGCTTCCTCGCGCCAGATGAAGTGGCCCGAGACAAGATCGATATAGCCGAAGGAATCGTTACGCTGGACCTTGGCCAGCTTCGGCGAAAGCACGTCGATGGTGGTTTGTACCATGGCCACCACTTCGCGTCCTAGAGGATCGAGAAGTCCCACCCCTTCAGCGCCCCCGGCCAGCAAGTAGCCGTGTCCTGCATGCTGCAGGCTGTTGTACTTGAGGGGCACCACTTCGCGTCCGGTACTATCGATGGCCCCGAACAATTCGCCGTTGCGCACACGTGCCAGACCATCGACCATCTCCCAAGCCTGATCATAGCGATCCGATAGAAGCACGCTGCCCTTGCGGTCGGCGAAGCCCCATTTGCCCTTCTTCCGCACCGGCACCAATGCACCCGTGGCTTGGCCGATGTCACTATACTGGCATGGGAAGACCTTGGTGTTGGACGCGTCGATCATACACCGCTTTCCACCCATCTGCACTTCAGCCAAGCCACCGGTGAAGCCCCCCCAATTGCTAACTCCTTCGCCAGCCTCGTATTCCATGGGGACAACGAAGCGCACCTGATCATCGATGTAGCCGCACTTGCGACCTTCCATCACAAGCGCCAATCCATCGCTGAACGCCCCGATGTGATCGTACTCCACAGTTAGCAAGACATCCCCGAAAGGTCCGATGAGCCCCATCCGGCCTCCTATCCGCACGCGTGATAGAGGCTGTTCAAAGCCTTCGACCCAGTCGTAGGCCGGCGGCACGACAACGTTGCCCTTGGTATCGATCACCCCGAAGAGCCCATCCTCTTCGAACACGGCCATGCCGTTCCTGAACGTTCCAGCCGACGTGAAACGGAATGGGATCAGCTCTTCGCCGCGCGCATTGATGTAGCCGTACAGGTCATCCTTAGAAGCATATGCGATGCCCTTGCTGAACTCCCCCACATCATCGTAGATCATGGGCACAACGAGTTCACCACTGGCATCCACGGCACCCACGCGCCCATTGCGCTCCACGGTGCTGGTACCTTCCACGGCCTGCTGGATATCATCATATTCGAACGGGATCACTTGCCTACCGCTCCTGTTGATGGTTCCCACATGCCCATCGCGGCCGGCCAGGGCCTGACCGCCCCGGAATTCCTCCACCCATTCGTATTCCGCCTTTATGCGTTCAACACCGGTATCGTCGATGAAGCCCCAGCGCCCATCGCGGCGAAAGGGATACAGGTCAAGGCTTGCCGTGCGGTAGTCGTCCACCAACTCCTCCACGAAGGGATAGTCCGGGAAATCCTGCAGGAACTTCGTGATGGCGCCGGCGCTGAGGTCGCGGGTACGGATCTCGTAAATGGCGCGCCATGCGTCCCCGACACGGTGGTTCGCAGGCTGCTCTTGAATGAACTTGTTGTACTCATCCACTGTTCTTCGCGGTGTGAACAGGCGATACACCTCGTCCTCCGCATTGCGCACGTAGGGGCTTTCGGGATGCTGAGCGATGAACGCGACATACGAGGCGAGGTCCTTGTCAACGGTGGCCTCGCGGTAGATGGCCTCCTGCAAACGCGTGCGTGCCTCGTACACCTCGCGCGACCTGGGGTAGCGTTGCAGGAACCCCTCATAGGCCTTGGCGGTATTCATGGCCCGTGCCTCCTGGAAAGCCAGGTGATCCCGCACAAGGATGGCATCCGCAACCTTGGGACTCTGGATATAGGTACTGATGTAGTGCTCGTAGGCCGCGATGGTGTGCTGCCCCTTGGCCACCTCCCACCCGAGGGTGAAGACATGGTCGCGCTGGGAAACGATCGCGTCGTGGTCCACCCCGACCTTGGCCATGGCGGTCCGTTGCTTGTCGGTGGCCATGGTGTAGGCCGCATCGGCACGCTGGATGTTGGCGTAGGCCGAGTCGAGCTGGAAGAAAGGGTTGTCGGCTCGCCCGGTGATGACGCTGAGCCCGTACCAGGCCGCGGCCGGCTGTCGCTTGGTCTCCTTCAGGAAGATGGACCTGGCCTTGAAGTAATCGAAGATCCCAAGGGCTTCGAAGCCTTTGTGCAACTGGCCATGGGCCGTGGGTTGCAACGCAGGAACGAAAAGGGCGACCGCCAGGGCCGTGAGCGAAAGGAAGCGCAGCATCGACGGACAAAGTTAGACTCGCCATACCTGCACATGGACCACCTTTGCCACCACGCTATCACCGCGCATTGTTGATGGACCCCCGTATCCTCCGTTTGGAGCGCCTGCTCACCGTGCGCAATGCGCGCATCACGCTAGTGGTGCTGGCTGCGCTCACCGCGCTGTTCGCGGTATCCCTGCGCAATGTGCGCCTTGATCATGACTTCGAGAAATTCTTCCCCACGGACGACATCGAGCTGGACCGCTATCTGGAATACCGGGAGCGATTCGGGTACGACAACGACAACCTGCTTATCGCCGCAGCCAACGAGCCCAGCGTCTTCGACCTGGAATTCCTTGTGCTGGTGGATAGTCTGGCAACGCGCTTGGGCCGCCTACCCGATGTCCTTACGGTAGTGTCGCCCACCCGCTTGAACGACACCAGGGTCACACCGGTGGGCGTGTTCAACATCCCTTGGCTGCGCCTGGAAAGCGATACCACCCTGGAAAGCGATTCGGCCAGGATCTGGCGCGACCCACGCATCAGGGAGGCATTCTTCACGCCCGATGGGGAGGCGGTACTGATGCTGCTGCAGACCGCACCAGGATTGAGCAAGGAAGCCAGCGACTCGTTGATGATAGCCGTTGAGGCCGCAGTGGCAGGCAGTGGCCTTGACGAGGTCCGCATGGGTGGCCGGATCCACGGCCAATACTGGTACATCCAGAAGATGCAACGTGAGCTGGTGCTCTTCTTCTCCCTCTCGATCGGTCTCCTGGCCATTTTCCTGGCGGTCGGATTCCGCACACTGTGGGGTGTGCTGGTACCCATCTCGGTGGTGGGTCTTACCGTGCTGTGGCAAGTGGGCATCATCACCCTTTTTGGGAAACCCTTGAGCATCCTGACGATGTTGTTGCCTACCATCCTCTTCGTGGTGGGCATGAGCGATGTGGTACACCTGCTCGAGCGCTACATAGAAGCACTGCGGAACGGGCATTCCAAGGCGCGCGCGCTCGCCATCAGCTACCACGAAGTGGGCCTGGCCACCTTCCTTACCAGCTTGACCACTGCCATCGGCTTTGCCACGCTGATCACCAGCGGTATCCTTCCCATCCGCGAATTCGGGCTGTACACCGGGGCGGGGGTGTTCCTGGCCTTCATCCTGGCCTTCACGATGCTTCCTGCGGTGCTCCTCCTCGTGCGCACCCCCGTGCACGCCCGGACCACCGAGCGCAGCGGCGTCTGGTATCCGGTGCTTCATACCCTTTTCCGCAAGGTGCTGCGCTACCGCAGGATCATACCGTGGTCCTTCGCCCTGCTGGCGTTGGTGGGCCTGGCCTACATCTCCACCTTGAAGGTCGACAACCAACTCTTGGAGGACTGGCCCGATGACGACCCACAAAAGCAGGAGTATTATTGGTTCGAAGAACACCTTGGAGGCGTACGTCCCTTCGAAGTTGAAGTGAGCGTGAAAGACAGCCTTGCCAGCGTTTGGGACCTGCCCATGCTGCTGGCCATGGACGCCGTTCAACAGCATTTGGAGAACGAGTACGGTGTGAAGGCCATCCTATCCCCCGTGACCGTGGTGAAGTCCTTGAACAAGGCCTTCAACGGTGGATCTGACGAATACTACACCCTGCCCGAGGATCCGCGCGAAGTGAAGCGCATGGTGAAGCGTGCCGAACTCCTGATGGGTACCGATGGACTCCGCATGTTGGCCGGTCCGGATGGGCGCTATGCGCGAATGAGCGGTCGCATGGTCGACGAAGGGGGCCACATACACGCCCAGCGCAATGCCACCTTGGATGCCTTCATACAGGCCAACACCCCCACTTCACAGGTGGAATTCCATCAAACGGGCATGGCCTTCCTGGTGGACCGCAGCAATGCCAAACTGAGCGGACAGCTGATCGGTGGCCTATCCATCGCTTTCGCCCTGATCGCACTGATCATGGCGCGCGTCTTCCGCAATTGGAGGATGACACTGATCGCCTTGGTACCCAACATCATCCCCTTGGTGGTGGTTGGTGGAACCATGGGCTTGATCGGTATAGACATCAAGGTGAGCACTGCCATCATCTTCACCATCGCCTTTGGGATCGCGGTGGATGATACCATCCACATGCTCGGCAAGTTGCGCATCGAACTGAACAAGGGAAGGACCCTGCCCTACGCCATGAAGCGGTCCATGTTGTCCGCCGGCAAAGCGCTGCTCATCACCAGCATCATGCTCTTGTCGGGTTTCATCTCCCTCGTCTTCTCCAGCTTCGCCAGTGTATACTACATGGGGCTGCTGGTCAGCCTGACACTGCTGATGGCGCTCATCGCCGACCTGATCCTGCTGCCCGTACTGGTGATGCGTTATCTGCCCACAAGGCGCTGACACCCGGGGATCGGTAAGGTGCAGCTTCAGCCCTACCCGAGCGTATCTTTCGGGAAACTTCCATTCCCATGACAAGCCTTGTGTGGGCCATCCTGATGGTGGCAGCGGTAGTTGGCGCAGGTGTGTACATCAACAAGACGAACGCCAGGAAGAAAAAAAGGAAACGGGCCTGACTTCAGGCCCGTTCCGTGGTGCTGCCTTATCATGCAGGCGATCAGAAGAGGCTCTCGTAAAGCCCCTTGAACTCCTGATCCCCCATGAAATGGTCCTTGCCCAAAGCCAGGTATTTGCGGGCTTGGTCCCTGTTCCCCTTATCGACCATGAGGTCGGCGTAGCGGATCAGCGCCGTTTTGAGGGCCTTTTTCTGATCGACCGAGAGGGTAGCGATATCACCAGCCTCGGCCAAGGCCTTGTCGAAGGCTTTCACGCTCAGGTCACCATCCTTGGCAAGATTGCCGCTGTATTGCGTAACAGCAAGGAGCAGCCATGGCCCGGGATTCTCCGGGTTGTATTTGGTCATACTGGTGAACGTTTGCCGTGCACGTGTAGCACCCTTGGGATCGTCCAAAGCATTCTCTCCTTCGTCCAGCGCACGGGTATTGAGCGACATCCAATAGTCCTCATAGTTGCTCCAGAACTCGCGCTCCTTATCCTTTCGGCGGTACTTCTCGGCCCACTTCATGGCATCGCGCGAAGCTTTGGGATAGTCCACCGAATACTGGTCCTTCTGGGCCATTTCGAAGTAGCACATGCTGATGTACAGATATGGCAGGGGATCGCGCTTGGTGGCATCGTTCTCCACATATCCTTCGGCCTTGAAGATGCATTTCTCATATTTCTCGTCGACATACATCACGAGCAGGTCCTCGTACACATGCTTTTGGGCCCAAAGGCCGAGGTTGATGAGCAGGAGGGAAAGGATCAGCAGGAATTTCTTCATGGGTCTTATTGCTTGCGGTGGTCTACGCAACTGGCATGCCGAAGGTAAGAAGCTTGCACCAACCGGCCCGCCCAGCCAATATCCACGCGGGTTTGCAGGGATCCCCATGAAGCGGGACCTTTGCCCGGGTCGTCGTTACGGCCTCAGCGATCGCCCGACCTCGCCATGCGCATCGACATTCTTTCCGCCGTGCCCCGGCTACTGGACAGCTGGTTCGGCGAGAGCATCCTGCAACGCGCGCAGACCAAGGGCCTGGTGGAAGTCCACGTTCACGACCTACGCGATTGGAGCACCGACAAGCACCGCAGGCTGGACGACTATCCGTTCGGTGGCGGAGCCGGTATGGTCATGACCGTTGAACCGATCCAGCGCGCCATCGACCAATTGAAGAAGGAGCGATCCTATGCGGAGGTGATCTACATGAGCCCTGACGGGGATCTGTTGGACCAGCCGTTGGCCAACCAGCTCAGCACGGCCGGCAACCTGATCATCCTGTGCGGACACTACAAGGGTGTGGATGAACGGGTGCGCGAACACCTGGTCACCCGGGAGGTCAGCATCGGCAACTACGTATTGAGCGGTGGCGAGCTGGCCGCCGCCGTGCTTAGCGACGCCCTAATCCGCCTTGTTCCTGGTGTGTTGGGCGACGAGACCTCCGCCCTTAGCGACAGCTTCCAAGATGGGCTTGTGGCCCCCCCCACCTACACCCGGCCGGCCGACCACCAAGGCTGGAAGGTACCCGATGTGCTCCTGAGCGGTCACCAAGCCCGCATTGATGGCTGGCGGCACGAACAGGCCTTGGAGCGGACCCGCCAAAGACGCCCTGAGCTGCTTGGCGGCCAGGAGAATGGGGGCGGTGTTGAGGGAAGCTGAAAGTTGTGTAATATTGCGCCCCAATTCCGGGTAGCGTATCCCTTTCATCAGGTCAGGGCGCTGGGTACCCCGCAACACGCGCAAGGTCATGGACCGCATCCAACAACTCGAAAAGGAGTACGCTCCGATGAATGCCCTGCCTTCTTTCAAGGCAGGCGATACCGTTACGGTACACTATAAGATCAAGGAAGGCAACAAGGAGCGCATCCAACAGTACCAGGGTGTTGTCATCCAGCGCAAAGGTGCTGGTAGCACGGCCACCTTCACGGTGCGTAAGATCAGTAACAACATCGGCGTGGAGCGGATCTTCCCGGTGGCCTCGCCCTTCATCGACAAGGTG
>CAYQMC010000031.1:0-22298 GCA_964418285.1 uncultured Chryseobacterium sp.
CCGGTTGCGAATGTTACGCTCGCGGCCAATGTTCCTGTGGCTCCGGCCACGGGATCGTGGACCGTGGTGAGCGGTGCGGGAACCTTTGCCAGTGGAACCAGCCCTACGACCACAGTGAGCGGTATGGCCATCGGGAATAACGTGTACCGCTGGACCATCGTTAACGGACCGTGCCCTGGTGCGACCACGACCTCCGATGTCATCATCCGCATCTTCGACCCATCGGCACCTGCTGCCGGTGCGGGCCCGGACCAACAGCTCTGTGGAACAGGTTCAACGACGCTGGCAGCAACGGCGGTCACCTTCCCGGCCACCGGTAGCTGGTCGCTCGTGAGTGGTACCGGAACCATCGTCAACCCGGGCAGTGCCGCCAGTTCCGTTACCGGTATTGGTGTTGGCGTGAGCGTGTTCCGCTGGACGGTGGCCAATGGCCCTTGTGGAACTACCAGCGATGATGTGACCATCAGCCGTTTCGACGATAACAACCCATTGGCCAATGCGGGGCCGGACCAAAGCATCTGCGTTCCGGTGGCACCCAATGAGGTGACCATGGCCGCCAGCAATGTGATTTTCCCGGCCACGGGTACATGGAGCGTCGTAAGCGGCGGTGGAACCATCGCCAATGTGAACTCGCCCACGACCACGATCTCCAACATGCCCGTGGGCATCAATGAATTCCAATGGACGGTCAGCAATGGTCCCTGCGCCAACAGCTTGACCAGCGATGTGGTACGCATCCTGGTGTTCGATGCCGGAACACCGGTGGCCGATGCCGGTGCGGACCAGCAACTCTGTACCACCAATGGTACCACCACCATGGCCGGAAGTGCCCTTACTACTCCGGCGACCGGTCAATGGGTGCTGATAAGCGGCTCTGGTACCATCACGGATCCGAGTGCACCGAACACTGCGGTCACTGGCTTGGGTGTGGGGCAGAATATCTTCCAATGGACGGTGAACAACGGCCCTTGTGCCTCGGGCATCACGACCGACCAGATGAGCATCTTCGTATTCGACCCGAACAACCCCTCGGCCAACGCGGGCGGCGATCAGAGCATCTGTACGTCGGTGGGCAATACCATCAACCTTGAGGGTAGCAACGTGATCTTTCCGGCCACGGGACTGTGGACTGTCACCGGCGGAGTGGCCACGATCGTGGATCCCACAAACCCGATCACGTTGGTGACCGACCTGAGCACCGGTAGCTACACCTTCACGTGGACAGTGAACAACGGCGTTTGTCCGGACCCGATATCCAGCAGCACGTCCATCGTGGTAGTGGCCGATGGCAACGCACAGCCTGCCGAAGCCGGCCCGGACCAGCAGCTTTGCGATGTCACCTCGACGGCCGTAATGGCGGCGAACACACCAACAGGAGTCGCCACCGGTTCCTGGTCCGTTGAGCAAGGCAGTGCCACCTTCAGCGATGTTGCTTCAAGCAGCGCGACCGTAAGTGGGCTCAGCATCGGAGTGAACATCCTGCGCTGGAGCATCGACAATGGTGACTGCGGTATCACCAGCGACCTGGTGAGCATTTTCGTATTCGACCCCAACAACCCGGTGGCGAACGCCGGGCCCGATCAGCAAGTGTGCACACCCACCACGAGTACCACGCTCGCCGGCAGTGCACTCATCGTTCCGGCCGTTGGACAGTGGACCTTGGTAAGTGGCAGCGGCACCATAGCAAATCCCAACAGCCCGGCTTCCGGGGTGAGCGGGTTGGGAATCGGTGAGAACGTATTCCGTTGGACGGTCAACAATGGAGCCTGCCCCGACCCTGTAACAACAGACCTGGTGAGCATCTTCGTATTCGAGCAGGATGCACCACTGGCCGATGCCGGACCTGATCAGGAGGTATGTACACCGACCAGCACGGTGAACATGGCGGCCAACAGCCCGGTTGGTGCCGCAACTGGAACATGGAGCTTGGTCATCGGTGGGGGTACGATCACCACACCGAACAGCCCCAACACCAGCATCACGGGATTGCCTGTAGGCATCAATGTCTTCTCCTGGACGATCGACAACGGTGTTTGCGGATCCACCACGGACCAGGTACGCATCCTGGTGTTCGATGCCACCAACCCGGTGGCCGATGCCGGTGCTGATCAGGAACTGTGCACTCCCAATACCAGCACCAACCTCCAAGGTAGTGCGCTTACAAGCCCTGCGACAGGCCAGTGGACGCTGATCAGTGGCACAGGCGACATTGCCGATGAGACCGACCCCAACTCTCCGTTGACCGGATTGTCCATCGGAGAGAACGTGTTCGAATGGACGGTCTCCAACGGCCCCTGTGCGAATGGTGTCACGAGTTCAACGGTCAGCATCTTCGTCTTCGACGAAGAGAACCCGGTGGCGAACGCGGGTCCCGATCAGCAGCTGTGCACCCCCACCAGCAGCGCAGTCCTGAGTGGAAGCGTGGTCACATTCCCGGCGACGGCCCAGTGGACCATTGTCCAAGGAAGCGGCACCATCGCCGACCCCAATGCTCCGCTCACTACCATCGATGGTCTGGTGGTAGGGGAGACCATCGTGCGCTGGACCGTTAGCAACGGCCCCTGCACGAACGGTGTCACAAGCGATGACGTAAGCCTGTTCATCTTCGACGAGAACAATGTGGATGCGGATGCCGGTGCGGACCAACAACTATGCTCTCCTGCGGATGCCACAACATTTGGAGGAAGCGCCGTGGTCTTCCCTGCGGTGGGTACTTGGACACTGCTGGATGGATCCGGTGTGGTGACCAACCCGAACGACCCGAACTCCGCTGTGACCGGATTGTCCATTGGAGAGAACGTGTTCCAATGGACCGTGGACAATGGCCCGTGCTCCAATGGGATCACCAGTTCCACCGTGAGCATCTTCGTGTTCGATGAGGTCAATGCGAACGCCGATGCTGGTGCCGACCAGGAGTTGTGTACGCCCACCACCACCACCACCCTGACAGGTAGTCCGGTGACCTTCCCTGCAGTGGGAACCTGGACCTTGGTGAGCGGAGAAGGCAATATCGCTTCGGTGAACAGCACCACCACCACCGTAAGTGGCCTGGGAGTCGGTGAGAACGTATTCCAGTGGACGGTGGACAATGGCCCCTGCGCCAACGGCACCACTTCCGACCAGGTGAGCGTCTTCCTTTTCAACCAGAGCAATCCGGTGGCCAACGCGGGACCCGACCAGGAGCTTTGCACACCCACCAACAGCACCAGCCTGCAAGGGAGTAGTGTCATCTTCCCGGCAACGGGTGAATGGACCTTGGTGAGCGGTCAGGGTGTGATCGGTGCACCCAACGACCCCAACACCGCCGTAACCGGACTGGCCGTGGGTGCGAACGTATTCCGCTGGACGGTGAGCAACGGACCATGTGATCAGGGTATCACCACTTCCGAGGTGACCATTCTGCTTTTCGAGGCCGAGAACCTGGAAGTCGATGCTGGTGTGGACCAGGAGCTCTGTACTCCGAATATCACGTCCACCACATTGGCCGGTAGTAGTATCATCTTCCCTGCCCAGGGTACGTGGACCTTGGTACAGGGAACAGGCACCATCGCGTCGCCCAACAGCCCCAACACCCAGGTGCTCGACCTCAGCATCGGCGAGAACATCTTCCAATGGACGGTGGACAATGGCCCATGTGCCACGGGTATCACTACCGACCAGGTGAGCATCTTCGTCTTCGACGAGAACAACCCTGATGCCGATGCCGGTGCCGATGTGGACCTGTGCACCCCCATTGCCGGTCTGCAGTTGGGTGCCAGCCCGGTGACCTTCCCGGCGCAAGGGGTTTGGGCCGTGGTACAAGGGACCGCGACCTTGTCGGACAACAACGACCCCAATGCCACAGCGACCAATCTGGGTGTGGGTGTGATCGTGCTGGCCTGGACGGTGGACAATGGAGCATGCCCGAATGGCATCACCAGTGACCAGATCGTCATCAACCTCTTTGATGAGAACAACCCGGTTGCCGATGCCGGTGTGGACCAGGAACTCTGTACGCCGGACGAGTCCACTACGCTACAGGGTAGCACCATCATTACGCCCGCAGTGGGTACGTGGTCCCTGGCCCAAGGCTCCGGTATCATAGCCGACCCCAACGATCCGAATACCACTGTAAGTGGACTCAGCGTGGGTGAGAACATCTTCCTGTGGACCGTGGAAAACGGCGTTTGCGACAATGCCATCACGACCGACCTGGTGAGCATCTTCGTCTTCGACGAGAACAACCCCGATGCCGATGCAGGCCCTGACCAGCAGGTATGTACACCGCTCACCAGCGCCTTCATGGCCGGTAGCTCCATCACCTTTCCTGCAGTAGGAACCTGGACGCTCATCAGCGGTCAAGGCACCATAGAGGATCCGAACGACCCATTGACCACTATCACCGACCTGGCCATCGGAGACAATGTGTTCGAGTGGACCGTAACCAACGGTGCTTGTACCAACAGCCTTACCACCGACCAGGTGACCATTGTGCTCTTCGATGCCGATGCCCCACCGGCCGATGCTGGTCCCGATCAGGAGATCTGCGCTCCGGATGACACCGTGACACTTACCGCAAACCCCACCGTAGGGTCCGCGGTCGGCACGTGGACACTGGTGCAAGGAAGCGGCGTGATCGCTTCGCCGAACGACCCCGTGACCGTAGTGACCGAGTGCACGGTGGGTGAGAACATCTTCGCTTGGACCATTGAAAGCGGCGACTGCGTCACGACCACCGACGAGGTGAGCATCTTCGTCTTCGACCCGAACAACGTGGATGCCTTTGCCGGGCTGGACGTGGAGCTCTGCGTTCCACAGGATAGC
The DNA here is from genome assembly GCA_964418285.1 of uncultured Chryseobacterium sp. Classification (GTDB taxonomy): domain Bacteria; phylum Bacteroidota; class Bacteroidia; order Flavobacteriales_F; family PHOS-HE28; genus PHOS-HE28. Next base: position 4,804 of record CAYQMC010000031.1, read on the forward strand.
GTGTTCATGGGTGGAAGCCCCGTCATCTTCCCAGCAGTGGGTACGTGGACCGTGGTGACCGGTGCGGGTACGCCCGTCGACCCGAACGATCCCACCACCTTGATAGAAGGATTGGCCATCGGTGTGAATACCTTCCAATGGGAGGTATACAACGGGCCTTGCGCCAACGGCACCACCCTGGACCAGGTAACGATCATCCTTTACGACGATACCACGGCCGCGGCCAATGCAGGGCCCGATCTGGAAAGCTGCCTGCCAGTGACCACTGTTCAACTCCAGGGTGAAACCCCGCCGGCACCCGCGGTGGGCACCTGGACGGTGATCGCAGGTAGCGGCACCTTCTCCGATGTGAACGACCCACAAGCCACCGTGAGCGACATGGTGCAGGGTGTTAACACCTTCGTATGGACCCTGGAGTGGGATCCCTGCCCGAACAACGGTATCCTGAGCGATACGGTGAACGTGTTGATCTACGATCCTGCGGCACCACTTGCTGATGCTGGTCCTGATCAGGAACTCTGCACACCCGACCTGGACACCAACTTGGAAGGTAACACTCCCGACATTCCGGGTGTGGGCACCTGGACGGTGTTGGGTGGTGGTAGTACTGTGGTGGACGTGAACGATCCCACAAGTGCGGTTACGGACCTCAGCGTTGGTGTACACACCTTCCTGTGGACCATCTACAACGGCCAGTGCGGCTTTGGTCCACCGAGCCAGGACACCGTGCAGATCTTTGTATACGATGGCGATGCGCCTTTGGCAACCACGGGGGACGACATCTCCTGGTGTACGCCCACCAACAGCGCCGTGCTGCAAGGCAACGATGCCATCTTCCCCGGTGTGGGCACATGGACCTCACTGACAGGACTGGGTGACATCGCCGATGTGAACGATCCATTCACGGCCGTCTTCAACCTGCCCGTAGGTCAGCACGACTTCGTGTGGACCATCGACAATGGTGCCTGCGGTATCTCATCGGATTCGATCAGTGTCTTCATCTTCGATGGGGATAGTGATCCGGCCAACGCAGGACCCGATGCTGAACTCTGCACACCGGATACCAGCACCGAACTCGCCGGCAATGCACCGGTCTTCCCAGCAACGGGTGAATGGACCGTGCTTGCCGGTACGGGCAGCTTCGCCGATGCCAGCGACCCCACCACAACGGTGAGCGGGCTTTCCATCGGTGTGAACACCTTCCAGTGGATCATCGACAACGAGCCCTGCGGAACCACGCAGGACCAAGTGACCATCGTGGTCTACGACGAGACCCAACCTTCGGCTAACGCGGGACCTGATCAGGAGCTGTGCACACCGGTAACGAACACTACGTTGCAAGGAAGTCCGGTCACATTCCCTGCAACAGGTACGTGGGTGTTCGTGAATGGCACCGGATTGGTGAGCGACCCCAATGACCCGAACTCTGCGATCAGCGGTCTCTCCGTTGGTGAGACGGTGCTTCAGTGGGTGGTGGACAATGGGCCTTGTGACAATGGCATCACCACAGACGAGGTCACCATCACCGTATACGATGGAACCTTGCAGGTCGCAGCTGCGGGGCCGGACCAGAGTTTCTGCACTCCGCTCAGTGCTCCAGTAACGATGTTTGCCAGCACGGCCAGCTCGCCTGCAGCAGGCACTTGGAGTCTCGTGGGTGGAACCGGAACGATCGGCAACATCAACGACCCCTTCACCACCATCACCGACCTGGGGGTGGGCACCAACACCTTCGTATGGACCGTCGACAATGGTGCCTGTGGGTCCACCAGCGACGAGGTGAGCGTAGTGCTTTGGGACCACACCGTGCCACCTGCTGATGCGGGTATGGATCAGCAGTTCTGCCAGGATGTGAGCACCACGGAACTGGACGCCGTCCCGGCCACAAGCACGGCCACCGGTATCTGGACCGTACTCGCCGGCAACAATGCCACCATCATGCAACCCGGGGATCCGGCCACCTTGGTCGAGGGTCTTGTACTGGGCGACAATTGGTTCATCTGGACGGTGGACAACGGCACGTGTGGAGCCACCTCGGACAGCATGTTGGTGTTCATCAAGGACTGCCTCACCATACGGGTCCCTGATGCCTTCTCGCCCAACGGCGATGGGGTGAACGACACCTTCGTCATCCCGAACATCGAATCCTACCCCGAGAACAACTTCCAGGTATTCAACCGCTGGGGCAACAAGGTCTTGGACCGCAGTCCGTACGTGAACAACTGGGATGGCGAGAGCCAATTCGGGGCCATGTTCGGCGAGAAGCTTCCCGAAAGCACTTACTACTACGTCCTTGACCTCGGTGATGGCTCCGATGCCTATACCGGCTTCATCTACCTGCGCCGATGAACACGGAACGAATCCAACAGCCTACGCCGATGCGATCCATGGCAATCCGATCGATGGGAATGGTGCTGGCCCTTGGGCTCAGCAGCAGCATGCTGGCCCAACAGGACCCGCAGTTCACCCAGTACATGTTCAACCTGCTGGCCATCAATCCAGCTTATGCCGGCAGTGCCGAAAGGGCAAGCGTGAAGGCACTGAGCAGGCACCAATGGTTGGGCTTCGAGGGGGCACCTACCACGCAGACCCTCGCCTTCCATACACCGGTTTGGCATGAGAGCCTGGGCTTGGGAGGCACCGTGATGCGGGATAGCCATGGACCGATCACGCAATACACCTTCATGGCGGATGTGGCCTACCGCATCCACATGGGCGATGCCAAGTTGGCTTTCGGATTGAAGGGTGGATTGAACCTGCTGCAGGGAAGCTTTGCCGAACTGAATCCCCTGGAGCAGAACGACCAGGTATTTCAACAGAACGTGAACACCAAGCTCGATCCGCAGTTCGGGTTCGGTATGATGTACTACAGTGACCGCTACTTCGTAGGCATCAGTACACCGAAGCTCTTACGCACTGAATTCTTCGAGACCGATTCGCTTGCGTTCATATCCTCTCCCGGCCAACGGCCGCACTACTTCCTCACCGGCGGTTATGTCTTCGACCTGGGTGTATACCACAAGTTCAAGCCCACCTTCCTGGTGAAAGCGGTACAGGGCGCTCCCGTGAGCTTCGACCTCAGTGCCAACTTCCTGTTCTTCGAGAAGTTCTGGCTCGGCGCCATGTACCGACACACCGATGCCGTGGGTGCCTTGGCTCAATACCACATCACGGACGAGCTTACGGTGGGTTATGCCTACGATTTCCCATTGTCGCCTTTGCGGAACTACAGCGGCGGATCGCATGAGATCATGCTGGGCTTCGAGTTCGGCAACAAGTTGAAAGGCGTCCGTTCACCACGTTACTTCTGATCATGGACCAACGAACGATACCCCTGATGCTCCGCACGCTGCCGCTATTGCTGCTTTTTGTGCTTCTGCAAGGTCCTGTGGCCCGTGCCCAGAAGTTACAAGAACGCATGGTGGACCGCTATGCCGAGGTGTTCGATCACGCGAAGGCAGCAGAGATCCTTGAGAAGCTGGATGCCAAGGGAAAGGCCACACCTGAGGACCTGCGTCGATTGGCCAAGACCTATCAGAAGATGGGCGACCCAAAGAAGGCGGAGAATGCTTACACACGCTTGATGGCGACCGGCAAGGGAAGCCCGGACGATATCCTGGCCTATGCCGATCAACTGAGGGCCAACGGTAATTACAAGACTGCTATGGAGTGGTACGGGAACCATGCTGCTGTGAGCCCGGATGATCCGCGCTCCAAGGCCTACTTGAACGACCCTGGTTTCTTCGATCGCACACTGGCAGATAGTACACGCGGTGATATCCGTACGGTGCCCATCAACTCCCCAGAGGCCGATCTGGGCATGAGCGTAATGGAGGAACTGCTGCTCTTCTCAAGTGCACGTGGAGAGGGTGCTGGCGGCAGACGCACCTATCAGTGGGATGGTGAGCACTACCTGAACCTCTACTCGGCTTTGCTCAAAGGCACTACGGCGGAAGAGCCCATGGTGATGCGCAAGGACGTGAACAGCCGGTATCACGATGGTACGGTGAGCTACGACTCCACGGCCAAGCGCATGTACTACACACGAAATAACGTGAACTACGGTGTGCTCCAGAAGAGCGAACGCGGTGAACTGAACCTTGGCATCTACTACACGGATGTCATCGCCGGGGAGTTCGGCCAACCCGAATGGTCCTCCCTGGTCATGTTCGAACACAACGACCCCGAGTTCAGCAATGGCCATCCGGCTGTATCCCCAGGTGGTGAGCGTCTCTTCTTTGTGAGCGATCGTCCCGGTGGTTTTGGCGGCACCGACATCTGGTTCTGTGAGAAAATGGGTGATAGTTGGGGCGCACCCCAGAACCTGGGGGCGAAGGTGAACACCTCCGGTAACGAGATGTATCCATTCCTTCGTGCGGACAGCACACTGTACTTTTCGAGCAATGGTCATCCAGGTCTGGGTGGAATGGACCTCTTCAGCTCGCGCTTGCGTCCTGATGGCCCGAGCAAGGTGTTCAACCTGGGCTATCCGCTGAATACCCACTTCAATGACCATGGCCTGATGCTGATCAATGATAGCATCGGGTTCTTCTCCAGCGATCGCCCCGGAGGTTTGGGGAGCGATGATATCTATGGTTGCACGATCCGTCCGCCCATGGTGTACCTGGCAGGTCGGGTGATCGATAGTGTAACCCGACAGCCGATCGAGGGAGCCAGCATCGTTCTGAAGGATGGCGATGGCCAGCATGTGAAGCGCTATACCTTGGAAAGTGCCGAAGGAGGACGCTTCAGCATCAATGCTGAGTACCACGAGAACTACCTCCTCGTGGCCAATATGAACGGATACTATCAGGTCGAGATGCCCGTGGCAACGGACGATGACCCGCTCACCGAGATCGTGGTGGAGATGGTGAAGTACGACTATGCGGCCATAGGTACCATCTTCCATGGTGAAACAGGCGAGCCGCTGGCCGGTGTCAATGTGTCCTTGACCGATGGTGACGGAAACGTGCTCGCGGGATCGGTCACCGATGGAACAGGCAGGTACCAGTTCCCATTGAAGCCTGAAAGCGACTACCGGATCAGGGCCGAAAAGGACGGCTTCTTCAAGCAAAGCGCGAAGATCACCACAAAAGGCAAGCCCAGTGCCGCCATTACAACGGACATGCGCTTGTACCCGCTGGTTGTGGACCAAGTGATGCGCTTGGACAACATCTTCTACGACTTCAACAAGGCTGATATCCGCGAGGATGCTGCGCTGGAGCTGGATAAGTTGGTGGTCACGCTGCAGGAGAACCCCACTGTGAAGATCGAGCTCAGCTCACACACCGACTGTCGCGGTAAGGATGCGTACAACCTGAGCCTCTCGAAGCGCAGGGCGAAGAGCGCCGTCGACTACATCATCTCCAAAGGCATCGCAAAGGACCGCGTCGTCAGCAAGGGGTACGGCAAGACGAAACCTTCCGAGGATTGCAAGTGCGACGCGTGTACAGAGGATCAGCACCAGAACAACCGGCGTACGGAATTCAAAGTCTTGGAGTTGTAGTAGTAGGGTAGGGACCAGGGGAAGAGCGCGCCACGGCAATTGCCGTGGCGTGTTCGTTGGGGGCTATCCTGATCATACGGTGGACAGGGCAAGATCCTCCAGGGCCATGGATCTCCGGCAAGCGTCACGCATGCCTGTTGGCCATCGTATGAAATACACGGCAGAACGTTGCGAAAGCTGTGCACGACCACCTGCGTGCACTACGATAGCTGCACGATGCAGTATGGAACACATGCAACGCCATACCTGCTATGCTGGAGAGGTATCGCTCTGTACACACCCACCGTATTCCAATGCCGCGGACCTATCTAAGCCGCGCCGCTGCACGCTCCGCATAAAAGCCATCATCAGCGACGATCCTCGCGAAAGCCTCCTGTGCGGACCGGTGCTCGCCCAAGCGTTCCAATGTGAGCGCATGGTACCACACAGCCTCTTCGTTGAAGCTGTCGATCGGGTGTGTTGCTGCCCGGTGCAGGAAGTTGCGAGCATGCTCGTAGAGCGCAAGATTATAGCTGCAGAGGCCTGCATAGAACAGGGCGTTCACATCATCCGGGTACTGTTCCAGGAGGAAGTCCAAGCTCTTTAGGCAGGCCTTGTGGTCGTTTCGGCTGAATTGGCCCAGGGCCTCGTCCATGTAGTCCGTGTACCGCACGGTGCGTGGAGGCTCGTTGTTGGCCTGTTGTGTTCTTCTGTCGGTGTACTGTGCCGATACGTTCAACAGGGTGGGGTCCACGCCGGGATCGAACGGGTACTGCTCGTCCGGGTGCACCAACTTCAGATCGTGTGGAAACAAGAGCAGGCGCGAGCTGCGTTTCGCACGTGCTGGGCGAGGCGGGTCGTGTGCTGCCTCTGGAAGCTTGCTGCGTATGGGGTCCAGCGGTGCGATGCCCGGCTCGCGTTGCACGGGTGCAAGGGTACTGCCCAACGGAATGGGCCGTTCTTCGGGAACATGTCCTATCCGCAGTGTTTCGGGCTGCTCCATCGCTGTAGCGATCTCCGCAGGGTCCAATGGAGGGGTGTAGGAAGCCTGCTCACGGATGGTTTCCGCTGAGGTGGCATGGGTGCCTTGGGAGCTGGAGTTTCGGTCATTCTCCAACAATGCCGACGCCGCAAGCCAGATCCCGCCGATCGTCAACATCCCCAGCGTTGCGCCGATCAGGAACAGTGCACTTCTGCCGTGTGTGCCAGGTGGGCTTGGTCGCTGTTCATGGAGGCTTTCCAAGGCGGTTGCAGCACCGGGAATGCGCAGTCCTTCGATCGCATCGCGAAGCAGGGGGTCCAGTTCCATACTGCGCTCCATGGCTTGCTCCTGGTCCCGGGGAAGTCGCCCCTCCAGATAGGCCTGCACCTGTGCCTTGCTCGGCGGATCAGGTCGGGAGAAGGGATGGTCAGTGTGTGCTCTGGTCGGCATGGCGTTCAAGGATGATCCGCAGGTTCCTGCGGCCGTTCTGGAGGTGGCTGCGTACTTGGTCCGGTGCGTAGCCGGTCCTTTCGCCAACCTCTTCGTAGGACCTGCGCTCCAAATGGAAGAGCCTGATGCAGGTCCGTTGTCCGTCGTTCAATTGGTCGATGGCATGTTCCAAGCGCTGGAGCTCCGCCTCGCGCAGCACGGCGGAATCATGCTCTTCCGAGTGTACATCCTCCAGCAGTTCTTCAGGTAGCCCAACGTTGTGTCTGGTATTGCGGAGCACGAGTAGACAACGGTTGCGCATTACGGTATGGACCCAAGGACGGAACCGTTCCACCTGGTGCTTTGTGAGGAGTGCGGGCAGGTCGGCGAAGAGTTCCACCACGCAGTCCTTGCTGCGTTCGCTGTCCCTCAGGTACTTCATGCCCACGCCGAACAGCAAGTGGGCGTACCTGTCCCACAGGTAGCCCAGCGAGGACCTGTCCCCGTTACGCAATAGCGTTATCAGGTCCTCGTCGCTTGCTTGTTCGGTATGTTTCCGGCGCAGGAACATGAAGGATGCTCAGTCCAGTTCTGGTATGGCCTGCTCGGCCATCAGCGCTTGCCTGGCCCGCGCGGCTTGGAACATCTCCTGGTAGGTCTTGGTCTCGATCACCACCACGCCTCCGGTAACATCGCCATAGCGTGCTGGCAGGCCGCCAGTGTACACACTGATGCTGCTGATCGCGCTGGGGGGGACTTTTGGCATGGCACCGCTGACCTTCACACCGTCGATGAAGGACACCATGTTCTCGGTACGCGAGCCACGGAAGTGCAACCCATCGCCGTTCAGGGAAGCTGTTACGCCGGGGAAGTTGGTGCTGATCATGGTGTTCGGGCTGCGCTTGTTCGGGTCGCGCTCGAAGTCCTGCGCCAGCAGGCTCATGCGGCTTGGGTCGTCGATGTCGATCTGGGGCCGACGGTATCCATAGACCACCAAAGTATCCATTCCACCCATGTTGGCCATGCGTTGGTCGGGCAGGTAAGTGGCGCGGTCCGATACCACGGAGACACCGGGGACATCACGGGTTGCCATGCCTACGAACCCGATGCGCACCGAATAGATCCCGGGAGGCAGGGGCTTCAGGACGAATTTGCCATCGAAGTCGGTGGTGGTGCCGTGCAACGACCCAGAGACTTCCGTGGAAACAGTGGCCAGGAAAACGGGTTGTCCGTTCGTGTCCAATACACGGCCCCGGATCTCACCGAGGCTTTGGGCGGTGACGTTGCCTGCAAGGAGCAGGCCGGCCAGTAACAGGGAGGATGTGTAGCGCATGATGGGTGTGTTTACCCATGGGATGCGCCACGGTCCGAAAATGCACAAATGGACCGCAATGGAGCACTATAACTCCTCCGCGACCACCTCGCGTACGCCCGGCACCTCGTGCTTCAACAAGTTCTCGATGCCCTGCTTCAGGGTCACCATGCTACTGGGGCATCCGCTGCATGAACCGCGCAAGGAAACGGTCACTATGCCTTCGTCGAAGGACTTGAAGGCGATGTGTCCTCCGTCGCCTTCCACCGCCGGGCGGATGTATTCCTCCAGGATACGGATGATCTGCTCGTCCTCCGCGCTCCTGGCGTCGGCGTGCGTGCTGGCGCGCTCGTTGGCATCGGCCAGGGCTTGTGCCGGAGCATCCTCGTAGACCACACGACCGTCGGCGTTGAGGTATTCCTGGATGTACTCGCGCAACTCCAACTGCACCAGGTCCCAGTCTATGGAGTTGTTCTTGGTAACGGTGACGAAATTGCTGGAGATGAACACCGCCGTAACGAAGGGCAGGTTGAAGACGTGCTCGGCCAAGGGCGAAACGCCCACGGGTTCATCCGGGGTGCGGAACTCCAACAAGCGACCATCCTGCACCAGGATACGGCTGCTCACAAAACGCATGCTCGCAGGGTTAGGGGTCATCTCGGCATATACCGAGATCGGTGGGCGTTTCATCGTTCCTGCCATAGCGCGTGGGATCGGACCTGTTGGGGGGGCAAAAGTACGGCGGGTCATGAATGGGTTTCCCAAGTCGGTGCGATACAGGCTGGATGCCAAGGCGCAGGCATGGCCTACCTTTGTCCCCATGCGTCGCTTGCTTCAACGTCATCGTTGGGCCACGATCTCCGTGGTGCTGTTGTTGCTTTTTGCGACCAGTGGCATGGCGCTGTCGCGAATGACCTGTCTCATGAGCGGCCACTCGGTCGTGTCCTTCGGAATACTCGAGGATTGCTGCCCCGAACCCGAGCCTTCGGAGGGCCCTGCCGTGGCTCCGGTCTGCTGTGTTTTCGGCCAGGCGGCTTTGGATGTAGAGCCCCTTTTACCTGGAGCTAGCTTGGAGATGATGCCGTTGCATGCCGGCGATGTGCACGTGAACGGTTTGCGCATCGTTGCTCCGCAGGGCCTTCCCGCGGATCGTTGCTTCCGCCGCTCGCAGCCATTGGCCGCGACGCAGCGACTGGCGCTGCATTCCACCTTCCGCATTTAGACGCGGTCCTTCCCTGCGCCGATACGGCGCCAGAGCGCTACGGTGCTCTTCGTGTACCTGTACACTTCAAGAAGGAACGCCAATGTCATTCCATATCCGTTCAAGCCTTTTGCTACTGATCGTGCCATTTGGTGCAATGGCCCAGGTACCCATCACCGGTGTTGTGCGCACCGATGCTGCTGCGGGTTCCTCCCCGCTGCCAAGTGCCAATGTCCTCTGGGCCGGAACCACCAGTGGAACCACCACCGATGCCAACGGGCGATTCAGCCTATCTCCACCAAGCGGTTGGCCAGCACGGCTGGTGGCATCCTATGTGGGGTTCACTGCGGATACGCTCGTTCTCGAAGCCCACCCTGCAGGACCATTGCGATTCACGCTGAAGCCCAACTTGGAGTTGAGGGGCGTGGAGATCGTCGAGCGCCAAAGCACCACGGTGCTCGACTCCCGTTCGCAGCTTGCTACGGAGATCATATCCAGCATGGAGCTCAAGCGCGCCGCGTGCTGCGACCTGAGCGAGAGCTTCGAGACCAATGCCACGGTGGACGTGAGCTTCAACGATGCTGTCAGTGGTACCAAGACCATCCGTATTCTTGGACTTGATGGCAAGTACGCGCAGATCAGCGTGGAGAACATCCCCTTCATCCGCGGGCTATCCACGTCGAGTGGCCTCACGCTGATACCGGGAACCTGGATCAACGAGATCAACCTGAGCAAAGGCATTGGAACCGCGGTGAACGGCCCGAATGCGATGACCGGGCAGATCGACCTGTGTCTACTGCAGCCCGCCACCGAGCCTCCGCTCTTTGTGAATCTCTACGGGAACGCTCAGGGCAGGTCGGAGGCCAATATCCACGCAGCACAGAAGGTCGGCAAGCATAGCGACAACCTGCTGCTGGTGCACGGCAATTGGTTCAATACGGAGATGGACCAGAATCGCGATGGCTTCATGGACATGCCGCTTTCCCAGCGTGTCAACATCATGGACCGATGGATGTACCGGGACGAGAACCGGACAGGCCAATTGACCGTACGCTACGTGAACGATGCGCGCAGCGGTGGGCAGTCCGCAAAGCATGGTGCCGCACCCGTCACGGGAGAACAGGCCATCAACAGGCCGGACATGCTCTACGGTATCGATATCCGCAATGAGATGGTGGATGTGCTGGGGAAATACGGATTCGTGTTGAAGAACGATCCCACCAAGAGTGTCGGCTTCATCGTGTCGGGTCGGCGGCATGAGGTGAACTCCCTGTACGGTGAACGTCGCTATACCGGTGCGCAGGAGAGTCTTTATGGGAATGTCGTATACCAGCAGTTGCTTGGTACGGGCAATGATCAGTTGAAGGCCGGTCTCAGCTTCCAGTACGACGACTACCAGGAGGCTTTTCGGGATAGTGCCTTCGCCCGCACCGAGCTGATGCCGGGTGCGTTCGCCGAGTACACCAGCAAGCGCGAGAAAGTGACCTGGGTGGGAGGCGTACGTGTGGATGCCAATGATCTCTTCGGCACCGCCGTAAGTCCGCGAGCACACGTGAAATACGATCTGGGACCGCTCACCACGGTGCGCCTTTCGGCAGGTCACGCCTTCCGTACGGCCAACCCCCTGGCCGAAAGTGCCAGCGTTTTGGCCAGCTCACGGAATGTCGTGGTGGAAGGTGCGTTAGGTATGGAGAGGGCGTGGAATTTCGGCGCGGCCTTCCTGCACAAGTTCAAGTGGCTGGACCGTAAGTGGGCAGTGGGCGTGGATGGATACCACACCCGCTTCACCCAACAGATCGTAACGGACCTGGACCGGAGCCCACGGACGGTCGCGTTCTACATGCTCGACGGCCTTTCATACGGAACCAGCGTGCTGGCCGATGTTCATGTGCAGCTGTCGCGCCAGTTCGACCTGAAACTGAATTATCGGTGGTATGATGCACGTACCACCTACGACGGACGCTTGCTGGAACGGCCCTTCACGCCGGTGCACCGTGGCCTCGTCGATCTGGGGTATGCCGACCGCAAGGAACGGTGGCGCTTCGATGTGAGCTTCAACATCTTCGGCGAAAGCCGGATCCCGAACACCACGGAGAACCCCGAGGAGTATCGCTTCATCGATCGCGCTCCGGCCTTCGCCACCCTGCATGCCCAGGTCACCCATATCATGGGGAATTGGGAGTTTTACCTCGGTGGCGAGAATCTCACCAGTACCCTACAGGACCGACAGATCATCGCTCCGGAGGACCCCTTTGGTCCCTTCTTTGACGCTTCCCTGATCTGGGGTCCTACCAATCTTGCCATGGCCTATGGTGGCCTTCGATTCACAATTCCAAGAAAGAACATACAAACCCCCATCGAACCATGAGGAATCTACTGTTCATACTGATGCTCATGCCTGCTTTCGCGGCGCACGCACAGAACAAGAAGACCGAGACGATAAGCATTCGTACATCTGCCGTGTGCGACATGTGCGTTGTGACCATAGAAGGCGAGCTGATCTACGAGAAGGGTGTGAAGAAGGTGCAGCTTGATCTTGCTTCGAACATGATCAATGTGGACTACGATCCGCGCAAGACCAGCCCTGAGGCCATCCGCCTGGCGGTGACCAAGCTCGGCTACCATGCCGATGACCTGCCAGGAGACCCCAAGGCCTTTGCGGCACTGCCGGATTGTTGCCAGAAGGAAGGCTGTGGCAAGGCGCCAACGCTACCGAACGGTCCTGTGGAGTAACATTGGGCCATGGGACTGATCCGCAGTGTACGGGGCTTTACGCCACAATTCGGTGCTGATGCCTTCCTGGCCGAAACGGCGGTGGTGATCGGGGATGTGGTGACGGGTGACCAGTGCAGTGTGTGGTACAGCGCCGTTGTCCGGGGCGATGTGCACAGCATACGCATGGGCCATCGCGTCAACATCCAGGATGGTGCAGTGCTGCACTGCACCTACGAGCGCGCAGCGCTCACCATCGGCAACGATGTCAGCATCGGCCACAACGCCATCGTACACGGCTGCACCATCCACGACAAAGTGCTGATCGGCATGGGCGCGATCGTGATGGACCACGCCGTGATCGGCGAAGGCAGTGTGATCGCTGCTGGTGCTGTGGTATTGCAGAATACCATTGTGCCCCCCGGAAGTCTCATGGCCGGTGTGCCCGCGAAGCGTGTGCGTGATGTGGGACCGGAACTTTCCAAGAACGAGATCGAGCGTATTGCGGCGAACTATCTGAAGTACGCGAGTTGGTTCAAGGAGGACCGATGATGGCCTTTCGCGGATGGGGCCGCCGCAAGCCGTGAACGTTAGTTCTTCGATCCGAACAGTTCCCAGGATCGTCCATCACGCTCGGTTCCCCGGGATCCTTTGCACCGTTCGGCACGAAGGGTTCAGCTCAATTCCAATTCGTCGTTGGTCCGCCAGGCTCCGGGCAGCACAGGTATCCCGGGCATTCCGATGCGGGCCATCAAGGCTTTGAATACCAAGGGATCGCCACTGGTATGGCACCGAAGGTCACCGTGGTGGGCCGGGGCAGCTTCCAAACCGTGTAGTTCCAGCAGCCGTGCCACTTGTTTCGCTACTGCCGGCGAGGGGTCTATGACACGCACCCCAGGTCCGACGATCCGTTCGATCAGCGCACGCACAAGGGGGTAGTGGGTGCAGCCGAGGACCAAGGCATCGATGCCTTTCGCGACCATTGGTTCGAGCCAGCCCCGCAGCATATGTTCAGTGCCTGGACCATCAAGATCTCCGCACTCGATGGCGCTTACCAGGCCAGGGCACGCTTGATGAAGCACATGCACGTCCTTGCCGAAACGCTCAACGACCGATGCATAGACCTGGGTCTGGAAAGTAGCCGTGGTAGCGATCACCCCCACCACACCGCTGCGCGTGTGTTCGGCCGCGGGTTTCACCGCCGGCTCCATGCCTACAAATGGTATGTTCGGCCAACGTTCCCTCAGGTCCTGCAAGGCAGCGCCGCTTGCGGTGTTGCACGCTACGACGATCAGCTTGCAATCCTTACGGAGAAGGGCTTCGGTTATCGCCATGCTGAAGGCACGAACTTCCTCCAGACTGCGCTGGCCGTAGGGCATGTTCGCAGTATCCCCGAAATAGAGCAGGCGCTCCTTGGGGAGCGCCTGCCGTATGGCCTGGGTCACGGTGAGCCCGCCGATACCGGAATCGAAGATGCCGATGGGGCGGTCGTTCAACACGGGATCAGATACCGAGCTTGGTCTTCACCAATGGCATGATGTCCTCACCCTTGTCGAAGTACAATACGAAGCCTGTGCTTGTATCGAAGATGTAGGTGAAGTTGTTCTCGGTGGCCACATCGCGGATGGCCTTGTTGGTTCGTTCCACCATCGGGCGGAGCAGCTCCTCCTCCTGCTTTGCGAGGTCCTCCTGGGCCTTCTCCTGGGCCTCCTGGATGCGCTGCTCAAGTTGCTGGATATCGCGCATCAGCATCTCGCGCTCCGTATTGGTGAGGGTTTCTGCCTTTTCACGTGCGTTGTTCACGGTTGTTTCGTACTCCGCACCCATTGCACGCAGACGCTTGTCCAACTCGCCGGCGAACTCCTGCATCTTGGTCTCGGCGTTCTTCCGCTCCGGGAGGACCAACAAGAGTTGTTGACGATCGATATGACCGAGTTTGGTCGGTGTTTGCGCCATGGACTTGGGTACTACGCACAGCAGCAATCCAAAGGCGATCAATAGGGTTCTCATGGGTCGAATGTTCATCGTGGTTGTTTCATGTCCTGTCCGCCTCCGCCACCGTCCCTTCCAGGAGGTGGGGGATCCTGCGGTTTATCATCCGGAGGTGGCTCGCCGAATTCCTCGTCGTCGCCGCCGCCCTTGCCCTCCTTGCCGGGGCGAATGCCCAATTTGCGCAGCACGGAATCGCTCTTGTCGTATTTCTCGCTTGCAAAGAGTAGGTTACTGCTCTGTCCACCCACGTCGAAGACGGCCACATAGCTGGTTCCGGCCACTTCCTTGATCGCATCGTAGACCCGATCCTGGATGGGTTGGATCAATTCCTGACGCTTCTTGAACAGGTCGCCTTTGGGACCGAAGCGGCGGCGCTGAAGGTCGTGCGCTTCACGTTCGCGACGGTCCACCTCCTCCAAGCGGGAGCGTTTCATCTCTTCGGTCAGAAGGATGGCCTCAGCATTGTACGATTCGCGCATCCGCTTGATCTGCACATGGCGCTCATCGATCTCGTCCTGCCACTGCTTCGAAACCTTGTCAAGCTCTTTCTGGGCCTCGTCGTATTCCGGCATTTGGTCCAGGATGTACTTGGTGTTGACGAACGCGATCCGCTGCGCCGAGGTCTGTGCGGTTGCACACACCATGGCCACCAATGCCAGTACCAGTTTCAGTTTGCGTATCATGGGAAGGTCGCCGAAAATAGGCGATCGTCATTAGAGCTCGCCAAGATCTATGCCGATCGTGAAGTGGAACTGGCTGCGGGCCATGTTTGGGATGCCAGGCACGTCGTCCAAGCGCCAGCCATAGTCCAGGCCCATGGGGCCGAACATGGGAAGGAAAAGGCGCAGGCCGAAGCCGGCGGAACGATAGAGCTTGAAGGGCTCGAAGCGATCCAGACTGGACCAGGTGTTGCCCGCCTCGAAGAAGCCCAGGGTATAGATGGTGGCCGAAGGGTTCAGCGACACCGGGAAGCGCAGCTCGGTGGTGTATTTGGACACGACGAAGTTCCCCGTGTTGGGCGCCAGCGAGAAGTCATCGTACCCACGCAGTGCCACGATCTCACGGCCATCGAGCACGAAGCCGGTCAAGGGAACGCCGCCCAGGTAGAAGCGTTCGAAGGGGGCGTCACCCAACTTGTCGTTGTAGCGGCCGAGGAAACCGAAACCAGCACGGGTCATGAGCACCAGGTTATGGCCGGTCTTGCTGTTGGTGAGCTTGTTGTACCACTGCGTGGTGAACTTCCATTTATGGAATTCCACCCAGTTGTAACGCTCGGAAGGTGGTATCTCAGCCCAATCCTTGTCGGGCTGCATCAGCGAAAAGGGTGGTGTGGCCTTCACCGAGAAGGAGATGTCCGAACCGGTGCGGGCAAAGAATGGCTGGTCCACCGAGTTCCGCGAAATAGCCAGTTGATAGGATAGTACGTTGCTGGTGCCTGTCTCGTAACCGAAGAAGATCTGCCCACCACCGCTGCCGAAGTTGCGTAGGTCGTAATTCTGGAAGCCCACGGTCTGGCGAAGGATGAAATAGTCGTCGGGCCAGGTGAGCCGCTTCCCAAGACCAACGGTGGCACCCGTGATAAGCAGGGACTGACGCAGCGGGTTGAGTTCACGAACATCGTTCGACGTACGGTAGCGGGACTCTCCGTTGGTCTGCACCGAATGATACAGCGAGAAGCTCAGTGCATTGGGCTTCTTGCCACCCAGCCATGGCTCGACGAAGCTCATGCTGTAGCTCTGGAAGAAGCGCCCGTTGGTCTGTGCACGCAGGTTCAGGGTCTGCCCGTCACCACTGGGCAAAGGGGTCCACGCGTCCTTGTTGAAGAAGTTGCGCATGGAGAAATTGGTGAACGAAAGTCCAAGGGACATCACCAAACGACCCGCCCCCCAACCTCCACTGAGCTCAAGGCGGTCACTGGGTTTCTCTTCCACGGTATACTCCAGGTCGACCAATCCGGTGCGCACATCCTGCACCGGATTCACCCCCAAGGTCTCAGGGTTGAAGTAACCCAGGTTGGACAGTTCCCGCTGGGTACGTATCACATCGCTGCGGTTGAACAACTCGCCCGGTCTTGTGCGGATCTCCCGGCGCACCACATGCTCGTTGGTCTTGCTGTTGCCGTTGATGATCACGCTCCGGATGCGGTATTGTTTTCCCTCACGGATGCGGACGTCGATGTCGATGCTGTCCCCTTCGGCCAGGATCTCCACCGGATCCGGATAGAAGCTCAGGTAACCATCGTCCATGTACAAGGAGCTGATGTCGCGACCTGCAGGGTTCATGTAGAGCCGGCTCTCCAGGAGCTTCTTGTTGTATACATCGCCGCGCTCGATGTTCAGGATGGAATGCAGTTCCTCGTCGTCGTGCTTGGTGTTTCCTGTAAAGGTGATGTTCCGGAAATGGAAGCGCTCACCTTCATCAACGGTCACCTCGACCCGCACGCGGTCATCCTTCACGAAGTACACCGTGTCCTTCACGACAGCCGCATTGCGGTACCCCTTCTCGTTGTAGATATCGAGCAGGCGGTCCTTATCGGCCTTGAGTTCCTCCCGGATGAACTTGCTGCTGGCAAAGACGTTCCACCAGCGTTTCTGCTTGGTCTTCTTCAGCGCCTTGCGCAATCGCTTGGTCGGCAATGCTTCGTTACCCATGAAAACAACGTCGCTGATCTTCACGCGCGGACCCTTGTCCACATTGATCGTAAGCTGCACGCTATTGGACATCAAGCTGTCCGTGTTGAGCTCCCGGATATCGGCTGTGGCCTTCAGGTAGCCTTTGTCACTGAAATAGCGCTGGATCTTGTAACGTGTCGTGGCCACCAATGCTTCGTTCACTTGCTGCCCGCGCACCAGGAGCACTTCTTCCCGCAACTTGTCGGCCTCGCTCTTGCTTACTCCATTGAACTTGAAGCGCGACAAGCGGGGCTTTTCCTGCACCACGATGTGCAGGAAGATGGTCCGCCCACGCACTTCCGCCGCCTCGATACGTACATCACTGAAGAGTTTCTGCGTCCACAGGTTACGGATCGCCATGGAGATCCGATCTCCCGGTATGGTGACCTTGTCGCCCACGGCAAGTCCGGAGAACAGCTTGACCGCGTTGGGGTCGGTACTCACCGTACCACTGACGGTGATGCCACCGATCTCGTATTCCTGCGGGTACGCCGCGTCCATCGTCCGGATGTCGATGGTCTGTGCTTGCGCACTAGGCCCATGCACCAGGACGCCTGCAAGCAGGACGAGCAACAGTAGGCCTATCCTGGTCACGGGTTGATCTGTTCGCTGATGAGACCGAAGCGACGCTCGCGGTTCTGGTAATCGATCACTGCCTGGTACAGGTGTTCCTGCCTGAAGTCGGGCCAGAGCAGTTCAGTGAACCACAG
>CAYQMC010000032.1:0-8800 GCA_964418285.1 uncultured Chryseobacterium sp.
CCACTCCCTTCGTACCCGTACCAAGCGGCGTGGACCTGGAGGTAGTGATCGCACCGGGCAACAGCACGAGCGTGGCCGACGGCATCGCGACCTTCAACTATAACCTGGAGGCTGACGCCAGTTACATCCTGGTGGCCAATGGCATCGTGAGCGGCAGCGGGTACACCCCGGCCACGCCTTTCGACATCTACGTGACCGACGGAGCCCGTCAAACAGCCCAAGGTCCAGGTACCGATGTGCTTGTATTCCACGGAAGCACCGACGCACCGACCGTGCAGGTGGCAGAAACAGCCGTGTTGGCCGGAGCAGTGATCGTGGATCCCTTCAGCTACAGCGAATTCGCAGGTTACCTCGAGGTGCCCACGGCCGATTTCGTGCTCGAAGTACAGTTGCCCGATGGTACGCCTGTATTGGCCTACCAGGCTCCCTTGGCCGCACTGGAGCTTGAAGGAACAGCTCTCACCGTGTTGGCCTCCGGTTTCCTGAACCCAGCCAACAACAGCAACGGAGCCGGCTTTGGACTCTGGGTGGCTTTGCCAGCTGGTGGAGACCTCATCCCCCTGCCGGTTGCCACTGGTCTGAACGAGCGCGATGCTCTGTTGAACGACATGACCGTATGGCCGAACCCCAGCAACGATCGTTTCTTCATCGACCTGGACAGCAAGGAGACCGCACAAGCCAATCTGCAGCTCACCGACCTCGCCGGTCGCACTGTGCGCAGCCTGGACCTTGGCATCGCTGCTGGCGAAAGTCGCATCGAACTGCCACTGGATGGCCTGGCCATTGGAACCTACACGCTCAGCATCGTAGGCAGCACCAGCGTGCGCTCAGTGCCTGTGCAGATCGTTCGTTGATCCCCCACTTCGGACGAAATGAAGAGGGCTCCCGCACGTGCGGGGGCCCTTTTTCGTGTCCGGCCGAACCATCACCGTTGCTGACTGTTATTCAACCGTTCGTTCAACCGGAGCGACCCTTGATCGAACAAATTACCTTGGCCCTCGATGAACCTCTACATGAACCGATTCCAGATCCGGGACCTGGAAGAATTTTCCGGCGTAAAGGCACATACCATCCGGATGTGGGAGAAGCGTTACGGCCTGCTCGCGCCTGATCGAACAGGGACCAACATCCGCACATACAGTCTGGATGAGTTGAAGGTCATCCTGAACGTGGCCTACCTGAACCAAAAGGGGTACAAGATCTCCAAGATAGCAGCGCTTTCGCCCGCCGATCGTGAGCGTCTGGTGAGCGAAGTGGCCGGAGACCAGCTGGAAGGAAGTGACGTGTTGAACTCCTTGAAGCTGGCCATGTTGAGCTTCGATGAAGTGCTGTTCGACAGCGTGAGCGGCAAGTTCCGCGATCTGTACGGGTTCCGCGCCTTGGTGGAAAAGGTCTATGTACCGCTTCTTGAGCAGATCGGCCTTCTGTGGCAATCCAACTCCATTTGCCCGGCACAGGAGCATTTCGTCAGCAACCTGATCCGGCACAAGATCATCATCGCCACTGGTGCGCTTCCCCTGCATTCCGCACCAAAGGACAAGGTCTTCGTGCTCTACCTGCCCGAGAACGAGATCCATGAGCTTGGACTTTTGTACCTCGACCATCTTCTACGTTCCAGAGGTGAGCGCACAGTGTACCTGGGCCAAAGCGTTCCCGTGGCCGATCTGGAACAGGTGGTTTCGAAGTTCGACAGCAAGGTGGTGCTTGTGACCCTGTTGATGGCCAATCCTCCCGCTCATGAGATACCGGCGTTCCTGAAAGGCATGCGCGAGCTGTTGCCGTCCGAGAAGGTGTCCTTCTGGATCGCTGGAAGCCAGTTGGCCAAGTTGCCTGATCTGAGCGTACCGCACGGCGTGCACATCTACCCTTCACTGGCCACCATGGTGCAAGCCGTGGATGCCTTGTAGATCGGAAACTAAGGCAATACCTTACCAGGGTTCATGATCCCGAGTGGATCGAAGGCGTTCTTGATACCACGCATGAGATCGAGCTGGGTGGCATTGAATGCGATGTCCATGTAGCCCTTTTGCACGAGCCCGATGCCATGCTCACCGCTGAGCGTTCCTCCGAGGGAAACGACCAGGGTGAAGATCTCGCGGATCGCGATGGGTAGTTCCTTCGTCCAGAAGTTGTCGTCCAGGTCCCCGCGGATGATGTTCACATGCAGGTTGCCATCTCCGGCATGCCCGTAACAAACGCTGGTAAAGCCATAGCGCGCGCCGATCTCCTTCACGCCTACCAAGAGTTTGGGCAGTTCGTAACGAGGCACAACGGTATCCTCCTCCTTGTAGGTGCTATGTGCCTTCACACTTACCGGCATGCTACGCCGCATATGCCAAAGGGCATCCTTTTCAGCCGTGCTTTCAGCGAGGAGCACCTCCCCCGCACCGTGCTCTTCCACCACCCGGAGGATGGTCTCGCAATCGCGCATGAGCACCTCGGCGTCGTTGCCGTCCACTTCGATGAGCAGGTACGCGGCGGGATCGGCGGAGAGCTGTGCAGGCAGGTCATCTGTGAAGCGCATCGTCCATACAACGGCATCGCGCTCCATGAACTCCATGGCACTCGGAACCACGCCGGCCCTGAAGACGGCGCTTACCGCTTCGCATGCCTTGGTGGCTTCCGCAAAAGGCACCAACAGCAAACTGCTCCTGCGTGGCAGGGGGATCAGTCGCAGGACGGCCTTGGTGATGACCCCCAAGGTCCCCTCACTACCGACCAGCAAACGCGTGAGATCGTAACCGGTACTGTTCTTCAAGGTATTGGCACCGGTCCAGATCACCTGCCCGTCGGGTAGGACGACCTGCAGGTTCAGGACGAAATCGCGCGTAACCCCGTACTTCACGGCCCTCGGACCACCAGCGTTCTCGGCAAGGTTCCCTCCGATGGTACAGCTCCCTTTGCTACTGGGGTCTGGAGGGTAGTACAGGCCTTTCGCCGCCACGGCATCTTGAAGGACCTGGGTGATGACACCGGGCTCCACGGTCACTTGGAGGTTGCGCTCATCGATGTCGACAATGGCATCCATGCGGTCCAAGGCCAGGCCTATACCACCATGGATGCTGAGTGCTCCTCCGCTTAGCCCGGTTCGACCTCCGATCGGCGTGACTGGAATGCGGTGCTTGGCACAAATGGCCATTGCCCGTGAGACCTGCTCTGTGGTACGTGGCCTTATGACCCCATCAGGCGGATGGCTCAGGTCCTCCGTCTCGTCATGGCCGTAGCGCATGCGATCATCCTCGGACACCGACAGGACATCGGGTCCCAGCGCAGCTTGGAGTTCGGCCAACACCCCGGCATCCAGCCTTCCGTATTCCATGCTGCGAAGGTGCGAAGGATCGCGCTTGGTGGACAACCCCGGCCATCGGCTTGTCGGAAGGGCACATGGGACACGTGGTATATTTCCCCCACAATGAAGAAAAAGGACCGCCTGCGGCAGAAGCTTCGTGTCATCATCTTCGGCACACACACGCCGGCAGGGCGCTTGTTCGATATCCTGCTGATCCTGCTGATCCTGCTCAGCGTGGTGCTCGTTTTCCTGGAAAGCGTGAAGGAGGTCAGCCTCCTCTACGGCAGCTGGTTGCGTGCTGCGGAATGGATCATCACCATCCTGTTCTCCATCGAGTACATACTCAGGCTTTGGATCAGTGAGAATTGGCGTCGGTATGCCTTCGGGTTCTTCGGTGTCGTGGACATTCTCGCCATTCTTCCCAGCTTCATCAGTCTTTTCATCCCAGGCTCACAAGCCCTGGCAGTGGTGCGTGCCCTTCGCCTGATGCGCGTATTCCGAATCCTCGATCTGTTCGATTATGTGCACGAGGCCCGGCTCCTTCTTTTGGCGTTGCTCGCAAGCCGCCATCGCATCATCGTGTTCATGCTGGCCGTACTTGCCATGGTCACTGTGTTCGGCGCAGTGATGTTCGTGGTGGAAACACCACAATCGGGCTTCACCAGCATTCCCAGGAGCATCTATTGGGCCATTGTAACGCTGACCACGGTGGGCTACGGCGACATCGCCCCCCAGTCCAACCTGGGCCAGGCCATCGCATCGTTGATCATGATACTGGGTTATGCGATCATCGCCATTCCCACGGGTATCGTGAGCGTTGAGATCGCACGCCAAACCCGCCGGACCAAGGAGCGCGTTTGTACCCGATGCGGGCAGGTGGAGCACCAGGACAGGGCCGTCTATTGCCATCAATGTGGAGCAGAGCTGCCGGTGGACTTGGTCGACCGGTCGGTCTTTTGAAGGGTGGGACCCACCGTGCGGGCTGGGGCGTCCGTATCCGCACCGCTGGCCGATCCGACGGGGCATCCACGGATCGGTGAGTTTGGCGGGCTTCGGGACCTTGGGATGAAAAGCGGGAAGAAGAACATCTGACGACTCGCTCGCTTCACCTGTTTGTCGCCTCGGGGCTCATGGCCCATGGCTCTGCTGCAACGATCCACAAGCGACCCGATACCGAAGCTCTTCGAAGGGTTCAGTGCTCTGGATGACCACCGAGGCCCGACCTTCCTGTAAAGCCCATTACAGGATACCCAAGTCAAAGGCTCCCCGTGCCGGGTCCATCCCGCGTGAAGAACGCCGGAATTCCTATCCTGGACAAGCACATATGCAGGGCCAGAACAGATCCCAGTACAGGAGGTGGCTAGCGTATAAGGCTCACATGCCCCACACGATCCCTGGCATCCCCATCCCGCTCAACGATGACCTTCCACACGTAAACATCGATCTGGGCATCGCTACCTCGGGCACGGCCGTTCCAACCCTCATTGCGGTCACGGGTCTCGTGGATGACCTCCCCCCAACGATCGAAGATCAACAAGCGGTAGTTCCATCCTACATAACCGTTCAGGATCGGTAGGAACACATCGTTCAACCCATCGTCGTTCGGGGTGAAACTGTTCGGCACATAGATGTCCGGATCCGCGTTCACACCAACAAAACGGCACAAGGTATCGGAGCAACCGAATTCGTTCAATGCGGTCAAACACACCGTATACCCCCCCCCATCTCCGGGAAAGAGATGCGCTGGATGGATGGCCTCGGACGACTCTCCGTCACCGAAGTCCCAGGTGAACGCGGTGGCGCCCTGGCTCAGGTTGTTGAACTGCAAGGCATTGCGAACGCTGGCCAGGGTGTCCGAGGTGAAATCAGCGGTCGGCGATGGATTCACCAAGACAGCTCCGGGCACGATCAAGGTGTCCGTGCAACCACCTTGGCCTGTGGCAATGAGCAACACATCATAAAGCCCCTGGCCATCATAGGTGTGCATGGGGTTGTCCGCAACACTGCCGCTGCCATCGCCAAAGGACCATTCGAAACTGTTGGCGTTCGCCGATCCATTGTTGAAGAAAACCGGGTAACCGGCACAGGCGGGTTGTGGTTCCACCGTGAACGCGGCTTGGGGTGTGGGATGAACGATGAAAACCTGTGTCGACACATCAATGCAACCGAATTGGTTGGTGGCAGTGAGTTGGATCGTGTAGCTCCCCGGTGAATCGTACGTCACCGAAGGCTGGTTCAATTCCGAGGTCTCCCCGTTGCCTAGATCCCATACGAAACCGACCGCCCCTTGGGAATTGTTGAAGGTCTGCACACTCACAGGTGCTGCGCAACTCTCCTGGCTGCTCAGCTCGAAAGTGCTCAACGGCAGCGGATGGGCGACCACCGGCAGGCTGACGGTATCGCTGCAACCGCTCAGGTTCTCAGCAACAAGGGTGACCGTGTATGTGTCAGCGATGCCATAGGTATGTGCCGGTGAGGTGCTCGCACTGGTGTTGCCATTGCCGAAATCCCACGTGTAGAAGGACCCATCCAAAGAGGTATTCTGGAACTGTACCGTAAGGTCTATGCACCCCGAACCGGGCAAGGCTTCGAAGGACGCCACCGGACTCACCGATACCGTCACCTGTTGGGTGATGGACCCCGTGCAGCCGTTGAGCGCCGAAGTGGCAGTAAGCGTAACCGGATAGTTTCCGCTCGCGGTATAGGCATGTTCCACCACGGATAAAGTGGACGTGGTGCCGTCGCCGAAGTCCCAGCTTACACCGGTCACACCCGGGGTAAGGTTCGTGAAGGTGAAGGGCTCATCCACGCAAACTGCTGCAGGGGTGGACGAGAAGGCCACCTCGGGACCGGGATAGACGGTCACTTCGGTACTGTAGGTGTCGAATCCGCAGCCGTAGCTGAACAGCTCGATCGTATAGGAGCCAGGCTCGATGAAGGTGTGTGTGGGTTCATACTCCAAGCTCGTATTCCCATCCCCGAAGTCCCAGACCCAGGCGGTATCACCCGTCGAGAACTGGGTAAGGTCCACCGTCAGCGGCCCGCAACCCTGGATGGGATCGGTGTTGAAGAACGAGGTCACTTCATTGGGCACCACGGTGATGGTCTGCTGGGTGGTATCACTTCCGCAGGCATTGGAGGCCACGAGCGTTATGGTGAATTCTGTCGGGTCGGTACCAGCAACGAAGGCATGTGTCACGATGGGGCCAGGCAGGGTGCTGCTGCCGCCATCTCCGAAGTCCCATTCAAAGCTTTCCGGTTCCCCGAAGCTGGCGTTGCCGAAGGGCACATCGGCAAAGGAGCAGTGCACGTTCACATTCGGCCCGAAGACCGCCGTGGGCACTGGGATAACGGTAACAGGTACCGAAGTGGTGCCACTGCCGCAGGAATTGGTCGACGTGAGCGAAACGGTGTAGGTGATGGACTCCAGCGGGTCGGGGGGGAACACGAAGGGTACCGGGTCCTGGTCGGTGGAAGTGGCAAAACCACCGAAATCCCAGAGGTATTCCAAACCATCCCCCGTCGATCCGTTCGTAAAGGAGACTTCCAAGGGTCCGCAGCCGGTGTCCACATCCAATACAAGGTCCACCTGGGGTACATCCCACACTTCCACGGTGCTCGTGAAACTATCCGAGCAACCCGCGCCAGTGCCTACGGTAAGGGTAACCGTGTATGTACCTGTGGCTCCATAGGTATGGCTCGGCGATTGGGCGCTCGAACTGGCACCATCGCCGAATGTCCAAGACGCATCGGATGCACCGGTACTGGTGTTCGTGAACGAGAAACCCACCCCCGCACAAGCCACCGGAGCATGGGTGAAGCCCGCTACCGGTAACGGGTTGACCGTGACCGTAGCATCATCGCTGTTGCTGCATCCAGTGAGGGGGTCGGTGTAGGAGTAGGTAACGACATTCCCACCCGGAAGCGCTGCTCCAGGATCGAACTCGCCGGTGACCGGGTCCACGCCCACACCGCTCCACGTTCCTCCCGCGGGGGTGGCCACAAGGAACTGTGGACCGCCGTCAAGGCACACACCGATGTCGGTTCCTGCATCCACCGTGGGCAGCTCATTCACGACCATGGTCAGTTGATCGACCGTAAGGCACGTGACCGTACCAACGCTGTAGGTCAGTACGAAGGTGCCTGCGGTGCTGGGCGTAAAGAGTCCATCAGTGGTCACCTGGGTTCCGCTCCAAACACCACCGGCCGGGCTTCCCACCAACTGCACAGCACCACTGTTGATGCACAGCGCATCGTCCGGCCCTGCGATGGCCGGTTCGTCCACCAGCACCACTTCCACTACAATGGTATCCGTGGCCGAGCAACCAGCGGCATTGACCACGGTGTATACCAGGGTATCCACACCAATACCATCCGGAATGAGTTCACCATCAACGCTTACGTTCATCCACGTGGACGACCATGTTCCACCTGCAGGTGTGGCAGCCAAATTGTAAGGAATGGGTTGATCGCAGAGCACGAGGTCCGAACCTGCATCCACCACGGGCAGCGCCTCGATCGTTGCAAGGGTTTGTCCCGTTGCGGCGCAGCCACTACCATCGCTGTATGTATAGGTCAGCACGTGCTGCCCGGCTGCAACGGACCCGGGATCGAACACGAAAGGTGGACCGGAAATACCGCTGCCGGTCCAGACACCACCGACAGGCGTAGCGTCCAAGGGGATCGGCGCGCCATCGGCACAATCCGTGAAGTCGTTGGAAATGACCAGCACCGGCGCAGGAAGCACCTGGACCTGCACATCATCGCTGGTGGCGCACGTGCCGGTACCGAAGGAATAGGTCACCGTATAGCTGCCCACGGTGCTGGGCAGGAAGGTCCCCCCAGGGCCAGCACCCACCCAGGTGCCACCGGGTGGGGAGTGGGGTAGCAGAACGGCCACGTTGCCCGGGCAGAAAGCCGTATCCGGGCCGGCATCGGCTATGAGGGTAAGGTCTTCCACGGTCACATCAACGGTGGAACTGTTCGTGCAACCGTTGTTGTTGGTGTGCGTGTAGGTCAGGGTGTACACGCCAAAGGAATCCGGGATCGGTGTGAAGACTCCACCCGGTGTAACGATGGGTCCGCTCCAAGTGCCGGGTGAAGGACTCCCTATAAGGTTCACCGGGATGGCCTGATCGCATAGGGTCTGCGCTGCGCCAGCGTTCACGACAGGCAAGGGGTACACCGTTACCGTTACAGTGGCATTGCCCGGACATCCGCCTGTGGAACCCGTAACCGTGAATGTGGTGGTGGTGGCCGGGCTTGTGGTAAGGGTGGGTCCTGAACCCACGAGGTTCGCACCAATGTACCACTGATAATTACCCGCTCCACCGGCGGAAAGCGTGGTACTCTCTCCGGCACATATGGCCGCCGAGGATGGTACGATCGTAACTGCCGGTGCCATCACCACTTCAACATCCACCGTAGCCGGTGGTCCTGAACAGCCATTGCTGATCGCCACTACCGTGTAAGTGCCGGCATTGGCGGCGGAGGCATTGTTGATCGTAACGC